>CAYSVQ010000021.1:0-16426 GCA_964434565.1 uncultured Flavobacteriaceae bacterium | reverse complement strand
TTGGAGATGGCCAGGCCGGCGCTATGTACCACAATGTCTATCCCTCCGAATTCCAGGCAGGCTTTTTTATAAGCCTTCGCAATGGAAGCAGCGCGGGTTACATCGCAAACCGCATAAGCAGCCACATCCTTTTTATAACCGGACACGGCATCCTTTAATCGTTCTTCTGCAATATCGGTCAGGACCACATTGGCCCCCTCTTCTGCCAGCTTATCGGAAATAGCCTTGCCGATACCACCCCCGGCCCCGGTTACCAGGGCTATTTTACCTGACAACGGCCTGGGTTTGGGCATACGTTGTAATTTGGCTTCTTCCAGCAGCCAATATTCAATGTCAAACGCTTCCTGGCGGGAGAGGGCTGTGTATGAGCTTATAGCTTCAGCTCCCCGCATCACATTGATGGCGTTGATGTAAAACTCACTGGCTACCCGGGTCGTCTGCTTGTCTTTGGAAAAACTGAACATGCCAACACCCGGATACAGGATGATCACCGGGTTTGGATCGCGCATGGCCGGGCTGTTGTCGTGTTTGCAGGTTTCATAATAGGTTTTGTACTCCTCCCGATATTCCCCGAATGCTGGTTGCAATTGGTTCAACACCTCCTGAGTATCGGTCAGGTCTGTGGTGGGGTCAAGGTTTAATACCAATGGCCGGATCTT
Organism: uncultured Flavobacteriaceae bacterium; assembly: GCA_964434565.1. Taxonomy (GTDB): domain Bacteria; phylum Bacteroidota; class Bacteroidia; order Flavobacteriales; family Flavobacteriaceae; genus Zeaxanthinibacter. The sequence goes on along the minus strand of CAYSVQ010000021.1, from coordinate 15,767 downwards.
GGTACGCAGGAAGTGGTCCGGACAGGAAGTGCCCATAGGAGCCAGTTTTTCAAGATCCTTACTGTTTATGAATTCCAGGACGGTCGGGCTGTCTGAAAAATGCCCGATCATCCGCTTTTCAGAGGAACATAGCCCCCTAAGCAGGGTCATAAGCCGGGCGGCTCTTTCCCGGCGCTCTTTTTCAGGTAACGACCTTACTTTTTCCCCCCCGAAAACGGAACCCTTATCCTTGATTTTCCTGGTGATGTAATCAGAGGCCGTTTCAATCACTTCCAAGCTATTCATATAGCATTCATAGGAGGTATCTCCCCAGGTGAAGAGCCCATGACTGCCAAGGACAATGCCCCGGATGCCGGGGTTTTCATCCAGGCATTTTTCAAGCTGCAGGCCAAGGTCGAAACCGGGCCGCTGCCAGGGAACCCAACCCATGGTATCGCCCCAGATCTCTTTGGTGACCTTTTCGCTGCCTTTGGCGGCTGCTACGGCGATGAGGGCATCCGGATGCAGGTGGTCTATATGTTTAAAAGGTAACAGGCCATGCAACGGAGTATCTATGGAAGGTGCCTTGCTGTCCAGGTCAAAAATGCAGTGGTTGAACAACCCCACCATCCTGTCTTCATCTTGCAGGCCTTTATATACATTTTTGAGATCCCGGAGCCGGTTGGTATACAGGCCCGCGATTCCTGCACGGGTCAGGGTGCCTATATCACCTCCGGAACCCTTGATCCACATCACTTCCATTTCCCGGTTAGTCAGCGGGTCTTTTTCAATGGTTTTACAACTTGTATTTCCGCCTCCGTAATTGGTAATGCGCAAGTCTTTACCCAAAATATTGGAACGGTATAGAAAAAGGGCAACCTGGTCATCGCCACATTTGGCGGCCTCCTTGTCATCCCAGAGATAATCTACGTATTTAAATGTTTTTGTACTCATTTTGATTATTTTCACTGATCACAAAACGAATTTAAGAAAGCTGTTGCACTAACCCGTTCTGTACTGTTAGGTTCTTTAACCAGAAACCGCATGTTATCCCTGATCACCATAAACGAACAATCCAAGGTACCTAAATACCAGCAGATCATCAACTCCATTCTTACTGGAATAGAAAGCCGGGAAGTTCGGATGGATGATAAATTGCCCTCCGTAAACCAATTGCTGGTAGAGTTCGATATTTCAAGGGATACCATTGTTCGCGCCTACGACCATCTTAAAAAAATGAGGGTTATAGAATCCGTACCGGGGAAAGGGTATTATATTAAAAAGGATTGCCTGGCACTGAAAGCCAGGGTATTTCTGCTATTTAATAAGCTGAGTGCCCACAAGAAGGTTATTTACGATGCCTTTGCAGCCTCCTTAGACAACCAGGCAACCATCGACTTCTTTATTTACGAAAACAATTACCGGCATTTCAAAGAACTTGTCACAGCAGCCAAATACCGGGATTACAGCCATTATGTGATCATCGCTCATTTTGATGAAGGAGGGGAGGGGCTGAAAGATTTTCTTCAAAAGGAAGTGCCCATGAAGAAACTACTCGTCCTGGATAAAAAGATTGATGGCCTTGGAGACGAGGTGCCGGCGGTATACCAGGATTTTGAAAAGAATATCTATATGGCATTGCAGGAGCTGAATCCAATGTTGAAAAAATATCGTGGATTGAAACTGCTCTTTAGCCCGGAAAGTTACCAGCCAAAAGAGATTAAAAAAGGGTTCATCCGTTTTTGCGGGGAATTTGCCTATGAATTTGAGATCGTTGATAGAATGGAAACGGAAGTGATCAGCAAACAAACCGCCTATATTAATTTAAGAGAGGACGACCTGGTAACCCTGATAAAAAAAATTAAGCAGGCAAACCTGAAACCAGGGAGGGATGTCGGTATTATTTCCTATAACGACACCTTACTAAAGGAGGTTCTTTTGGACGGAATCACAGTAATTTCCACGGATTTCAGGCAGTTGGGGGAACAGGCCGCAAGGCTCGTCCTGAAGAACCAACGCGAACGCATCGAGAACCCATTCTATGTCATCCCGAGAAACTCCCTCTGAGGAATGCTTTCGTTTCTCTTTGATACTCGGGGGCAGAACAGTACAGAATGGAAAAGCCTGGAAATAAATGTATTATTGTTTTTACAACCGGGGATATTCCCCAGGTTTCTTACAGGATTGCCAATGGCCGTACTGAAGTCACCCTCGAACTGGAATCCCGGGGGGCGGTATTCCTGGTATTTTCCGGGAATGCCGAAACAGATTCCCTGAAGTTGCCTGAAATCGGGGAGAGGGTGCTTCTAACCCTGGAAGGACCGTGGAATCTGGAATTTGAAAAAAACCGGGGGGCACCTGAAAACGTCGTGCTACAGGAACTGCAGTCCTGGCGCGAACATCAGGACCCGGGGATACGTTACTTCTCCGGAAGGGCTACCTATACCAATAGTTTTACGGCACCCGACCTTTCTGAGGGGGAAACGCTAATTCTGGACCTTGGTGAAGTGAATAACATTGCCGGGGTTCGCCTGAACGGCAAAGAAGTAGGTACCCTTTGGAAAAGGCCGTACAGGATTGAGATAAGTGAAGCCGTACAGGAAGGAGAAAACCGTCTGGAAGTCGCCGTGACGAATACCTGGGTCAGCCGATTTATCGGGGATGCCCAGCCTGGAGTTGGGGAGAAGATTACGTTCACTACCATGCCCTTCTACCAGGCAAATGGGGAGTTGTTACCTGCCGGTTTGCTGGGCGAAGTACGATTGCTGAAGCAATCCGGCCAATAAATGAGTTATCCGGTTGTTCCGGCTCCATTATGGCAGGAACTTTTTAATTTAGGGGGTAAGAAAGCCTCCGCTAATATAAATAATGAGAAACCTATGAATGCAGTACGAACAACCTTGCTATGCATCATATTGAGCCTTGGCTGCCTTTTTGCACAACAAACGGAACAATATAACAAGGCACTGGAAACAAGCTGGGATGCCCAATGGATTAGCCACCCTGAAACAGAAGGCGACGAATTTGGGGTTTACCTCTTTAAAAGGGAGTTTAACCTGGAATCTAAACCGGGGCAGTTTGTGGTACATGTATCTGCAGATAACCGCTATAAACTCTATGTAAACGGTAATTATATAACAGGAGGGCCCGCCCGTGGCGACGCCCGCCACTGGCGATTCGAAAGCCTGGACCTGGCGCCCTACCTCAATACGGGTACTAATGTGGTATCGGCTGTGGTTTGGAATTTTGCCGAATTCAGGCCGGTGGCCCAACATACTGTACGAACCGGTTTTGTCCTGCAGGGTGATGGCCCGACAGAGCAACAGATAAATAGCGGGGAGGCATGGGATGTTTTTCAGGAAACCGCCTACAGCCCGATACCGGTAACCCTGCGTACATATTATGTGGTCGGGCCTGGCGAAGAATTTAATGCCGTAAACCATCCCTGGGGCTGGATGGCCGCCGGGAAAACTATCAAAGGATTTGTAAAAGCGAAAACCCTGGGGCCTGCCAGGCCACTGATGAGCCTGGGAAGGTTTGGTAACCCTCCGGCTCACCTGCTGGTACCCAGGAATATCCCGCTTATGGAAGAGGTTCCGCAGCGCTTTGCAGCCATTCGGCGAAGCAGCCCTGAAGCCGAAACCAACGGGTTTATCAATGGAAACGGAAGTTTAACTATTCCCGCGAACAGTACTTATAGTTTCCTGATAGACCAGGGCCACCTCACCAATGCCTATCCCATACTGCAGTTTTCTGGTGGGAAGGGAAGTCACATTAAAATCACCTATGCCGAAGCGCTTTACGACGGGGAGGGGCAGAAAGGCAACAGGGATGTGGTGGAAGGTAAAAGCATAAAAGGGAACACTGACGTGGTATTGCCAGACGGCGGGGAAGAACGTATTTATGAAACGCTTTGGTGGCGCACCTTCCGGTATGTACAACTGGACATTTCAACCGCCGATGCTCCCTTGGTATTGCAGGATTTCAGTTCACGCTTTACCGGCTATCCCTTCGGGGAAAATGCCGAATTCAAAAGCCAGGTTCCGCTCTTGGACCAGATCTGGGATGTGAGCTGGCGCACCCAGCGGCTATGCTCAGGGGAAAACTATTTTGATTGCCCGTATTATGAACAACTTCAATATACAGGGGATACGCGGATTCAAACCCTGATCTCGACCTATGTATCCGGGGATACCCGCCTGTTCCGAAATGCCCTGGAGGCCTATAGGGATTCTTATGAATCTTTTGGGTTAACACAGAGCCGGTACCCCAGTTACGACCCACAGTTCATCCCCACCTTCTCCCTTGTCTGGATCACTATGCTGCACGACTACTGGATGTACACAGACGATTCCGAACTGGTAAAGACTTCCCTCCCTACCGTGCTTAATATCCTCAACTGGTATGAACAGCGGATGGCAAATTCTGGCCTTCTGGGACCCATGGAATACTGGTTGTTTGTTGACTGGGTAGATACAGAAGGCTGGGAAGCAGGAGTCCCGCCCGGAGAAGCAACGGGGAACTCCACCCTGATAAGCCTGCAATATGTTTACACCTTGCAGAAGGCGGCAGAACTGATGAAGGTCTATGATTATAAGGAGCAGGCCGGACACTATATATCCCTTGCCCAAAAAATTCAACAAGCCGCAAAAGAAAGTTCCTGGGATAACGGAAGGGCAATGTTTGCCGATACCCCTGAAAAAGAAAATTTCAGTCAGCACACCAACATCTTTGCGATTTTAAGCGGATCGGTACCCGACGGGGACAATAAAGGTTTACTACAACGAATTATTGGCAATGACGAATTAGCCCCGGCCAGTTATTATTTTTCCTTTTATCTTATGGAGGCCCTGCGGGAGGCCGATATGGAGGAGCGGTACCTCGATATGCTTGACCCCTGGAATGGGATGCTGGACAAAGGCCTGAGTACCTTTGCAGAACGGCCAGACCCTACCCGTTCAGATTGCCATGCCTGGAGTGCTTCGCCCATGTATTTTTTCCTTTCCATGGTATGCGGCATACAGCCGGCAAGCCCCGGCTTTAAAACAGTGAAAATAGCCCCCCATCTCGGCACCCTGGGAGGGGTTTCTGCCAGCGTACCCCATCCTATGGGAGATATTAAAGTAAATTTTAAAGTAATTAAGTCTAAAACTCTGACAGGAAACGTGATACTTCCAGATGGATTGAGTGGTACCTTTGAATGGGGAGGGAAAATGATTGCACTAGCCCAGGGAGAAAATACCATTTCAATAACCAATTAGCATAGTACAACGGGCAGTTCAATAGGCAGTGTAGTTATGCATAGGATGTTTTGCAAAAAGAATAAATAAGTAATTAATTTTTCTCATTATTTCTTAACATGTAAAATATATGTTATAAGATGATCAGAAAACTTCCTATCCTTACCCGCCTCCTTACGGGGGTTAAAAATCCTGACCATGTATTGATACGGGTATGGAAGGTAAATTAATGGGATATCGTGTACCCTCACTGAACAGGAGATCTTGAAGCTTTCGCCTACAGAACTGCTTGCCACCACCCCGATGAGGGCGATGCAGTATGTCACCATTCTGGTTTGCTTCCTTATGAACATGCTGGACGGGATGGATGTACTGGTGATCTCCTATACCGCCCCCGCCATCGCCTCAGACTGGATGATTTCTCCCGAAGCCCTTGGCGTGGTATTCAGCGCGGGCCTGGCCGGGATGACCCTGGGAACCATATTGATCGCCCCGGCAGCCGACCGTATCGGGAGGAAATCAATTATCCTGTTTAGCGGCCTGCTTATGGGTACCTGTATCTACTTTACCTCCTACGCTCAGGATACCACCCAACTGTTCCTCTACCGGTTTTTCAGTGGGTTGGGGATTGGAAGCATGCTGGCCAGTACCACCTCACTCACCGCCGAATATACGCCGGAGAAAAGCAGGGATTTCTGGGTGAGTTTTGTTATTGCCGGATACCCCGTGGGGGCCATCCTTTCTGGCCTGGTGGCCGCTTCGGTGGTGCCCGTTGATGGCTGGCGATTTATGTTCCGCCTGGCGGGGATGGCTTCCCTGGCTGCAGTACCTATTGCCTTTTTTTTCCTGAGGGAATCAATAGAGTACTACCTGAGCGTACAACCCAGGCATGCCTTACTTAAAGTGAATAGAATCCTGTCCCGGTTACGGACCCCCCTGCTCGATACCCTACCCGCAATCCCGGCAGATAGCAATAAGGTGCCGGTAAGGCAATTGTTACTGGCAGGATATCGGAAACCCACCCTGCAGTTATGGGTTGCCCTGTTCATGGCATTCGCTGCCCTGTATTACCTCATCAGTTGGATTCCCAAGCTGGCCAATGATGCAGGGTTGTCTCTGGAACTGGCAATCTACGCAGGCGCTATCTTTAACGGGGGTGCTTTTATAGGCATTTTAACCCAGGGCTATTTTTCCTCAAGGTTCGGCCTGAAACGGACTATTGGCGTTATTTTCATTGCGACAAGTATCCTCATGACCTTGTTCGGCCTTTTCCTTGGATCAGACATGCTGCTCCTGCTGATCGGGCTGCTCGGATTCGGAATTCAGGGAGGCTTTGTCGGTCTTTATGCGGTTGCAGCCAGGCTCTACCCTGCAGGATTCCGCACCACCGGTATCGGATGGGCCATGGGAGCGGGACGGATAGGCGGGATCGTGGGCCCCACGATGGGCGGACTTTTGATTGGGCTTGGATTTGGCATTGCGGCAAGTTTCCTGTTCTTTGCCCTTCCCACACTGATAGCCGGCCTGCTGACGTTACGGATTTCGTCCGAAAGAATTCGATAGAACCATGCCTTCCGGCCCAGAACCCGCATAGGTACATCGAGTTTGTACAGAATATAAAAGCCACATCCTGGATTGGGACATGGCTTTTTGGTGCGCAAAAGGCAGATCGAATCAGCCTACCAGCGGCGGCTGGTCGGTGATAAACGGCTGTTTGTAATACCGCCTGCCCGTAGCCTTGTACATGGCATTGGCCAGGGCCCCGGAAATAGGGGGGAGGGAAGGCTCTCCAAGACCGGTTGGGTGGATCCCGTTATCTACAAAGAAGGTCTCAATCTCGAGGGGTTGTTCGCCATGGCGTATCAGGCGGTAGTTATCGAAATTCTTTTGTTCCGGGCTACCGTCCTTAAAGCTCAGGGCACTGTAAGTAGCATGGCCGATCCCGTCCACAATCCCTCCTTCAATCTGGTTTTTGGCGCTCAGCGGGTTGATGACTATGCCGCAATCCACGGCACAAATCACTTTTTGTACCCTGGGGGCATTCCCCTCCATGGTCAGGTCCAGCACCTGGGCCACATAGGAGTTATGGCAGAAATATGCCGAAACTCCCCGGGATTGTCCGCCCGGTGCCCCTGTATCCCAGTTCGATTTTTCCCGTACCAGTTTCAGGACACCCGCATAGCGCTCGGGTTCATAATCGTTTTTCTCCGGGTCGCCTACCGGGTTGCTGATTGCCCGGTCGAATAATTCGAGCCGGAAGGCAATCGGGTCCTTTCCGGCCGCCTCGGCCACTTCATCCATAAACGCCTGTTCTGCCCCGGCAATAAAGTTAGACCGTGGTGCCCTCCAGGCCCCGGTGGTAACATTGGATTCCAGGCTATGCTTCTCGGCCAGGTAATTATCCACAGCTCCGGCAGGGAAACGGTTTTCAAAAATCAGGTCGTCATTGGTCCCCGCGCCGCGAACATGCCAGGCAATAAGGTTGCCCTTGTCATCCAGTCCGGCCTTGTAACGTATCTTATAAGAGGGGCGGTAGGTTCCCTGCGTCATGTCGTCTTCCCGGGTGTAGACCAGTTTAATGGGGGCCTGCATCTTCTTGGAGATCATGGCGGCTTCTACGGCGAAGGTGCCGTACAGACGCCGGCCAAAGCCGCCGCCCATACGGGTCATCATAACATCTATTTTTTCCTTGGGCATATCCAGTACCGAAGCCAGTGTATTCTCCAGGAATTCCGGGGTTTGGATGGGCCCCAGCAACTCTGCTTTATCAGCGGTCACGTGAGCAAAGAAATTCATGGGCTCCATGGTATTATGGGCCAGGAAGGGGGCGCTGTAGGTGCTTTCCACCACTTTGGCCGCTTTACGGAAGGCCTGTGCCACATCCCCGTCCTTTCGCGCAGGTTCTTTAGGTGCTTGGTCAAGCAACTTGTCCAGCGACTCTTCGTGATATGCGGTACTTTCGAGGTCGGAGGATGATTCCCACTCCACCTTCAGCGCTTTTTTGGCCTGCATGCACTGCCAGGTAGATTCGCCAACAATCGCGACCAATTCCGCGTTTCTTCCGGCGTCTGACCACTGAAATTCCTTTCCCTCCGGATACACTTCAATGGGGAATACATCTTTGATCCCCGGCATGGATTTGACCGTTTCGGCATCCACGGATTTGAATTTCATCCCGAAAGCCGGAGGCAGTACCAGCATGGCCGTAAGCATTCCTTCACGTTGTATATCCAGGCCAAACAAAGGTTCGCCTTTAACGATCTTGGGCCCATCTACGTTTTTACGGTCCGTGCCGATGATAGTGTATTCACTTTGTTCCTTGAGGGCCACTTCTCCGGGGACTTCCAGTTTAGAGGCGGCTGCCGCCATTTCCCCGTAACCGGCAGATTTGTCACTGGCCTTGTGGTATACCATGCCGGCGGCAGTGGTGATTTCACCTACCGGCACCTGCCAGGCCTGGGCAGCGGCTTCTTTGAGCATCTGCCTGGCCGAAGCCCCTGCCATACGCAGCCCGTCCCAGCCCTGTCGGATCGACTGGCTTCCACCGGCCAGCTGACGTGTGAAGATATCCGTATTAAGTGGTGCCTGTTCCACGATTACCTTATCCCAGTCTGTATCCAACTCATCGGCGACGATCATGGGCATGGCGGTTTTGATGTTCTGGCCGATCTCCGGGTTGGGCGACATGATGGTGACCATGCCGTTATCGCCCACCTTCAGGAAGCCGTTAATTTCGAACCACTCTTTAGGCAATGTGCTCACCTCCTCCGGAGTCATCTTGCAGGATGCCAGCCAGCTAAAGCCCAGCACCAGTCCTCCGCCGGCCAGGCCGGTATTTCGGATAAAAGCCCTGCGGCCTATTTTGGTTTTAACTAATGTCATTGTTGTAGTTTTTGTGAAGTTGATTCATCATTGGTTATGATTCCCCCGCGGCGATTTTGATTGCCTGGTGGATGCGGACATAGGTACCGCAGCGACAGATATTGCCGTTCATGGCAGTGTTGATCTGCTCGTCCGATGGGTTGGGGTTCTGTTTCAGAAGGGCCGAAGCACTCATGATCTGCCCTGCCTGGCAATAACCACACTGGGGCACATCCACTTCCAGCCAAGCCTTTTGTACCGGGTGGTCCCCGTTTTCGGACAGTCCTTCAATGGTGGTGACCTCCTGATCCGCAACCGAGGAAACCGGTACCGAACAGGAGCGAACGGCATTGCTGCCCAGATGTACGGTACATGCCCCGCACTGGGCTATGCCACAACCGTATTTGGTGCCTACCAGGCCGAGGGAATCCCGTAATACCCACAATAGGGGGGTAGCCGGGGCTACATCCACCTCATGCACCTTGCCGTTGATTTTTAAGGAATATGAAGCCATATGATTGGTTTTTAGGGTAAGTTATGGATATCTTCCCCTATTTACTATAACGGAGTTCTTAAAATTATCTTAATTAACGTGGGTTTGCGGGTGCTGAGCACTTGCAATCCATGAGGACAGTCTTATAATCAGCGAAATCAACCTCCATTTTAAAATTTAAGGGATGGGAATCTGCTTAGGCTGAAATCCCAAACCACAAATGCCAATATTTTGACAATCGGGCGTTAGTTAACTAACCGCTAATCCACTATAGCCTGATAGACCAATTGCCTCAATTTGTTATGGTAATAAAAATCAAATGTACTCAGCTGGGTGAAAAAGATACTGATTAATCGCTCGTTCGGGTCTATATAGAAGTGCGTATTGAAGGCACCTGCCCAGTAGAAAATACCTTTACTTCCCAGGTTATTCGTGGCCGCCGGCTTATCCACAACGGCAAAGCCATAACCGAAGCCCTCACCCGGGGTGCCAAATAGATCGCCCGTATGGTTGAGGGTCATAAGTTCAACCGTCTTCGGGCTGAGCAGTCGTGTTCCCTTCCATTTGCCTCCGTTCAGGAGCATCTGGCAAAATTGCATGTAATCATCCGCCGTGGAGTACAAGGCGTTTACGCCGCTCCATACGGTATTGCCCTCCATTTTTGGTTGTGTCGTTAAGCCGCCTCCGGGGTTCTCGCCCTGTACCCGCACCACCCTGGCCTGCTGTTCCTTTGTTAGGTTATAGCCGGTATCTTTCATGCCCAAAGGCGAGAAAATCCTGTTTTTCAGGAAGTCATTCGTGCTTTGACCCGAGAATCGCCCGATTAATACCGACAAAATATCAGGTGCAATGCTATATGCCCATTGTTCTCCCGGCTGGCCTGTCAGGGGCATTGAAAGGAATTCATCTACCCGGTCCTGAATGGTTTTATGTGGCCTGGAAAAGACCGCGAATACCTCCTGTTCATATTTGGTAGGGCCCAGGCCATGAGTGAATCCCGCGGTATGGGATAAGAGGTCCGCAAGGATAATTTCCCTCTTTAGGGGCACCGTTTCCCCATCTTTTCCGCCTTCCTGGTCTTTGAGTACCCGTAAGTCTTTGGCGGCCGGCAAATATTTTGAAAGGGGATCTGTCAGCAGGAAATGCCCTTCCTCGAACAACATCATAAAGGCAGCGGTTATGATCGGCTTGGTCATGGATTGTATATAGAAGATGTCGTCCGCCTTCATTTGCCTATTAACAGCCGGATTGCTAATGCCTGTCGCAAATTTGTAAACAGTTTCCCCATTGCGTGCGATCAGGGTCACTGCGCCCGGAATTCTTCCTGTACTAACTTCGTGTTTTATATAATTCTCGTAGTGCTCAAGGCGGTCGAGTGACATCCCTTCTATGATTTCCTCGCTAAGCTGAACCTGAGAAACTATTACGGTGGTTTGTAGTAGCAGGAGAGCGGTGAACAATACAGAGTGCGGCTTCATAAGGTGTTTGGTCTAGGTTGCCAGGAAAGTACAAAATATCCACTGAAAATAAACGGCGCCCTGGCTGCATTTAAAGCTGGTACTATGGGCCGGCCGAAAAAGCAGGGTAAGCAAAAACTAAATTTCCATATCCAAAAGTGCCGAGGAAAGAGATTTCCCATGCTTATCAAGGGCCAGGGAGCGGGTGACTCCACCACCAAGGGCGTCGTGAAGCACAAAATTCAGGGCGCCGATCAGCGGCAGTTCATGACGCACCACTTCCCCCTTTATAATGCCCGAAAAGTGTGCCTCCACTGCAGCTGCCGTAACTTTTTCCCGAAGCAGTGGAAAATCCGCCTCCCTGTAGGCAATCACAGAAAGGTTCACGATATTTCCTTTATCCCCGGTTCTTGAATGTGCCAGTTCCCTGAGTTTCATATCAGATAATTATATAGTGTATTTCCGGTGAGCTCAATTCCTCCTTTATAAGGACCGACTGTATTGCCACCACCTCCTGCACCGATTTGGTTACGCCCCCGCCCCCCGAAGGACCGTTAGTGTACAGGGTTTCCACTTCATTGCCAATTGCAACTGCCGTTTCCCGGGCCATCGTCCTTCCGGCCACCCGCAGCCGTACTTCAGAGGGTGTACCGGAAATTATATGGTTCCCATACAAGGAATTAAGTCCTACAAGGTCATACCTGACTTCAAGTAATTTTATATTCCTTAGCTCAAACCGTTTTTTCAGGATATCAATAGCCAGTTTGCCCCGGGTCACAGCCCCCTGACCGCCATAACTGATGCAGCCCTCCCCGATATACCCCTCGGTATAGCCGACAGAGACCTTTAACAGCCCGCTTTTTTCTTTTCCGCGACCACCGCTGACCCGAACCATATCCTTTGCTGTTTCGGTCACGGTAACTCCGGTAAAATCGGCTATTACGTCCGGGGTAAGATAGTTTGCCGGATCATGGATCTCGTACAAAAGCTGCTCCTTGCAGGTTGCAGCACTTACAAGTCCTCCGGAATCCTTCAGTTTGGAAATGGTAAAAGTGCCGTCGGCCAGCACTTCGGCAATGGGAAATCCCAGTTTGTGAAGGTCTGGTACTTCCTTGTAGCCCGGATCGGCAAAATAGCCCCCGCTGATGTGCCCGGCACATTCCATTAAATGACCAAGTATAATACCCTGCCCCATCAGGTTGAAATCGTCTATGTCCCAATTAAATTCATAGATCAGGGGTGCGGTGAACAAAACGGGGTCTGCCACCCTCCCGGTAATGACAACATCCGCACCGGCTTTTAGAGCTTCCACCAGGGGTGCCGAGCCAAGATAGGCATTTGCTGAAATGATGGTATCCCCCAGGGAAGACAAAGGTTTCCCACTTTCCATGAGCGTGCAGTCCCCGCCACTAATAGCCTGCAGCACATCGTCTCCAGTAATTGCTGCAATTTTTAATTTATCCAGCCCAAGTTCTTGGGCAATTTTTACGGTATGGCGCATGGCCGCTATGGGGTTTGCCGCCCCCATATTTGTGAGGATCCTCACTTTGTTCCGGTGACATACGGGGAGGATTGCCCTAAAGCGCTGCTCAAGCATGGGATCATACCCGGTTTCCGGATCCCTGGTTTTTTGCTGCTGTGCCAGGGCGATAGTTCGCTCAGCCAGGCATTCAAATACCAGGTAATCAAGCCGGCCTTTTTCTGCAAGTTCCAGGGCAGGCTCTATCCGGTCGCCCGAGTAGCCTGCCCCGGTACCGATACGAATGTGTTTGCCCCTGCTCATAGCTAATTTATTCGGTACTTAGGATAACCCGTGCATAGCGGGTAAGGTTGGGGAACTGGCCATCTGTTACTGCCAGAACGATATGGATGTTTTGCCCGGGCTGTAAATCTTCGGGTACCTGAACAAAAGGGGCAGCTACAAACGGCCAGGTAATCCGGACCGTCCCGGGATAGGAATCCACTTCCCCGTACTGCCACCAGTCATAAGCCAGGGGGTCTCCATCGGGGTCTGTGGCATTCGCCCTCAGTTGAATACGCGACCCGGGTATTACCTTCAGGTTAGTTTCATGATCAAGGGATACCTCTGGTGGGTGGTTGGCGTCTTCGTAGGGTTTGATACACCAGTCGGCCCGTGCAGCAAATTCCAGTTGCAGGGCTTCCAGCCAGCGCGTCTGCGGGTACGCAAGGTCTGTTTCCTGGGTATAAGGGTTAAATTCTGCGACCTGTTCCCCGTCTTCCCATCGGTTGGGCATCGAATCGGATTGGCTTAAGCGGCCTCCCCAGCCGCCATACTCCGGATGTTCCAGGTTGCTGAGCCCAACATCCACCAGGTGGAAATAGGCCGGAGAATCCCCTTCGGAGATGAAGTCGTATTTCCCGAAACTACCCCACTGCGCATTTTCCAATTTGCCAGGGTTTCCATGAATATGCTCATCATCGCCTTCCTGCTTTTGTCCATCCCCATAACTGTAATATTTTTTGGTCAGCGGGCCATGGCCATTAATTATATGGGTACCCATGAAATCCCCTTCCAGGTAAGGGTGCAGGGCCGGGGCTACGGCTCTTTTCCACGGATAAGCCAGGCACCAGAACTGGTTTTCGTTGTAGTACACCTTGATATCCGGCCAGTTGGGGGCAATGTACTTCCTGTAGGTGGCGTCCTGGTCCAGAATGGTATACAGGATAGCCTTGCTGCAAACTTTATCATAGATTTGTTGCCATTCATCCTTGTCTTTATAAGTCTCCTCTATGGATTTCAAGGCACGTGCAATGGTATTGGTCCCGCCCCAAACCTGAAGGTAGATTGGCTCAGTGGTATCATCAAGCAATTTTTCCTTTATGAATTCCGAGCCCTTGGTTTCCTTCTCCATTTCACCCTCAAAATCAATATTACCCACGTAGATTATAGACCGTAAACTACGGGGGGAAGGGAAGCCTTCGTCATGGGTTTTCAGGGTGGGATACACTTTTTGGTACTCTTTAATAAGGTCTTGCATCCAGGAGGTACCGGGCCAGCGGAGATCGGTTTTTGCGCCATACATATTACGGGTCATTTCCATCTCGGAGGTAAAAAGTGTTCCCTTACCATCGCCTTTATAATGCCACATGGAACTGCTATACACCAGGCCTTCAAGCCGAAACTCGTTGGTCATCAGCAACATCCGGATAAAGGAATCAACATCGTCTATTTCCCCGTCGGTGGTGACAATGGTACGTGGTTTATCTTCCCCACTCTGGGCAAGTGCTGCCGGGGTGGCGACAGAAAGGGTAAGCAACAGCAAACAGCTTTTGATCAGGTGGTTTTTCATATCAGTTAATTTATAAAGGAAGCGTTCCGATAAGTATAGATACTGCAGTCATTACCAGGGTCGTAAGAAAGGCATAAATAAAGGTAAACCTTTGATGTTCCGCCAGGTCGATACCGGTCAGGCCTATCAGCAAATAGGTAGTGGCCGTAAGCGGACTAAGCGGAAAACCCGTAGTCATTTGCCCCAGGATGGCTGCCTGTCCCACAGACACCGGTGCAACCCCCATCGCGTTTCCTACCTCTGAAATTACAGGAAGAAATCCGAAATAAAAAGAGTCAGGATCAAAAACCAGGCTTAAAGGCATACTCGATACCGCCATGATTAAAGGGATAAACCTTCCCGCTTCGGCAGGAATGGAATCCGCGGCCCCCGTAGCCATGGCGGCAATCATCCCGGATTCTTTCATGATCCCGGTAAATACGCCGGCGGCAAACAGGATACTGGCCATGAGCAGGGCCGCCCTCGCGTGAGCGTCTATTCGTTCCTTTTGTTGCTCCAGTAAGGGATAATTTACCATAAGAGCCAGGATGGTAGCGGTCATAAATATAAGGGCTGGGGGTACAAAGCCCGAGACCAGCAGGGCAATGGTGGATATGGTAAGCAGGACATTAAACCAGAAAAGCCGCGGCCGCCTTAGTTTTTCCTCTTCCGGTTTCAGCAGGAAAAGCTGAGCATCTCCATCCGTGGTGGTGTTGCGGATCCCCAGCCTTTTCATTTCCCGGATTCCCAGAAACCATGCCACACATAATACGAAGAGGAGGCCGGCGAGCTGGGGGATCATTACCGGGGTATATAAATCGGTAATTTCCACATTCAGGGCAGTTGCCGCCCGTATAGTCGGTCCGCCCCAGGGTACCAAATTCATGGTCCCCGCACCAAGGGCCACAACGCATGCCAGTACTTTTCTTTGCATTCCCAGCTTATCGAAAAGCGGCAGCATGGCCGGCACCGCTACCAGGAAGGTAACGGCCCCGGAGCCGTCGAGATGTACGATCATTGCGAGCAAAGCTGCACCCATTGCGATCTTTCGCGGGTCATTGCCTGCGGTACGCAGGATACTATTTATAATCGGATCAAACATCCCCGCGTCTGTGAGGACGCCAAAGAAAATAATGGCAAAGACAAACATGGCCACTACCGGCGCAATGGCTTTAATGCCGGTAATGGCAAAATTTGCTGTTTCCAAACCGAAACCGGCTACCAAAGCCCCTGCAACCGGAACCATTACCAGGGCCGATAAGGCACTCATCTTTTTAGTTAAGATGAGTACCAGCAGGAGGACCAGGGTTACTATTCCGGTATACAGTATCAATTGTTATAAGCCTTGTCTAAGAAAAGGTAACGATCATCCTCAGTGGCATTAACAGCTTTGCTCTCTGTATCCAGGATCATGACGGGCGGGGTTTTATCTTCGGCCTCCGCAGCC
>CAYSVQ010000020.1:0-8259 GCA_964434565.1 uncultured Flavobacteriaceae bacterium | reverse complement strand
GCCACTGACTCCCACCAGTATAGGCTTGCTTGAGGATTTTACCTCAGATGAAAATAAAATATTTGCCCTTGCAAACCCCAACGATTCCGAAGGATTTGGAATTACCCTGGAACCTGCCGGGGGCAGCGAGTCTCCCAATATGGAACAATTATATACCCTCGGAAGCACAACTTCCTAATAGCAGGGTGAAATGAGGATTATAGTTTCTGGCCTGGGAAGGAACAGGTAGTCGCCATTAATGCAGGCAGAAACTTATTAGGTTAAAATTCGGGCTGAAGGATCTAGCAAGCTTAAACCACCTCATCAAAGCGCTTGCAGAAGATCACGGATCATTCCGCGGCGGTTCCCGTCTTTCAGAAAGATAAGGGAAGCCGGCACCCGATATAAACCACAATGCGTGCGGGCGATCAGAATGATCCCATCGCTGTTGTCAGTTCCGGTGTAAGTTATCAGTAAGGCAGTTGAGGGTAATGTTGCTCTATGGCTTTAACGTTTTTTGAGTGAGTTCTGTAAAGCCCTGTTGGCAATCCATATCCTTAGAACAAAAAAGAGCATTAGAACAAACCAGGTGAAAAACAGGAAGTATTCCATAACATATTAGATTTGGGGTAACAATACTATTGGAAACTGATAAATCTTCCCATTTGTAAAAGGCGGCTCATCATTAAATAGCGCGCTTAAATACAGTTGGACGGTAAATTTAAGCATTTCATACAAAATAACCTACAAAAAAGTTAAAATTATCTTAACTGAGCGGTTATGGTTAAGGGTGCCGACTAAGTTAACCGGCCCTATTTTATAAAAACATTATCAACCTTAGATATAATTTTTAATCAGGAAGGCTAGAGGTTCCTGATCTTGTCTTCGGCAGACGGACCCAATTCATAAAGGGACCCGAGCAACCCGGATTTAAGTTCCCGGGTTTTCTCCTTGTGTCCTGAAGCCTTTAGGATCTCAGCCGCATGCAGCAGAATTGCAGGTTCAAAAGTTTTTCCTAGGATGAATTTTTCCACAATAGCCAGGGCTTCCTGCAGGTTGCCATGCTTAAAATGGCTGTAAGCCAGGAGGTCGTACGCTTCCGGCGTCGGGCGATTCTCCACTTCTATCTTCGCAAGTTCCAGGGCACGGTTATATTGCACCGTATGATCCAGGTAAAATCTCACATTATGAGCATTGTACATATCGTGGTATGCCGGGTTTTTTGCCATATTGAAGTACTTATCGAGATTAATATTACGCTCCCTGTCGTCTCCCATATAATCGGCTATATCTGCTTTCAACAGGAAGTAATCCGGGGCTTCGAAATAAGTTGTGACGGAATCCAGGATCCGCATGGCCTCCGCCGGGTCTTTCTCATGGGAGTACACGATCCATGCAATCCCCTTTTTGGCATAGGCATTGGCAGGGTCCAGCGCTAGCGATTTAAGATAATACCTGTAAGAGTCCGCGATTCGGCCGGCATGGCCGTAATAGTCAGCCAGATTTGTGTAGGACCAGAGCAAAAGGTTACTATTCCCACTTTCTTTGGCTTTTTCGGTGGCCTTCTCCATACAGCTTATGGTTGTATCCAGCTTTCCTTTATGGTCGTTCCACTTTGCAATTCTGATAAGGTATCCGAAATCGGAAAAATTCTTAACACTGTCCAGATATTTTTCGGCTTCGTCGTACTGCCCCAACTCCATTAGCACATCGAAGAGGAGATAGCGGGTATCTTTCATCCCGCTGGCGTACTGCCTGGCCATCTTCGCGTGCTCCAGGGCTTCCCTGAAACGGTGCTGCGAGATATAATTACGGGCAAGGGCACGGCTGTAATCTGCTTTTCCAATTGCCGCGATATCCACGGCCTTCCTAAGAGCCTGTCTGGCCTTATCCAGGAATTCCACTTCGCCTGTAGCCCGGAAATATCGCTGGTATTCACTGGCAACATGGCCAAAACTTGTCAGCTGCAGGCTGTCTTCCTTAATTTTGGAATTCCAGAGCTCGAAATATTTAGAGCTGGTAGATATGGATTCGTTAATGAGGTAGGCATTATAATCCTGCGGCCTGCTGACCTCTACCGATACCGGCCGGTTGCATGATATCAGCCCCATTATGGCTATCAGTAAAATAAGGAGATAAGATTTCATATGTGATAGTTTAACTTCATTTTTTAAATAAAGGGGGCTTGCCGCCCCCATCTTCCTTTTAGCAGTTTTATTCCCATAAAAACCCGGGATTATGCACCCCACGGCGGCATTTACCTAAGCTTATGCAGGCGCATTTCCCGGGTATACTTTATTCCGGAGCTCCAATGTAGGGGAAGGAAGCAGTTATATTCCCGGCAGTAAGGCCTACACCATCAGAAGTCAGCCTGGGCAGATCGGCTACCCCATCCATATCGAGATCCTGTCCGCTAAACCTGTCGCCTTCCGCCCCGCCGAAAAGCAGGATCAGCGAAATATCAATAACATCATCCTGCAGCCTCCTGCCGGTAAGACCAACCTCGTCGCCGTCCGGAAACAGTATCCGTCCGTCACCATCGTTGTCTGTACCAGGGTCGAAATATACGGTAGGTGCATCCGGGGCCACTTCCAGCACATCGGAGGCAAGTACCGTTGTCAGGGTGGTCACGTCCAGGCCAAGAATATTGGCCTCGTAGTTAACATCCAGGGGATCAAGCCCCAGCTTGTTGGCATATACATCGTGGTACTGCTCAACCCTTGCCTCAAATCCGGCCTGGAAAACAAGGGCCATCTCCGAAGGAACAGTCACATTATGGGCATCCTTCACACTTGGCTGTCCATCCATATCAAAGCTTAATACAGTATTGATGCCCGGGCGGCCCATATGGTCCACCTGGCTGTAAGATCCCGTAAAATCAGGCTCGGCAGGCATTGGCCCCATTCCGTCATCGCAGGGCATGCAGGAGGGTCCGCCGCAATCAACGCCCGTTTCCGTACCATTCATTAATCCGTCACTGCAATTTGCAGCAACCACTTCAGGTGTATTGTCGTCGTTACTACACCCACTTAAAACCGCAATCGCAATAAGGGGCAGGAATAAATATTTTGGACTGAGAGCTTTCATTTTTTTCGTTTTAGAGATGTTTTTATTGTTTTCTGTTGGTAGTTACCCAGGTCTTGTACACCGGCAGTCCAAGAGCATTCTGCGCCGTGGGCGTTCCCAGCATACTGTTTGGAAGCTCAACAGCTATTGACATGGTATTGGCACCATCAAAGGTATCTGTAGCTTCGTCCGGAGGTAAAAATCCGCCAGGTGCTGAGTTTACATCCGGGTTAATTACAGCATTGAACTGGAAGAAGTCGAAGAAAAATACGTCCTGCCTGGGACCTGCGAACAGGCTCACGCCCTCGTCCGTAGTTTCAACAAGGGCGCTGGACCCGGAAATTTCAACGTCACCAAGGGGGGCATCTACCATAATACCACTGTCCAGACCGGGCTGATCGGGAGCTGAGGCGAAGAAATACATTCTGCCGTCGCGTGGGATAGCCTGAATTACAAAGTCCTCAATTAAGTCCCCGTCCAGGTCTATATTGATTTCGGTTAACACAGCCTCGTCAAAAGTCCCGTATGCCAGATCAGGCAGAACATCGGTCTGCAAATTCACCACAAAAGCGGTATTGGGTGAACCTGTTTCAGGTTCAAACGCATAAAAATCGGCAATATCCGCTGTGGTTCCCATAGATGACGGCGCATCTATATGATCTGCCGCTACCAGAATTATACCTGTAACAGCAGTGGCAGCCAGCACCGGTAATAGTCTTGATTTTTTCATTTTTAGATTTTTTAAGGTTATACTTACCTCTACCTACGGGATTGTGTTCCGGGGGTTTGGTTTTAAATGTTAAAATTATGTTAAGTCCTTTTTAACATCCCGCACGATTGAAGGGACCGCCATTAAGAATTGTTTTAATTTTGCTTTACTTTGACGAATTAATCGGGAAACCATGAACCCTTCCGCCCCAGGTTGGATAGAAAAGTTCGGACATCTAGTTAAGAGCGATACGTGCCGTTATTCGGATTTTCCGGAATTGTATGAATCCCTGAAAGAGACAGGCTTTATATATGGTATCAATATAGATATCCCAAACTTTATAAGTCCGGAACATCCGTTGTCTGAAGATGAGAAGGCCAAAATCAACCTCCTGTCCGGGCTGTATTTTACCTATTATTTTAAACATGACGGCAGCAGCTTCAAGGATTTCCTTGATGCCATCTTCCGGTTTTACCGGCAGCTGGAGGTTGGTACAATCTCATTTCTGAATAAGATACTCACAGGGAAAAAGACCTCTTCCCAGCTTGAAAAGCTTATAGATTCGCGGATATACCTTGAAGACAATGTGATCAGTAAAACCTTTAACAGTATTATCACCAATTCCCTATTGTTTATAGATGTGCTCACCTTCCGAAAATTCCTTGAGGAAGATGGGCAGGTAAAGCATCATGCCCAACTGCTGGAATATATAACCATTAACATTACTTACCACGCGCTGAGTTCGCGGGAAAAAAGCAGGAATGATGAACGCCTTGCACAATTGTTCGCTTCTTCCCTCACCTTTATTCAAAGTTCCCGGGAACGCTTTGATGCGCGCTACCGCGAAAGGCTCAGCGAGCAATTCACCCCGGAGGAAAGTCAGTATTTTCTGGATGTTGCTTGCCTGACCGTATGGGAAGACCAGTCGCTTGATTACCTGGAGTCCGAATTTATTTATGGAATTGGGAAAGACCTGGGGCATCCAACCGAAAATATTGCCAAGGCCCTGGGCGAAGTTACCCGTTTCTTCCATGATAACGCCTCTCATATCCCCCACATGAAGGAACATAACCTGGCAGTGCAGTTCTACGACAGCATGTCTAAGGTTGTAATAAAGCTGATTATGAGGAACAGCAAACGGCTGCAAAGAGAGCTTTCGCAAAGCAAAGAGCTGGTGTACCTCTTATCCAAATCCGCTATAAAGGAACTCAGTGCAGCAGAAAAAAAGAAAGTGCAGGCGCAGCTCATAGATATTTTTAAAAGTATCCCGTCACTTGCCATTTTCATCCTTCCGGGAGGGGCAGTACTGCTTCCTATTTTCATCAAGCTCATCCCCAAATTACTGCCATCTGCCTTTGACGATAACAGGGTAGAATAGTACCCAAAAAAGGTTTAAAAAGCTACTATAAGAAAAATTTATAGTTATTATATTAACATCATTTAGTACTAATTACCAATGTTTTAAAGTACTTTATTCCAACCATAACTTAAAGTCTCTAACACGTTCCCTGCTCACGATGATTTCGTGCTCATTAAAGCGTTTGAGTTTGATTTTAAGGCGGGAATTGGTATAGGCGATGATGTCTTTAATGTGGTTCACGTTCACATAAAACTTCCTGCTGACCCTGAAAAATATTGCAGGTTGCAATTCGGTTTCCAACTGGTCGAGGGTAGTTTCCAGCAGATAGTTCCTCCCGTCTTCGGTGGCCGCATAGGTACCCTTGTTCTCGCTATAGAAACATTCAATCTCATCGGCATTCAGAATTTTGAGGTGCTGCCCTACCCTTGCGGTAAATCGCTTTTTGTATCCCCGTTCCAACGGATTCACAAGCAGCTTCTTTATATCGTCAAAATCAAGCGCAATTTTCCGGCTTCCCGGTTTCAGTTTTTCAAATTTCCTGACGGCCGTTGTCAATTCCTCTTCGTCTATGGGTTTAAGCAGGTAATCCACACTGTTAAGTTTAAAAGCCTGCAGCGCATACTCGTCATAGGCTGTAGTAAAGATAATAGCACTGTGCACATCAATCAGATCAAAGATCTCGAAGCACAGCCCGTCAGACAACTGTATATCCAGCAGGATCAGGTCCGGGTGTGGATTCGTCTGAAACCAGTCTACGGCTTCCGATACGGAATGTAGCATGGCGCAGACATCCATCCCTATTTCCTGCAATAGCCTGAACAGCCTCCTGGCAGCGGGTTTTTCATCTTCTATAATAACTACATTCATTGTTCTGTCAGATTTAGTGGGGTATTACAATTCAGAAAGGTCGCTGTAATAACGCCCTGGGCTGTTAACCCTGCTTTAGCACCAGGGCTTTCCGGCCCACAGTTCCGGCATTCATACCGGGGGTAAAAACGAAATACTATATTTTTTTTGCATCGCGAACCGCATGGGTGAATGCCGGAGGTATTCTTTTGATTCAATGATATTTTTCAGATTCGTTTTTATCCTGTTCGATATACTTTTGAATCTGCCTTTCCTCCCATTTCTTGCCGAAAAAAGGATTTAACTGAAAGGTATAGATGGCATGGAACAGTAATCCTATTCCCCAGAAGAAAGGTGTAAAAAAATGCCCGGCCTGCCAGAAACTTTCCCCGTCGTTACGTACAGAGATATAAATAGCCACCAGAATACCCGCGTTTATGAGAAGGTATACGCTCAGGTGGCCGTAGAACCCCTTAAGTTCCTCAATGCGTTTCTTTGCCCTTCTGTATTTGTCCTGGTCCTGCTCAGTCTCTTTTCCAGCGAATTTCATATTCCTGTATTTTATTCCCATTTATGATGTTTTTCTTCCTCCTTCATGAATTCCCTGATCTTGCGTTCTTCCCATTCCCTTCCAAAAAAAGGGTTCAGGTTGAAGACCGAAATTGCATGGAATACAAGCCCGATACCCCATCCAAATGCCGCCCAAAGGAACCACATGTAACTAAAATCATTGGTCCAGAAATTAATAAAGGCCAGCAAGGTAATGATCAGGAAATAGGCGGTGAGGTTGCCGTAAAATTTCCGTAGCTTTTCCACCCTTTCCCTCGCCCGGATGTATTTGTGTTCCCACTGCTCTTCTTTCATACTAATGGTTTTAGTGTTTACAATATTTTATTCAAATCTCACTCAAAATTAATGTGTTGAAAACTTTAAGCCCCCGAATCGTCATATTTGCAGGATGAACTGTAGCGCAGCGCTTTGCGCTAGAAATCGTCATTCTCCATCAGCTCCCGGATTTTCCTCTCTTCCCACCGTTTGCCCAGGAGCGGGTTATATCCGTATGCTTCCAGACCATGCATCAGAAGCCCGAAACCCCAGCCCAGAACCGGGAAAACAATCCAGGGAAAGCTTGTTGTCCGGTAATTTAGCCAGGCGAGGAATGGAATTACAATGCAGTAGGCCGCAAGGTTCCCGTAGAAACCTTTAATCGCTTCTACCCGTTCCCTGGCCTTTTGGTAGCGCTTATCTTCTATATACGCCTTTTGTGTTTCCATAGGTGTAATTTGTTTAGTAAGGACAGGCAGTTGTACTTCAAAATCCGTTGCCGTTTTGTTGATGATCAGCTGGCGGCTGGTTAAAAGGCCATACCGTTGCCTGATATTCATCAGGCCTACCCCGCTCCCATTCCTAACCACTTCCTTTTCCTGCAGGTTGTTACTTACTACCAGCATGCCATTCGTTTCCATTACTTTTATTCGCAGGGGCCGGGAGGCTGTTACAACATTATGTTTAACCGCATTTTCGAGCAACAACTGCAAAGACAGGGGTACAATCCTGGCTTCCGGGTTTGAATCCGCTTCGGGGATTTCAAAAACTATACTTTCTTCGAAACGCATTTTCAACAACTGAACGTACGTTCTGGCAAATTCCAATTCTTCATCTACGGTTACCAGGTCTTTGTTTTTCTGTTCCAGTACGTAGCGGTACACCTTGGAGAGCGAAGTGGTAAACTTCTGAGCCTGCCGGGGGTCTTCTTCAATAAGGCTGGTAAGTACATTAAGGCTGTTGAATAAAAAATGGGGGTCTAACTGGTTCTTTAGAGCATCGAATTTAGCCGAAGCCGTACCAGCTATGATCTGTTGTTCCTTGACCTTGTTTTCCTGCCAGTGTTTGTAGAAGTGGATGGCGTGAAAGATCACGGAGATCACCATGGTAATCAGCAGGGCGAACAGGTAAAAAAGGGAATTTTCGGTGGCAATGAATTCATCCCAGCTTTCGCCTTCCAATGAAATTTCTATGACCATCCTTATTATCAGGATGCTCACCATCGTAATTGCAATACTCCCAATTGCACCTATAAGGATACGGTACCGTGCATAACGCTGCCATATTTTAAGATGCTCCAGATATTCGAAAAAACCTTTGTTGATAAAAGTAAGGACTACGGAATAAATAAAAGTATAGGCCGTTTCCTTCCAGAATATAGGTTGCAGTGCCGATATCCCTCCCTTTAATAAGTCGATTCCCAAAAAGACCACTGACAGGATCAATCCTAACAGCAGCCCGAGCAGCAATGTTT
>CAYSVQ010000019.1:0-30579 GCA_964434565.1 uncultured Flavobacteriaceae bacterium | reverse complement strand
CTCTGGAATTATAAATTTACATGGAACCCACGCAATGTGGTTCTTGCCGGACAGGGGGGGGGCGGCCAAATTCATACAGGAAGGTACATATAAGTATATCCCTTACCACAGGCTGTTCCGGCGTACCGAATTTATGGAAATAGAAGGTTATGGTGCCTTTGAGGCCTATGCCAACCGGGATTCCCTGAATTATCGGGAAGCATACGGACTGCAGGACGTATTAACCCTTTACCGGGGGACTGTCAGGCGGGTGGGCTTTTCAAAAGCATGGAATATGTTCGTACAGCTTGGAATGACAGATGACAGCTATAACATCGAAAATTCCCAAGGCATGTCTTACAGGGAATTTACCAACCTTTTTCTGCCATACTCCCCCACGGATTCGGTAGAACTGAAGCTAAGGCATTACCTGAAAATCGACCAGGATGATATCATGTGGGGTAAGTTACTGGAGCTAAGTCTGTTCGATCCAAAAAAAACCATCAGCCTGAAAAATGCAAGTCCGGCACAGATGCTGCAACAGATCCTGGAAGACAGCTGGACGCTGGCCTATGACGACAAAGATATGATTGTCATGTACCACAAATTTGGCTATATCCTGAATGGCCAAAAGAAACAGATAGATGCCAACATGGTGGTGCTGGGCGAAAACCGCACCCATACGGCGATGGCCAAGACCGTTGGCCTTCCAGTCGCCATTGTAACCTTGCTGGTCCTGAACGGGAAGATAAAGAACAGCGGTGTTCAAATCCCCATCAGGAAAGAAGTTTACAACCCGGTTCTGGACGAGTTGGAGACATACGGGGTGGTCTTTAAGGAGTTTGAAGTACCCTATCTTGGATATAACCCCGATTCGGTTGCCGGTTAAAAGTTGTAATGAATTATGCTATCTTTATGCAAAACTGAAAGCGTTTAATGAAATCAACAAATGATACCCTCAATATTGATGGCATAGACAAGAAAATCCTAAGGTACCTAATGGAAGACGCGCGCAAACCAATCCTGGAAATCGCCAGGAATATTGGAATTTCAGGTGCAGCGATCCACCAGCGCCTCCGGAAACTTGAAAAATCGGGCCTGATTGCCGGCTCAAAATTTGTGATCAACCCCAAAGTCCTCGGATATACCACCATGGCTTACATAGGGATTTTCCTCGACAAAGCCATGAGCAACCCCAAGGCCGTGAAAGAGCTTGAAAAAATTCAGGAAGTTCTGGAGTGCCATTATACTACGGGCGACTGGTCTATCCTCATTAAGGTACTCTGCAAGGACAATGAGCATCTGATGCAGGTTCTCAACAAGAAGATACAGCAGATTGAAGGGGTATCGCGTACCGAAACGTTTATCTCGCTGAACCAGCAGATCGACCGTCAGATAAGCCTGTAAAAAAACCTGCCGGTGGATGACCGGCAGGTTATAAATTTTTGGTTTATTAAACCTTAATCCCTTCCTCCGAATACCTGCAGCCCCCAGTATACAAGCGAAGCAAGGGCGCCAATGGCCGCCACAAGATAGGTCCGTGCCGCCCAGGTAAGGGCGTCCCTGGAACCTTTTAACTCCTCAGGGGTAACCATATTCCTACGCTCTAGCCAGGCAAGTGCCCTGTTGCTCGCATCGTATTCAACCGGTAGGGTAATGAAACTGAAGAGGGTTGCCAACCCCATCATAACCAGGCCTGCCACCGCAATATAAAAACCCATGCCTACTCCAGCCGCAGCACCCAGCATCAACCCGCCGAAAACCACCCACATAGACATGCCTGAAGTAACACTTACCACCGGAACCAATTTGGACCGGAGGGTTAGCCATTCGTAAGCCTGGGCGTGTTGCACGGCGTGTCCGCATTCGTGGGCTGCAACTGCCGCCGCCGCCGCATTGCGCTGATGGTATACGCCTTCACTTAGGTTTACAGTTTTGTTTTTGGGGTTGTAATGGTCTGTAAGCATTCCGGAGGTAGAAATTACCTTAACATCACGGATACCATGGTCTGCAAGCATTTTTTCTGCAATTTCGGCACCACTCATCCCGTTACGTAAGTGAACTTTTGAATAATGCTTGAATTTGCTTTTCAGTTTACTGCTTACCAGCCAGCTGATCAAGGCTATCGCGCCGATCAAAATATAATAGAACATCATAGTCTTGTCTGTTTAATAGATGGTGTAAAAATAGTAAAGATTAATGATCATAATTCAAAAATCCCAGGCCCGGAACATCCCGTTCCTGAAATTTATCAAACATGAGCAAAAACCCCGCCAAATTCCAACAATCAAAAAATACTGACAATTTGTACCCTAAACCAGGGCGGTGTTCCATTTAAAAGCTTCGACAATCTCCTTATAAACCACCTTTCCTTCGGAAATGTTCAGGCCCTTCGCCAGGGCGCTGTTGTTGCTGCAGGCATTCTTCCAGCCTTCATTGGCGAGTTGCAGTACAAATGGCAAGGTAACATTAGTAAGCGCTATGGTGGAAGTATAGGGAACTGCTCCCGGCATATTCGCCACCCCGTAGTGCACCACATCGTCTATTATATAAACCGGATGCTCATGGGTAGTAGGTCTGATGGTTTCCACACAGCCCCCCTGGTCTACCGCTACATCCACTATTACGGTTCCTGGCCTCATCTCCCGCAGCATATCGCGCGTAATTAGGCAGGGGGCTTTGGCGCCCCTGAGGAGCACGGCACCCACTATAAGGTCGTGGTTACGGATATGCCGGCGGATGTTGAATTCATTGGAAAATTCGGTCACTACATGGTTTGGCATCACATCGTTCACATAACGCAGCCTTTTCATGTTTACATCCAGGATAGTGACATGTGCCCCAAGACCGGCTGCCATTTTTGCAGCCTGAATGCCCACAACACCTGCCCCCAGCACCAGAACTTTCCCGGGTGGTACCCCGGGAACACCGCCCAGAAGCACTCCCCGGCCTTTTACAGGTTTTTCCAGGTATTTGGCCCCCTGTTGTATGGCCATCCTGCCAGCTACTTCAGACATGGGGGTAAGCAACGGCAGGGTCCCGTCTTCATCCTCTACCGTTTCATAGGCAATGCAAATGGCCTTCCGCTCCATCATAGATTTGGTAAGGAACTCATCGGAGGCGAAATGAAAATATGTAAAGATAACCTGCCCCTTCCGGATCAGCGAGTATTCCTGCTCTATGGGTTCCTTGACCTTTACGATCATCTGACTCATCGAATATACCTGGCCTATGGTATCTAGAATGACCGCGCCGGCCTGCTGGTAATCGGGATTGCTGAAGCCACTCCCTTCTCCTGCCCCTGCCTGTATATAAACCCTGTGGTCGTGCTTGACCAGTTCGAATACGCCGGCCGGTGTCATGCCCACCCGGCTTTCATTGTTCTTTATTTCCTTGGGTACACCTATATTCATTGCTCCTTAAAGTTGATTTAGGGGGTAAGTTGCTATTAAAGCACGAAATAAGGAAATATTATCGACAAACAGGAGGGGTCACCCGAACAAAATGATGTTTTTATATAATAATATCACATTTATTGGGGGGGTACCAGAATATATTATCAATTTAAAAATTCATTATACCACTATATTGATAATTTTCCCGGGCACTACGATTACCTTTTTGGGAAGGCCCCCATTCAATTGCCGCCTGGTCTTTTCATGGGCCATCACAGCCGCTTCTATCTCTTCTTTACTGAGGTTGAGGGGCAGCGACAGGGTAAAACGCGTTTTTCCGTTAAAGGAAACAGGATATTCCTTATTGTCTTCAACCAGGTAGCTGGCATTGAATTCAGGAAAGGGAGCAGTGGCAATGGAAGGCTTGTTACCCAGTTTCTCCCATAATTCCTCGGCAATATGCGGCGCATAGGGAGAGATAAGAATGGCCAGTGGTTCCAGGACATCCCTTGAAGTGCACCCGAGGGCACTGAGTTCGTTCACGCAAATCATAAAGGTAGAGACCGTTGTATTAAAGGAAAAATTTTCGATGTCTTCCTCCACTTTTTTGATGGTCCTGTGCAGGGCCTTTAACGCAGCTGCGGAAGGTTTTTGGTCAATTACCAGGAAGCCACCCCCTGTGCCGGTATGATAAAGCCGCCATAACTTCTTCAGGAAACCGTGAACGCCTGTGATCCCCGCTGTATTCCAGGGTTTGGCCTGTTCCAGCGGGCCCAGGAACATTTCGTATAGCCGCAGCGAATCTGCCCCGTAATCCTCGCAGATGGCATCGGGGTTCACCACGTTATACCTGGACTTGGACATTTTTTCTACCTCACGATTTGTAAAAAATTTATTCATATTAACATCAAAAAAGAAATCTCCTTCTTCAATATTTCTGACAAAATTCTTTACTTTTTCCACTTGAATTGAATTCTTGCCTTCATCCAAAAGGTTTACATCAATATGAAATTTAGAGTATGAATAGTGTACCATATCTCTTTTAAGATCTTTCAATTCTGGGTATTCCTTTATATGATTCTGAATGATTTGGTCATACATTTTATTCTCAAATTCCTTCAATGTATTATTTGACACATTCATTGTCATTTTACCCTCTCTCCAACCTTCATCATCTTTTTCACTTGACAACTCTGAATATGCTTCGATTCCCCTAGCGCTAATAAATTGAGCTGGGGTAATCCGTAAATCATATTTCTTTTTATTTAAAATGAAGTGCATTGTATCGCACCTATAGACATACGCACTATTCCCCAATATCATTCCCTGATTGATCAGTTTACGGGCATATTCCTTTTTAGGGACCAACCCCAGATCGAACATAAAATGCTGCCAGAAACGGGAATAGAGCAAGTGTCCTGTGGCGTGTTCTATCCCGCCGATGTACAGATCCACGTCCTGCCAGTAACTCACGGCCTCCTGTGAAAATATTTGCTTATCATTATGCGGGTCCATATAGCGGTTAAAATACTGGGAGCTCCCTGCCCAGCCCGGCATGGTGTTCAGTTCCAGCGGGAAGACCTGCTTATGGTCTATCAGGTCGTTAGAGACAACTTTGTTGTTTCCGGTGTCCCATGCCCATACGGTCGCATTTGCAAGTGGCGGTTCCCCGGTTTCAGTGGGCAGGTATTTTTCTACCTCAGGAAGGTGTAACGGCAGGTGATCATCGGCAATCATCCGGGGCATGCCCTCTACGTAGTAAACAGGAAATGGTTCGCCCCAGTAGCGTTGCCTGCTGAAAACAGCATCCCGCAACCGGTAATTTACTTTCCCCTGGCCCTGCCCGATAGTTTCAAGTTCTTGCACTACTTTCCGCACGGCCTTCCTGTAATTCAGGCCATTCAGAAAATCAGAATTGGCGATAATGGTTTTTTCCTTATCGGTAAAAGCCTCTTCCGAAATATCTACCCCTTCAAAAATGTTGGGGATGGGGATCTTAAAGTGTTTCGCAAAATCGTAGTCGCGCTGGTCGCCGCTGGGCACAGACATTACTGCTCCGGTGCCATAGCCGGCCAGCACATAATCACCAATCCATATAGGGATCGGTTCCTGGGTAAACGGGTGTTCGGCATAAGCACCTGTAAATGCCCCGCTAACACTTTTTACATCGGCCATCCGATCCCTTTCCGAGCGTTTGGCCGAGGCTTCTATATAGGCTTCCACTTCCTTGCGCTGTGCCGGGGTAGTAATTTGGGAGACCAGCTCATGTTCGGGTGCCAGCGTCATAAAACTGGCTCCAAAGATGGTATCGGGACGGGTAGTGAAAACAGAGATTAAGACCTCACCTGAGGTTGTTTGCGGGAGATCGGCGGCTGGCAGCACTTTAAATTTTACCAGGGCTCCTTCTGACCTGCCAATCCAGTTTGTCTGTGCGTCCTTTAGTGGCTGGGGCCAGTCTATGGTTTCCAGCCCATCAAGAAGCCGTTGGGCATAGGCCGTAATTCGCATGCTCCACTGGGTCATTTTTTTCCTGACTACAGGGTGGCCGCCACGCTCGGAAACGCCGTTCACAATTTCGTCGTTCGCCAGAACTGTCCCAAGTGCCGGACACCAGTTAACCTCGGTATCGGCCAGGTAGGTCAGGCGGTATTTCAGCAGCAGTTGCCGGCGCTCCTTCTCCGAAAAATGCTTCCATTCCCGGGCGGAGAACGTAGGGGTATCCTCATCACAGGCAGCCTGAACACCTTTGTTTCCATTGCTTTCGAAATAGCCTGCCAGCGAGCTAATCGGTTCGGCCTTGTCTGTTTCCCTGTTATACCAGGATTCAAAGAGCTGAATAAAAATCCATTGGGTCCATTTATAGTAAGCAGGATCCGAGGTACGTACCTCCCGGCTCCAGTCGTAGGAAAATCCAAGTTTATCAAGTTGCTCCCGGTATCGTTTAATATTGGTTTCAGTTGTTAGTGCCGGGTGTTGCCCTGTTAGTATGGCGTATTGTTCCGCAGGCAGCCCGAAGGAATCAAATCCCATAGGGTGTAATACATTAAACCCCTTATGCCGCTTGTAACGTGCGCAGATGTCGCTGGCAATATATCCCAGCGGGTGCCCAACATGCAAGCCTGCCCCCGATGGATAGGGAAACATGTCCAGCACATAATATTTTGGCTTTGCCGTGGATTCCGAAGCCCTGAAAGTTTCATTTGCAGCCCAGTATTTCTGCCATTTGGCCTCAATATTCCTGAAAGTATACTTCATTTGCGCAGTTTGCATCCCATGTGCCGCAAAAATAAGTTTATTCAATTTACTTTCCTATTTTTGGGCTTTCATATCCTGGCATGAGTAAGTCATTTGAACGATATCAGAAACGAAAATTAATCTCTTCCTATTTCTCGGTGGTGCTGAGCATAGGACTGGTACTTTTCCTGCTTGGGATACTGGGTGTCCTGGTTTTAAATACTAAAAAACTTGCCGACCATTTCAAGGAACAGATCACCATTTCGGTATTCCTAAAGGACAACGCCAAGGAACTGGAGGTAGACCAGCTTCAAAAAAGTCTCGCAATGGCCGAATACACAAAGTCTGCTACCTTTGTTTCCAAAGAAGACGCGGCAGAACAGCACAGTGAAGAAATAGGTGAGGATTTCCAGGAGTTCCTGGGTTATAATCCCCTGAAAAATTCCATAGATGTGAAACTGAATGCAGATTTTGTAAACACCGTCCAGATCGATAGTATCGCAGCAGAACTCGGGCAAAAGGATTATGTGGAGGAAGTGAGTTATGACAAACCGCTGATTGCCCTTCTTACGGAAAACGTTAAGCGGATAAGCTTTTGGATCCTGGTAGCCAGTGCTATCTTCTGCGGAATAGCAGTATTGCTAATTAACAGCTCCATCAGGTTATCAATCTATTCAAAACGTTTTATTATCAAGACCATGCAGATGGTGGGGGCCACCAAATCCTTTATCCGTATGCCATTTATCCTTACCAATATCAGACTGGGGATGCTGGGTGCCCTGCTTGCTTTGCTTGCCCTCGGGGCGGTAATGGTATATTTCGACAGGAATTTTCCTGAACTTACACTCTTGCAAGACACGGGAATACTAATAGCTCTTTTTGTTGGTGTCTTTGCTTTAGGGGTTATTATCTCCCTGGTCAGCACATATTTTGCCACCCAAAGGTTCCTGAACCTCAGGACTGATGACTTATATTACTAACTTTGCCATATGAGCAGGAAACCGAAACATCAGCAGGATAAGTCAGCCAACAGGGAATTTATTTTCCAGAGGAAGAATTATATTTTTATGTTTTTAGGAATTGCCTGCATGGCATTGGGCTTTGTTTTAATGAGTGGCGGCGGAACAGACGACCCTAATGTATTTAGTCCGGATATCTTCAGTTTCAGAAGGATACGCCTGGCGCCAACCCTGGTGCTCCTTGGCCTGGGAATAGAAGTATACGCCATCTTGTTGAATCCGCACAGGAAGAAAGACAATTAATTGGAACTGATAGACGCCATCATCCTGGGGATTATTCAGGGGCTCACCGAATTCCTGCCTGTTTCCTCCAGCGGGCACCTGGAACTGGGGAAAGCGTTATTGGGTGATACTTCAATCCCGGCGGAAAGCCTCCTGTTTACAGTAGTCGTTCATTTCGCTACAGCCCTTAGCACCATAGTGGTGTTCCGGAAAGATATCCGGGAAGTTCTTATGGGGCTCTTGCGTTTCCGGTGGAACGAGGAAACAAAGTTTTCCCTGAAAATCATTATCTCCATGGTCCCGGCGGCCATGTTGGGGGTGTATTTTGAAAATGAGATAGCCTCCTTTTTTGGCGGCAGGGTAATGCTCGTCGGGTTTATGCTTTTGATTACCGCACTCTTGCTATACCTTGCCGACAGGGCAAGGGAAACAGCAAAAAATGTGTCGTTCTTTAATGCTTTCGTAATTGGGGTATCCCAGGCTATTGCCATTCTGCCGGGAATCTCCAGAAGCGGGGCGACCATTTCCACCTCCGTACTGTTGGGGGTAGACAAGGGCAGGGCAGCCAGGTTTTCGTTCCTTATGGTGGTTCCGCTAATACTGGGGAAAATCGCGAAGGATCTTTTAAGCGGGGAGTTAACGTACCAGGATACCCAGGTTCTACCCTTAGCGGCAGGGTTTATGGCAGCTTTCATATCCGGGCTTTTTGCATGTACCTGGATGATAACGCTGGTTAAGAAAAGTAAACTTACTTATTTCGCTGCCTACTGCCTTGTTGTAGGTGCAATTGCAATCGGTTATGCCTATTGGTACCAGGGATAGGGTTACATTCAAAGAATATGGAGGCATCATACACCAGGGAGGATTTTTTGGAAGGAAGGGTATTGGCGATAGACAAACCGCTGGGATGGACATCATTTCAGGCAGTCAATGCAGTTAAATGGGCGATCCGGAGAAAATTCGGCCTGAGGAAGATCAAAGTGGGTCATGCAGGGACCCTGGATCCGCTTGCCAGCGGCTTGCTACTGATCTGCACCGGGAAAAGCACGAAAAAGATATCTGAATTACAGGCCCAGCCAAAAGAGTACACCGGCCAAATTACCCTAGGCTATACCACCCCTTCCTATGACCTGGAAACGGCTGCAGACCGGCATTACCCTACTTCACATATCACAGCGCAGGATATACACGATGCAACCCGAGCCTTTGTAGGTGAGATTCAGCAAAAACCACCGGTATTTTCAGCCTTGAAAAAAGACGGGAAACGTATGTACGAATTTGCAAGAAAAGGCGAGGTAGTTGAGATGCCCACCCGGACGGTGCAGATACAGGAATTTGAAATTACAGATATACCTGGGTTGGAAATCCACTTTAGGGTAAAGTGCAGCAAAGGAACCTATATCAGATCCCTTGCCCACGATTATGGCCTTTTCCTTGGATCCGGCGGACATTTGTCGGGCCTTAGAAGAACCAAAATAGGGGAATATGACGTAAGTATAGGAGAGAGTCCGGAGGATTTTAAGGAAAAACTTCTTGTAGAAAATACAAATCCCTGATTTTCTTTACTTTATATTTTTCATTTCCGGCACTTGCAAAATAAATTTAAAAAAAAGGGGTTATAGCATTATGCAACTTAACCGAAGGCAACTTTCTTTAATGATAACAGCATTTTCGCTGGGCATCGTGCTGTTGCTTTTATACAATATACACCTGGGAGCAGAACCGCAACAGGAATATGTAATTGAAATGGTTCTGGCTGATGAAGAGCTTGAAAAATTGCTTGAAGAAGAGGAAAAACTGCAGGAAGAACTTCAAAAGTCAGATCCTGTAGAAAGTCATATGGCCTTTAATGAAACGGCTAAGCCCAGTTTCGGAGATCCCGAACCCCTGAAAACTCTAGAGGAATTGTTAGAAGAAAAAGCAAATTCGCCTGAGAACTCAGGCGAAGACCAGCCCGGATACCATTCGGACTTCGATGACAGCCTGAGGGAACTCGCCAAAAAAAGGGAGGAATTAAAACAAAAGCTTGGAGAAAAAGACGCTCAGAAAAAGGAATTCACAAATTACCTGGCCAATAGGAAAACCTCAGTTTCATTTTCTTTGGTAGGACGGAACAGTTACCGACTGCCCCCTCCTATCTATACCTGTATTGAAGGTGGCAGGGTGGTTGTAAACATTAAGGTAGATTCCCAGGGATATGTAACAGAAGCGGATTTTAATGCCAGCAGTTCTAACACTTCCAATGGCTGTCTGGTAGATAATGCTATCCAGTATGCTTACAGGGCGCGCTTTAATCCCGACTCCAGTAACGGGCAATTGGGAACCATTACCTATCTTTTCCAGAGTAAATAACATCGCTATTGCATGCCATGGGGGAAGTTTCCGCAATAACAGCACAGTAAAAAATTTGAAAAGCTTCCTTTTTCTCGAGTCGGAATAGCCCGGTAAGCCACTGACAGGCCGTATGAATGGTTTTAGCCATTTAAGCTTATGGTTTTGAATACCAGGTGTTTAAAATAGTCAGTAGGGCTGATATTGTCAGTACAATCCGTGATGCTCCTGAAATGGTCCTTTAAAAAATACTGATGCAGGGATCCTTCAATCACCGTACTTGCCAGGCTTGAGGGATAAGGGTAATTGGGATTTAGATCTTTAATCATATCCGTCATCCTGTTCACAAGACGTTTATAAATCACAAAATACCCTTCTTTATTCTCCTTGTCAACTTCCTTGGTTAGGTATGCCTTGGAGTTTTCATTGATTACGATCTTATTTAGCAGAATTTCATTGATATGTGAAAAAGACGTGTCCTCCTCTGTGGCCCTCGTAAGTACTTCAATGGCCTTTTCTAGTTTCTCCTTTGGGGAAGGTATATTATTTGTGTAGAAAACCAGCCGGTACTCCAGCCAGCCCCAGTACCAGGAGGTAAGGTATATAAGGAGTTTGTGCTTGCTCTCAAAATAACGGTAAACAGAACTTTCATTAGAACCTATTCGGGCACCGAGTTTCCTGAAAGTAAAGCCATCGAATCCAATCTCGTGTATCAGATGGATGCTTTGCTCAATTAAGCGTTTTCCAAGTACGGAAGATTCGGGGTCCTTGAGGAAGATTTTTTCATTGACGGCGATCCGCACAGATTGCAAAAGAGGTTCCATAATAGGTTGATTGCAAGCTTATCTGTTGTAAATATAATAGTATTACTATTAGCATATAATAGTTTAACAATTTTTAACATGAGTATTACTTTTATATCTGGATCGTTTTATATCTTTGCTGAATAAATAATTTAACAGCCTAATAAATACATATATTGATGAAAAAGATACTGTTTTTTGCCGCATTCGTAATTTCATGCATATCACTTACTGCCCAGCAATCGCAGGTGCAGGTTAGTGAAGGGGATGAATATACCATTCTTGTTCCTGTATCCTCTGAATTCCATCATATCCATTTTCCGCGTAAGAACTTCATCATCAAGCGGGGAGCCATTCCCGACATGAAGAAGGTTTATGGAACCAGGGTCATCGTTACATCTGTCGATTACGATGATATGGGGCAAGCGGAAGTTACCCTGGAAAGGGCCGACGGGCGTAAATTTTTCAGAAACTTCCGGAGTGTGGAAGCCGATCTTGCCAATGCTCTCAGTTCCGGCGAACTAAGATAATAGCATTAAGGGCCTCTGGGCCCTTATTTGTTTTACGGGAAAGATAACGGACTGTCCTTCTTCCCTGCCCGCCGCTGCAAAGTACTTCCGGCATTACAATTTTGGTATATCTTTATTCCTTTAAATTGTATCCATGGAACAACACAGATGTGGCTGGTGTATAGGCGATCCACTTTACGAGGCCTACCACGATACCGAATGGGGAGTACCTGTAAAAGATGACAGCACCATTTTCGAATTCCTCATCCTTGAAACATTCCAGGCGGGATTGAGCTGGATTACCATTCTTCGCAAACGGGAAAATTTCCGGCAGGCGCTGGATGGATTTGATTTCCACAAAATTGCCGGTTACGGACCGGAAAAACTGGCAAGCCTGTTACAGGATCCCGGGATAATCCGAAACAGGCTGAAAATTCAAGCTACGGTTACCAATGCCCGGGCATTCATAGAGGTGCAACGGGATTATGGCAGTTTTAGCAGTTATATCTGGGGATTTGTAAATCACAAACCTATAAAAAACCACTTCAAGAATTACCGTGAAATCCCTTCCACTACAGCGGTTTCTGAAAGCCTGAGCAAGGATTTGAAAAAAAGGGGCTTTAAATTTGTCGGCAGTACCGTTGTCTATGCCCATATGCAAGCCACCGGAATGGTAAATGACCATGAAATAAACTGTTTTCGATATGATGAAGTATAGCAGGTTCCTGCTTTGCCTGGCATTACTCTGGGGCCTGGCCCTGCATGGGCAGAACAAATACGAACGGGAGTACAGGATTCGCAAGTCTCAGTTTCCTGAAAAAGCGCACCACTTTATTGCCGAACAGCTTAGTGAGGCACGAAGAATCAGGTTTTACAGGGAAACAGATAGTGCCAAAACAAGTTACGAGGCGAAATTTAAAAAAGACAAGCTCCATTACAGTGTGGAATTTGATGAAGAGGGAAAGTTGGAAGACATTGAAATCCTCATCAAACAAATAGATATTCCTTCGGAAAGCTTCTCGAACATCAGGCAATACCTGGACTCCTCCTTTCAAAAGTACCGCATTCGCCGAATACAGCAACAATATGTGGTAACTGCGGGTGAAAAACAGGAGACCACCCTGAGAAATGCCTTCCAGAACCTGCTACTACCCGGAATCAACTATGAACTAATGATAGCCGGAAAACGAGCGAAAAGCTATATGGATTTCGAAATCCTCTTCGATTCCGAAGGAAATTTCATCCGTGAGCGTACATCCCTGCCTCCCAATTATGACCATGTCCTGTACTAGGAAGTTTAGTTGGTTCTGCCTCCTGCTTTTCATGCATCTGGCTGGTGCTCAGGATAACTTTACCGGATACTGGGAGCCGGGCCTGGCTTTGAATTATGGTGTAACCGATACATATACCCATAATTTTGCGCTTGCCAACCGCAGCTATCTGATACGGGATGAAGCCTTTGGCCTGACGATCCGGCAGTTTGATTTTGCCCATTTTTCCACCCTTAAAATCAGGGACAACCAAAGTATCGGTCTTGGGCTTCAGTATCGGTTCCGCAAGCCTATTGAAAAAGAGTCAGGGAATGAATTCAGGCTCACCCAACAATACAGCATCACCAGCCGGACAGCTGCCATTCGCCTGGGACAACGATTGCGTTACGAACAACGTATTTTTTCGGCTCTCACCGTGCACCGGTTCAGGTACCGTTTCACCCTCGACAGCCCTCTGCAGGGGGAGCAATTGGATATTGGGGAAGCATACCTGGTAAGCAGTCTGGAAAGCCTATTAAGTGTGACAAGGATGCAAGGGCCACAATATGATCAACGCATCCGAATGCAATTAGGGTGGTTACTTCAGGCCGGGGTTAATATGGAGGTGGGCCTGGAATATCGGTTCGAAGATTACACCAGCGCCACTTCACAGATACTGTTTTTCCTAAACTCCCTTGTGGTTACCTTTTAAATAGCTCAGGTAGTCTTTCCGTGGTATCTCGCTGGCACCCAGGCTTGCCAGATGGGGATTATAAACCTGGCAGTCTATCATTTCATACCCCCTGGCCTGCAGGTCGCGCACCATGCCTATCAAGGCGAACTTGGAAGCATTGCTCACCGAATAGAACATGCTCTCCCCACAGAAAACATGTCCCATATCAACACCATATATCCCTCCAACCAGCTTTTCTCCCATCCAGGTTTCATAGGAAATGGCGACCCCCAGTCTATGAAGTTCGGAATAAGCTTTCTGCATCCCGGCCGTGATCCAGGTACCGGGTTGCCCGGGCCTGGGAGAACCGGCGCAGCCTGCCACAACCAAATCGAATGCCTCGTTACGGCTAAGCCGGAAGCGGCCAGAGTTAAGTACGCGTTGCATGCTCCCGGAGATTTGCAGCATTTTAGGAAATAAGACCATCCTGGGGTCTGGGCTCCACCAGAAAATCAGGGCATCATCATTAAACCATGGAAAAATACCTTGACTGTAAGCTGCGAGCAGGCGCTCGGGCGAAAGATCCCCGCCCATAGCGAGCAAACCCTCGCTGTTTGCAGAATCCACAGGGGGAAAGGCGGCCTTGCCGGTCAGATATGGTATTCTATGGCTGCTTTGGTTCAAAGGCCCTTATGGCAGTTTAAAGTGGTGAAGGGAAACGTTCTTCCTAGAAAGGAAGGTCGTCGTGGTCTTCCTCATTCAATTCATCCACGGGTTCAAAGGCATCCATGGGTGGTACCGGCGGAATATCTCCAGCTGCTCCCGGCTGAAGGCTTTCGATACGCCAGCCCTGCATGGAATTGAAATACCTGGTCTCGCCCTGTGGATTGGTCCACTCCCGGCCTCTGAGGTTGATACTGACCTTAACCGGCTGGCCTTCCTTGAAATTGTCGAGCAGATTGGTCTTATCCTGTACAAATTCAATCAAAAGGTGCTGCGGATACTGTTCTTCGGTCGTAATTACCAATTCCCTTTTTCTGAAACCACTGCTTCCAACAGTTTTGGTTTCATCGATCATTTTAATTTTACCTTCAATTTCCATATTTTATGGTTTAGCAAGGAGGACTTTCCAAGCAGAAAGCACCTCGTTATTAGATAAATATTCCTGAGCCTTGCTGAAGCGCCCGGCCTCGTCGCCATCACTGATAATGGCCCTGATGTCGTCGTTTTCCGCGACAAATTCGCTTATTTCTTCCTGAGTGGGAAGTACTGCCACATTTCCGAGTTTGCCAAGGTTGTTTCCGTTCAGCAGCTTGCTGTGGCGAAGATGCCCTGGAATACGGTCTACGCCGATACCAGGAGTACTAAGGGGTTTTGGTACTTCAAAAAGCCCGGCTCTGGCTCTGCAGTACCAGTTGCCGCCCATCCGTGCCACCTGGTCTATTTTTTCCGGGGCAATACTCCCGTCCTTATTCAGGATGTGCTCTTTCAGGTGTATTTTAACAACCTCTGAGAACACGAGGTTGCCCGCACCCCCACCCTCGCCCAGAGCTTCCACTTTAGTAACCCTGCATTCGAACTGAACAGGGGATTCTGCCACCCTGAAGGGTTTAACCAGGTCTGATTCCTGCATACTCAGCCCCGCTTTCAGGAACTCATTTACCCCTTCCTCATATTCCGAACTGGCCAGCGACACTTGTTGCACCATGGCATAATCCACAATATTAATTACCACCTCCCGGGTTTTCAAAACATTTTTCAGCGTATGTTTATCCGAGTTGTCCCTAACCCGGCGGGCGGGGGAGAAGATCAGGATGGGGGGGTTAGACCCGAACACATTGAAAAAACTGAAAGGGGATAGATTTGGCCTCCCTTTTTCGTCCATCGTGCTCGCAAAGGCAATCGGCCTCGGGCCCACAGCTCCCAGCAGATAGGCATGCAGTTCTGAAACAGACACCTCAGACGGCACAATGGATATGGTATCTTGCATATGCAGTAAAGGTACATAATTTGATTGCTAATGAAAAGCTTCAACCCGGGTGTCTGCACAACAATTTAACCCAAATTAAGTTATCTTTAAAGTCGCTAAGTTAGCAGGATGAATTTCAATCCGAGAAAGAAAACCGCCAACATTTTTTTACTGATTGCCGCTTTCATAATAGTTAGTCTGATCCTCTGGAATACAAATAGTTTCTTCAGGAAATTCAAAGAGGAAGAACGCTACAAAATGGAGATCTGGGCAACTGCCCAGTCAGAATTGCTTCAATCTTCGGAAGATACTGATCTGGGGAACCTGCATGTAAAGATTTTTCAGAATAACACCTCAACCCCCATGATCCTGGTTAACAAGGATGGTTCGGTTCGTACTAACAACATTCGCCCCGATTTGGCGGGAGATAGCAGTTATGTTACTAAAAAAATCAACACCTTCAGAAACGAGAATACCCCTATTTCCATAGATTACAAGGGCGAACATCTCGCAACCCTATATTATGGCAATTCCGAAGTTCTGAACAAGCTTAAATACTACCCCATTGCCCTGCTGTTGATTATTTTCCTGTTCGGGGCCGTTATCTTTTTCTTTTTCAAAACAAATAAAGCTTCCGAACAAAACAGGTTATGGGCAGGGATGGCAAAGGAAACCGCCCATCAGATCGGGACCCCGCTTACGTCGCTTTTAGGATGGAACGAACTCTTAAAATCGGAGAAAATCAATCCAGAAATCACCAGGGAAATCGAAAAGGATATTGTGCGTTTACAAACAATTACCGAGCGGTTTTCCAAAATAGGTTCCCTGCCCAAACTAGAACCGGCAGACATAGTTGAGGAAACGAGGAGCGCCTATGAATACCTGAAACTGAGAAGTTCC
Organism: uncultured Flavobacteriaceae bacterium; assembly: GCA_964434565.1. Taxonomy (GTDB): domain Bacteria; phylum Bacteroidota; class Bacteroidia; order Flavobacteriales; family Flavobacteriaceae; genus Zeaxanthinibacter. The sequence goes on along the minus strand of CAYSVQ010000019.1, from coordinate 14,295 downwards.
AGGCTGATCAAATTTTCCTTTGATTCAGAGGTTGAATATTTTCCAGTACTTTTGAACCGTTCCCTCTATAACTGGACTATCGAAAACCTTGTTAAAAATGGTATTGATGCCATGAAAGGCAAGGGCCATATTGCCATTGAGATTATCCCCGACGGCCGTCAGGTGAATGTGTTGGTTTCCGATACCGGCCAAGGAATCCCGAAAAGCGATTTCAACGCAATTTTCAACCCGGGGTTTACCAGCAAAAAAAGGGGCTGGGGCCTGGGACTTTCGCTGGTAAAGCGGATCGTGGAAGAATACCACCAGGGCAGGATTAAGGTGCTTTCCTCTGGCAAGGAAGGAACAATAATGCAAATATCACTTAAAGCAAACCGTCCGATATGACAAAGGAAAAACTTATCGTGATACATGAGGCAGAACTTACCAATAATTGCCCTGAATGTTTCAATCAGGACCTAAGCCTTAAATTTTTTCAGAAACAAACTTATGGCAAAATGTACCACCGGACCACGTCCGAAGTTATACATGAACTAAAATGCAATAAATGCAATTCCGTACTCTACCCGGTTAAATGGACCGAAGACATTGAGCGTAGTTTTGACTATTACCGGAAAATGGTAGTCCCCAGCCGGGCTTCCATACGTTTCACAACTCTTTTTTTCGCGATCCTGATAATCCTGATATGTATTGCGGCCGCAGCGGTATATATGCTGCTGGAAGGGCTCCCCGCTTAAGTCTTTTTCACAGGGGGCGGGCACAATCTAATTCCCTGCAAGCTGGTGCCGGAGCTTCCGGGCCAGTTCCCCGAAATCTTCAGGGCTCATGGTTTCCTTATGCTGAAATGTGGCATTGGCCATACTATGGAGGGGTATAAGGTGAACATGCACATGGGGAACCTCGAGGCCTATAACCGTCATGCCAACGCGTTTACATGGAACTACAGCTTCGATGGCTTTGCCCACCCTGCGGGAAAATGTCATAAGTCCAAGATAGGTCTCCTCATCCAGGTCGAATATCTTATCCACTTCCCTTTTTGGCACGCATAGGGTGTGCCCTTTCGAATTGGGGTTAATATCCAGGAAGGCAAAAAAGTCCTCCTCCTCAGCTACCTTGTAACAAGGGATATCGCCATTGATGATTCTTGTAAAAATGCTTGGCATGGTGATGCGGTCTGATTAAAACTGGTTGTCGTTTGCCGGCCGGAGATCTAAATTAAAATCCTTTCCTGAAGGTACAAAAAAGGATGCATTTGCCATGTAAAACAAACCTTAAGTCCTGGTTATTTCCAGGATGTCGAACTTCAGTGTCCCATTAGGCACCTGAATTTCCGCCAAATCTCCCACTTTCTTGCCAAGCAGGCCTTTTCCTATAGGTGAAGTTACCGAGATTTTCCCCGCTTTCAGATTGGCTTCGCTTTCGGCTACCAGAGTATATTTCATCTCCGTACCGTTCTGCCTGTTTTTAAGGCGGACAGTAGACAATACAAGAACCTTGGAGGTGTCGAGCTGGCTCTCATCAATCAGCCTGGCGTTGGCCAGGGTTTCCTCCATCCTGGAAATTTTCAGTTCCAGCAGCCCCTGAGCTTCTTTTGCTGCATCGTACTCCGCATTTTCAGACAGGTCGCCTTTATCCCTCGCATCCGCTATAGCCTGGGAGGCCTTCGGACGCTCCACATCTCTCAGGTGGTTTAGCTCATCCTTGAGTTTCTTAAGCCCTTCCGCTGTATAATAAGATACGTTGCCCATAACTACATAATTTTCAGGGAGTGCCACCGGCCTTCCCAAATGCTTTCATTAAAAAATTCCGCTGGATGCCGTTGTATCACCGGCATGTTCTGGATATCCCCACAACCTACAGGATCACCTGGCGTTTCAGCTATAATTACTTAAAGCTAAATACCTTAGGCATGGTTGCTTGTCTAAGTGGTGTTTCCCTAATAGGAAAATCCCCTTTTTTAAAGAGGATTTAACGTAAAGATACATAAATTTTGTTCACATTTGTCAGGAAAGACTAATTCGGCATCCTGCATGCGCTTTGCTTCTCTTTTTTTGATTGCTGTACTGCTGTTTTCCTGCAGCAACGACAACGCAGACCGTAACCCCTACCTTGCTGAAATAGGTTTCCGGTTCGATATTAACCTTAACCTTCCGCTTTACAGCCCCCTTACCAATACGGGGAATGCTGTTTTCATAGGTGTACAGGGCACAGGTATCAGAGGCGTTTTTGTAATGAATACGGGATTTGATGTATACCGGGCATTTGAAGCCAGCTGCCCCAACCACCCCCCTAATGAGTGTTCTACAATGGTGTTGAACAGCCAAACGGCTGTTTGCCCTTGCGATGACTATGAATACAGCCTTTTTACAGGGCAGATGCTCAACCGCCCGGATGATGGCAACCAGTATTACAACATGCTCGAATACAGGGCTTCAAAAAGCGGTTCTGTCGTTGTAATCTCCAACTAACCTGCAATCTCAATTTCCCTTCCTGTAGGCCTCCATAATATCCCTGAACAATGATCCTGTAGTGGGGGGCGTATATGAAATCGCATTTGCACCGGCTTCAATTGCTTCAAGGATACTCTCTCTGGACTTTCCCCCAGTTGCGATAATGGCCACATCTTCATCGATGCCGCGTATTTTCCTGACGATCTCTGCAGTCCTCTCGGCACCTGAAACATTAAGGATGTCGACTCCCGCTTTAATCCGCCCAATCATATCGTCATTCGTAGAAACAATGGTGACAGTTACCGGAATATCCACATGCTCCTTTAACTTACGGATAAGGGAATTTGGTGTTGGTTTATTAAGAACAATCCCGAGAGCCCCCTGAAATTCGGCATGGATCGCCAGGGCCAGGGAACGTTCACCATTGGTAATCCCTCCCCCGACCCCGCAAAAAATAGGCTTGTCTGCAGCAAGGATCAGGGCCTGGGAGATAACCGGCTGCGGGGTAAAGGGATAAACTGCTATGATGGCATTGGCATTGGTATTCCTGATAACCGCCACATCGGTAGAAAAGAGAAACGATTTAAGTAATTGTCCGAATACCTTAATCCCGGAGCATTCCTCGATACATTCGGGTACCAGCACAATATTCTTCCGAAGTTTGCTACCAAATGAAGGGATGTTTTTCATGGGCAAAAAATGAACTCTAAGATACGCCAAACCCTGCTAAGGAGGCCGTTAATTTTTTATGCAGGCGCTTAAAACCTCAGGTTTGCTCCCAGCAAAAAATGGATCCCCGCCTGCGGATAATATCCGGCTCCTTCAACGGTGGTTACCGTTCCGGGGTTGCTGAAATCGTCATCAAAGGTGAAAAAGTAGCCGTTTGATTCGTATTCAGCATCAAAAATATTATTCAGCAGGGCCGAAAACACTATACTGTCTACCCAGCTGTTAAAATCCAGCTCATACTGAATATTAAAATCGGTTTGTGTGTAAGCCTCCAGCACCGATGCCTCAGCGTCTGTATTTCCCATAAATTGTTTGCCCACATATTTGGTGAGCAGGCTGGCCTGCAGGGCCGGAAAGGGTTCTAAAGTAATCCGGTTCCCCAAAATAACCCCCGGGGAGTAAGCGATATCCGTTGATCCCAGGTTGCGTAATTCGCCATCCCGTTGAAAGAAAATGTCCTGATTCTTATTGGAGCTCAGCGCAATATTAGGCTGCCAGCTCAAACATTTCCCCAGGGGCACCATGGCCTCTATCTCGATCCCAAGGCGGTAACTATCGCCTACGTTTGCCCTGAGTGGCGCTCCCACATCATTAAGTTCTCCGGTGAGTACCAGTTGATCTGTGTACCCCATGTAATATACATTGGTGCTCAGTTGCAGGCCCCTGGAAACATGGCGCCACCCCAGTTCGAAGTCATTGAGTTTCTCGGGCCTGGGATTCCCGCTTTCATAATCGTTACGATTTGGTTCCCGCTGAGCCCTGCCATAAGAAAGGTAAAGGTTGTTTCGGTCGTCCAGGTTATAAGTCAGGCCGAGTTTGGGATTGAAGAAACTAAAATCATCATCAACCAGGCCTGTGTCTTCCCCGTTGGCATTATAGCCAACATTTCTGAGTTGGAGATCGCCGAAAAGACTCCAGTTCGGGTTGATGCTGTAGGTTGATTTTGCATAGATATTGAAGTCGGTCTTCCGCGAGGAATCGTCATAATAACGGTCGCGAATCTCGGAATCCCCTGCAAAGCGGGCCCAGATCACTTCCCCGTAATGGTCGCCTTCATAAATGTTGAAGCCCCCGCCCAGGATAAAGCTAAACCCCTTTTCGCTGTATTTCGCAGAGAAAACGGTTCCGTAGAAATCGTTGTCGAGCCAGCGCCTGCGAACAAGGTCTGTGGTATTCACTTCCTGCCCATTTACCATAATGGGTTCTATACCATAGGTGGCAAAATCATCATCCTCACGGAATTGCTCAAAAAAGCCCCTGCCCCTGGTATAATGCAGGGCCAGGTTTGTATTCCAGCCCTCGGAAACCTGCTCGTTCCAATGAAGCTGGGCATGATCCTGTTTGTAATTGTCCACTTCATTGTCGTAAAAACGTGTATTCCCTTGATCATCGGTGTACATTCCGGCCGGATTATAGGTTCTGTCTGTCTCCAGCGTCTCTGCATCTATGCCAAACCATGACTGATAAGTTATTTCATGCCCACCGAAAAGCAAAGCCTTTACCAGCGTATTATCACCCACATAGGCTCCCTGCAGAAAATAGGAATCAAGGGATGAAGAGGCGCGGTCAACATAACCATCAGAACTGATTCGCGACAGGCGGCCTGCAATTTCAAAATGCCCGTCCATAAGCCCTGTGCTGAATTTCAGATGGTTCCTTAAGGTACTGAAACTGCCAATGGAAGACGAAACCTGCCCAAAGGCTTCATCTGCGACGGCGTCTGTAAGGAGGTTCAGGCTTGCCCCGAATGCTCCTGCCCCGTTGGTGGATGTTCCCACACCCCTTTGCAACTGAAGATTCTCGACCGAACTGGCAAAATCCGGCATATTTACCCAGAAGGTTCCATGAGACTCGGCATCGTTATAGGGAATTCCGTTAATAGTGACATTAACCCGGGTGGCATCGCTTCCCCTGACCCTGATCCCCGTATACCCCACCCCTGCCCCGGCGTCAGATGTTGTAACTACTGCCGGAAGGTAATTCAAAAGGATAGGAATATCCTGACCGAGGTTCCTGGGCTGAAAGTCTTTCCTATCGAGATTGCTGAAGGTAAGTGGAATCTCCCTGTTAACCCTGAGGGCTGAGACCAGCACTTCGTCGAGCACTATTTCCACCGCCTCCAGGGAATCCTTCCGTGATTCCGTTTCTTCCTGGGCAATTAAGACAACAGGCAGGCCTATAACCAACATTAAAATCCATGTGTTTTTCATTCGTTCACAATTATTGAGACGAATAAAAGGGGCGATTATTCCGGTTAATTATTGGATGATGTAAGTGATTTATTCACTACCCTTTGTGGAAGATGCAGCAGGCATAACTTTACCGGCAGCCATCTCAAGCCAATTGTATTGGGATTATCTATCCTTGTTGGCCATCCCTTCGCAGCATTACCCGCGCAGGTTCATTGGGTATGATCTCAGCTAATCCTGAAGGCCGGATACACGGGCCAAAGGCCCGGGTAATCTGCCTGTACAGGAGTTCGCACCCCTTTGAGACAGATCAAAGATACTACCTGGATCACTAATAACATAATTAGAGGCATTAAAATTCGTGAGGGTTAATAGAACAAAATTCCCGCTTGTTTCGTATCTTATTATATAAGGTATCCAAATAAGCCGGAATGGGCCAGAATAAAAAAGATCGGTTCACAATAAAGATCGTCGGGAGTTATATGGTGCTTGCAATGCTAACTGCCATTGTGAGCTTTTTCATATATACCGAAATTAAGCAATACCTCTCTACACAGACAGGCAGTGAAAACGATACCAAGCTGATACGGACAGGCTCTTTGTTAACCGGCCTTTATGAAGCCGAAAATTTATCTAAACTTGCCTTACAGACAAAAACCAGGGCTAGTTTTACCGAATATGAAAAGAAGATAGACTCCATCCTTCTCGATATTGAAGTTTTAAAGCAAGACACGGAACAAAGCAGCCAGAAGGCACTTTTAGACAGCATACAAACCCTCCTGCTGGAAAGGGTAAATAACAATAACGAGCTTCGGAAACTAAAGCTGCGCCGCGACTCTAATAATTCCCTTGATGTGGCCTTGCGGGATTTCCATCGGCTTGAAGCTTCCCTTGGCAAGATAACCGCCGAGGCCCTCGCACCGAATTATGAAAACCTTTCGCCCAAGGCACAGCAAGTGATACGGGATATAGCCGACTACCTGAATGACAATGTTCCTGACGAACAGATACAACCACTGAACCGGAAACAACTGGATTCGGTGCTGGCAGTTTCCAAAGCCCTGATCACAGAAGCCAAGCAGAGCGTTTCCCGGTCTCAAAGGATCCTGGAAAACAAGGAACAGGAGATCCTCCGGAACGACCTGGCCCTCTCCCAGCAATTAAGGGGCATAGTATCGGCCATAGAGGAGGAAGTTCTCCTGAATTCGCTTTACGACAGCCGGATACGGGAAGAAGCGGTTAAACAAAGCTTCAGGATTGCAGCATTCGCAACCGGCCTCGGGCTGGTGATTGTTGCATTGTTCACTTTCCTCATCCTTAAGGATTACTGGCAGGTACAGAACTACAGGCGTCTGCTGGAGAAACAAAAAAGCTTCTCCGAATCGCTCCTGAAAAGCAGGGAGCAGTTGATTTCAACCGTAAGCCATGATCTTCGCACGCCCCTGAATGCAATCTCTGGCTATTCCGAGCTGATGGATGCCACTGGCCTGACGCCAAAGCAGAAATCATATATGGTCCATCTTAGATCCGCATCAGCCTACGTAGACCGGCTTGTGAACGATCTGCTGGATTTCTCAAAACTCGCCTCGGGAAAAATTAAAATCGAAGAGGTCCCTTTCAATCTTTCCAATATTATCCGGGAAACCTCAGAGAACCTCGAAAAGATTCATACCAGCAAAAAAGGGATTGATCTGATCCTCGAAATCGACCCTGACCTTGAACGCAACGTCATTGGTGATCCCTTCAGGATACGCCAGATTCTTTCCAACCTCATCGGTAATGCTTATAAATTCACACATCGCGGCTTTGTGAAGGTAAGGGCTACAGTTAAATCGAGGAAGCCAGGCAGCCTGTTGGTAGTAATCGAAGTTATAGATACGGGCATAGGCATTCCCAAAAGCAAGCAACAAATTATTTTTCAGGAATTCAAGCAGGCCGATGAGCGGGTGGAACAAACTTATGGCGGATACGGGCTGGGCCTGACCATTTCGAAAAAACTGGCCGACCTTCTTGGGGGCACCCTTGGTGTAAACAGTAAACCGGAACATGGGAGCACCTTCAGCCTGCAGTTGCCTCTGAAAATAACCGAGAGAGCGGCAGCAACGGAAACAGGCGCCGATGAAGAAACCTCCATAGAGGCCGTACTCATTATAGACGATGACAATTCCATGCTGCAGCTTTTGGAGGAAATGTGCGTGAACCTGGGTATCCGGGCTATTACCTTTTCCGATTTCAGAAAGCTCAACCCGGAAGCCGCCATATCTTATCAGGTAGTACTTACCGATATCCAAATGCCCCATACAGATGGGTTCGAGGTGCTTCAAAAGTTGCAATCAGCAGCGTATAAACATTATCATGGGCAGCCCATCATTGCTATGACCGGCCGCCGGGATATGGAATCATCCGTATATCGCGACAGGGGGTTTAACGGAGTACTGAAGAAACCATTTACCAAACAACAACTGCTGGAAATGTTATATAACCTGGTTCGCGCTCCGGGGTTGAAAGTTGAAGCGGAAAAACCCACCAGGGCCTTAGCATCCAATACCGATATCTTCAGCCTTGATACCCTTTATTCATTTCTTGGTGATGATGAAGAAGCCTGTTCAGAAATAGTACTGACATTCATAGAGGAAACAAGAGCTAATATTACCACGCTCGGGAAAGCCGTTGCCGCCGGTGATTTCGATACCATTAACAAGACGGCGCATCGTATGCTCCCTATGTTTCGCCAATTTAAGGCAAGCCTGTGTATTGAAGACCTTGAGAACTTTGAAACAATGGTCCCTGATGAGAAAAGCACGAAAGAGGTCCAGCAACTTTTTAACCGATTAAGACTGAATACCGCAATTCTCCTTGAAGCCCAGGAACATTTTCTTAACGCTACAAGTCCAAGTCATAATGGTTGATTTTGTTATATAGGGTTTTGCGGGTAACATTCAGTAATTTGGCGGCTTTGGATTTATTGAAATTCGTTTTCTTCAGGGCATTAAGAATGCGGCCGCGTTCATAATCAGCTTTAGACAGGGAATTCACGGAAACATTAGAGTACTCATGCTGAATTATCTCTTCCGGCAACGCTTCCGGGGTCACGAGATCGGAATCCGTTAACAGTACCGCCCGTTTAATGATATTCTTCAGTTCGCGGATATTTCCGGGCCAGTGATACCTTTCAAAAGCTTCCACTACTTCTTCAGAAAAACCACCAACATTTTTATGAAGGCTTTCATTTGCCTGGAATAAAAAGGCGTTGGCAAAAATCATCAGGTCTTCCGACCGCTCTTCCAACGGAGGTATGTTGATGGAAAATTCATTGAGCCGGTGATACAGATCCTCCCTGAATCGCCCGTCGGTAACGGCCTTCTTCAAATCCTCATTGGTGGCTGCGATAATCCTTACATCCACGTTGGTTTCATATGAAGTCCCCACTTTTTTAATCTTACGTTCCTGCAGGGTCCGCAACAGTTGTACCTGATGCTCATAGGTAAGGTTCCCCACTTCGTCCAGAAACAATGTTCCGCCGTTGGCAGCTTCAAAATGGCCCACTTTGTCTTCAACGGCTCCTGTAAAACTTCCCTTCAGATGTCCGAAAAATTCACTGGTAGCCAATTCCTTTGCAATAGCTCCACAATCAACGGCGATAAACGGACGGTCTTTGCGTGGGCTCAGATCGTGGATACAGCGTGCCGCCACTTCTTTACCGGTACCGCTTTGGCCAGATAGGAGTACAGACATTTCCGTGGGAGCTACCAGTTCGATAAACTCCATCAATTTTTTCGATACTTCACTCACCCCTTTGATAATAGGTAAAGGAGGGCTGTCGGTTTTTGTCTTTCCCGGCTTTTCCAGTCGCGGAGCAGGCGGGTTTTCCAGGGCCCTTTTAACAACAGAAAGCATTTCATCGGGGGTGAAAGGTTTGGCCAGGTAATCCAGTGCCCCCTGCTTCATGGCGCTAACCGCAGTGTGTACCTCCGCATGGCCGGTCATTAAGACTACGGCGGTACGGGGAGATGCCCGTTTTATTTCCGCGAGCATCTGCAAACCATCATTTTCGGGTAAGCGAAGGTCGGTTAACACCAGATCGAACCTGGTTTCCTTAAATCTCATGCGGGCGTCCTGGGCCGTGTAACTACTTTGAACTTCATATCCCCGTTTTTTCAGGAATTTCTCTAACATCTGACAATAAGGGATGTCATCCTCAATGAGCAAGATTTTAAACATAATTGGTAAATTATCCTTGGTAAAAGGATATACGGAAAAAACGACGGTTCCGGAGGTCTTGTATGCAAAATTTCTTAACTCAGACGGAAAGAAGGCATCGGGCGGGGATATTGGAAAGTAAAAAGGGGCTATTTTTCAATAGCCCCTTTTATTAAACCAAATTCAAATAAACAAGTAAATACCGGGGATAAACCCCGATATTTATGTCTAAGAATTACTCAATCCAGTTACCGCTTTCATCGGCAAACAGAGTTCCTGCAGTACCATCCTGAAGAGCTACTTCAAGCTTATACTCATTAGCATCATTTTTATAGGCCTTGTTGATGCTGGCTGTAGGATAGCTATTAGCTACTGCTGATATAACTGCTTCTGGCAGTTCCTCAACTGCAACTTCCTGGTAATTTTCCTGATCCTGGGCAGGAGCTTCAGCTTCTACTGCTTCAGCTTCTACTGCTGTATTGGTATTAGCCTCCTCTGATTCGGGAGTGCTCTGGGCAAAAGTGGTAGTTAATCCACCAAGTGCCAACGCGATAACAAAAATTATTTTCTTCATGATTTTACTATTTATTTAGATTAAACTTATTATATACACTGAAAAAACAATACCACAATCCTTTATTGCTATAACTTTTTTGTAACTATTTGTTTTTTAGCGTTATACGTGATTTAATGATTGTGGGAGAGGTATGTAAAATTGGGTAAACCGGCTGGAAAGTGTGTAATTTTTACACAATATGCCGGTAGTTTTGTAGCGGGCCGGTTAAAGATAAATTGTAAGAGGCCATGCATTCCTTCCATTTGTGCGGTCATGTTCCTAATTAAAAAAAGCCCTGTAACAAATTACAGGGCCTTCTCGGATTACCAATTATGTGTAAACCAGGATAATTTACATTTCTATCCAATTTCCTTCAGCATCAGCATACAACTCGCCAGTTGAACCATCTTCCTGCGTTACTTCCAGTTTATACTGACCTTCTTCGTTCACATAGGCCTTTGAAATTTCTGCATTAGGGAAATCCCTTGTGAAAGCCTCGGCTACGGCAGCAGGCAATTCGCTATTGTCAATTGCGCTGTATTCTTCCTGTACTTCGACAACCACTGTTGCGGGTATATCATTGGAAGCTATGACATCCTGAGCCATAAATCCACCTGCAACCAGGGCAATAATAAGACTTAACTTTTTCATGTGTAAAGATTTAGATTAAACATTCATTCATTTCTCTTAGGATAAAGAAATAATAATGCCAGTACAGTAAAATGCCGGTTAAAAATTATATCCTTCTGATTAACAGTGCTATATTCATTTTTGAACATGGGAACTGGCCAGGGATTTATGGCCGAATCTGTATACCGGATTACCCAATATGTGTAATCTTTATACAAATATGGAGGAATATCGGCCATTATACGGCCCAGGGCGCTAAGAATCCTTATACCGGTGTGCCGGCTTCAAAAGGTCGTTAACAGTCTTTACCGGATTGAAGGTACGCAGGGGTACCTCAACAAACACAGTATTCCAGAATGCCATCCCGCCATTCCAGAGACCGGGGAGTTCGAGGGCCTTCAGGTCTTTCCCTTCCATCGTCTTCGCTGTGATAAAACCCTGGCGGGCATCCACAAAATTGCGTAGCGCGTATTTTTGCCCCTTGTGGTCTTTAATTGCGCAAACAATGTCTACCGGATTGAAGTGGGTTGATTCACGGAATATTTCCATTTGTTTCATGTCGGATGTATCTACCTGTGCAGACTCAACCACCTGCAATGATACATTCCCGTTTGCGTCCTTTATCCAGAATGGGCCGCCACCCGGTTCACCTTCATTTTTAACCATGCCACATACCCGGATGGGGCGGTTGATCTTGTCTTTCAGGATTTCGATCTGCTGCCCGAGATTAAAGGAGGAGAAATTATCTGAGAAACGCACATTGAGTTGCTCCTGCAGGAAGGTCTTTATATCCTGCAATTGGCCGCCATTTAATTCTTTGCCCAGCAACATCTCTGCATAATTATGCGCCTTTTCCTGCAGGTCAAGCAACAGACCTGCAAGGACCTTTTTACTGTGGATAACTTCCCCGGAAAATGCTGGAACCACCACATTGTCTATATTTTTAATGAAAATAATGTCGGCTTGCTGTTCATCCAGGTTTTCAATCAGAGCGCCGTGCCCTCCGGGGCGAAACAGGATGCTGCCATCTTCAATCCTGAATGGTTTGTTATCAGGGGTAACTGCAAGGGTATCGGTAGAAGGTTTCTGAAAGGAGTACCCAACCTCGAAGGAAGTGCTAGTCTCGGCCGACACCCGTTCCTTAATCTCGTCGAATTCCCGGTTGAAGAGTTCACCGTGAAGTTCAGAAATTGTAAAATGCAAGCGTGCGTTCCCATTAACAGAAGCATAGGCTGCCCCTTCCTTGAGGTGCTCTTCAAAAGGGGTAACGGTATAAGTGCCATAATTGTGAAAAGGCAATAAGCCTTTGGGATAAAACCCGTAATTGAGTTTATCTTCCCTTAACATTTCTTCGACAAAGAGATAAACTTCCTTGTCCCTTGAAGTGGTTCTGCCTTTAATCCTTTTTTCCACAAGGGAATAAAACGGCAGTTCCCGAAGGCCCTCCACGAACACTTTTATATCGGGATCCCCTGTCCTTTCAATGTACGCCTGCAGGGATTCCTTGCCTGGTTCATAAGTATCAAGGAAATTAAACAGAGCCTTGAACATGCGCGAGGCTGCACCGGAAGCGGGCACAAACTTCAGCAGTTCAAGCCCGCCTTTTGAGTCTTCAAAATTTTTAATGTATTCCTCTTCCTGTGCCTGCTTGCAACGGATGATCCCATCGGCTACCAGGGCTGCCTTTTCGAGCCTTACAAAAGGGATCCCCTCCCTGAAGATTTCCAATTGCTTAAGTACCTGTTCCCTGGATATCCCAAGGGAATCAAGTTGCCTTAAGTCCTTATCTGTAAATTCTGTCATACCTTCATGTCTTCAGGAGATTATCTATTAGTGCTACAGCCTTATCCATGCGTTCTTTTTTGGTTCCCTTTAAAATAACAAAATTCCTGTTATATTTCTCCAGGGTTTCCCTGAAATAAGCAAACATCTGTTCCCGCTCGCCTGGCCTGTCACGCAGGTCGTCTTTTATCCAGGGGGTATCTATATAGGTAAGGAGGTAGAGGTCGTAGGTGTTATTCAAAGCGTATTTCTCCAGCAGCGGATCGCAGCTACCTGTATAATAAGCTTCCGAATATACTTTAGTTTCCAGTAAGTCTGTATCGCATATCAGTAATTTCGATGCCATGCGGCTAAGCATATTTTCCAGTCGTATTTGCCCTTCGGCTATTGGCAAAAGATCATCAGGTTCGCAGGTTTTATGTTCGCGGTTCCACTTTTCCTGTAGGTATTCCCGGGCATATTCCGGAACCCACACTGTCTTGTAATGCCTCGCCAATGACTCCGCGAGCGTGGTTTTTCCTGTGGACTCAGGGCCGAAAAGCACTACCTTAACAAGGTCTGAGGGCTTTTGTTTAAGTTTTTCTTCCATGCGAGGTATCCGTAGATTGCAATAAGCGTAAACAGAAAGAACTGCAGGGAGGTAAAGATAAGCCCTTTGTATAAATAAAGGGGAACGGATATGATATCTCCTATGATCCAGTACGTCCAGTTTTCGAGTTTTTTCTTTGCCATCAACCACATCCCTACAAAAAAAATGGCAGTGGTAAGCGTATCAACATATGCCGTCCAGTTATCGAACTTTTCAAAAATGAAGTACACCATGCTTACAAAGATTATGGCTGCAATAAAGAGGGCGACTGACCATATTTTTTCGCGTTTGCTGGTTCGGGTAACGGGGATAAAATGACTGGCGTCTACCTTACGTGTCCAGACATACCAGCCAAAAATGCTCATGGCAAAGTAGTACGCATTTATAAGCATATCGCCCAACAGGCCGAATACCCAAAGGATATAAACAAATATTCCGGTACTGATTATACCGGTGGGGAAAACAAGGATGTTTTCTTTTTTGGCATACCAGACGCTAAGGAAACCGAATAAAACGGCTATCATTTCCAGGACAAGCAGCTGAACGGCAGTGCCCTCGTACTGTGCGAACACCCAATCAAAAATCTGGTTCATAAGCGCTGCGGTCCGATTTCACCACCTTCATATGGAGAAGGCCGCTGTTCATTTCCATAAATGCTTCCCTGATCTCAGTGGTTAATATTTTCATAACCGTATCATAGTCTCCGTACACCTGTGTGCTCAGGGGGTTTTCCAGCACGGTGAGCCCGGATGCCCTGAGTTTTTTAATGAAGTTGATTACAGGCATTTCAAAGTCGTCCTGCAGGGGGGTTAGAGTAAGTTCTACGGATATTTTCATGGTAACAGGTTCAGGGGCAGGTTAAAATTTGCTGCAAGTTCAGGTTCAAAACCCAAAGCACAAAACTATTATGTCAAAAATTATGTTCAGGAACAGAATAATCCGTGACAGCAACCAATACAACTTTTGGTGATTTCAGATTCAGTTCTGAACCGCGTCAATGAACAGGCTAGAATGATAAGGACTTTTCCTGACCGGATGTGAATCAATATTCGGGTATGCCATTATTTAAAATTAGCAGTGAGCCGAATGCGCAAATCCTATTCTGGCTACTCTTTAACGGCATAAACGCAGGTAAAGCCTTCAAATTCGAAAAAGCGGATACGGTATTTTGAG
>CAYSVQ010000018.1:0-10156 GCA_964434565.1 uncultured Flavobacteriaceae bacterium | reverse complement strand
CCCCAGATCCAGGATCCTGGTTATCGTTGCCTGGGAAACCCGGTTATTCGACAATTCCAATGCAAGCTCAATCATGGAAAGCATAAACCCTTTAATCCCGTAACCATAGGTTTCCAGATTCTTCATTTCCATCCTGAAGAGTTCCTGGTCTATTTTGTTTTTTGTCTCATACTGTTCCAGCATTTCGGCGAAACGTTCCTCGGCTTCCCGGAAATAAGTTTCGTTTACCCAGAGCGTATCATCGGCATCAAAACCGATCACTTTTATATTGCTGTAGTCTACCTCCATGCCGCTATCGCCCGCTCAAGATCTTCGGGGGTATCTATTTCTATCCCTGTTATGCTGGTTTCTACCATTTTAATTTTCTTTCCGTATTCGAGGTAGCGGATAGCCTCTATTTTTTCTGTCGCTTCCAGGGGCAACATGGGCAGGCGTTGAAAATCCATGAGCGCGCATTTCCTGAAGGCGTATATGCCTTTATGTTTATAATAAACCGGGCGCAGGTCTTCGGCCCGTGGATAGGGGATTGGAGAGCGGGAAAAATACAATGCAAAATCACGATTGTCTACTATCACCTTAACGGTATTCGGGTTGTTTATCTCATCCCAATGGGTAATGCGGGTCATCAGGGAGGCCAGATCGATCTCCTTATCGATATCGTAATTGAAAACCGCCAGTACACCTTCCAGGCTCTCACGGGTGGTAAAAGGTTCATCACCCTGTACATTCACAATAATATCCACTTCCATATCCGAAACCGCTTCCGCAATCCTGTCGCTCCCGCAGGCGTGTTCAGCCACACTCATCAAAGCCTCCCCCCCCGCCTGCTTAATGGTATCGAAAATCAATTCGCTGTCTGTCACCACGTAAACGGCATCGAAGAGGCCGGTATTCCTGGCTGCCTCATAAGTACGCACAATTACGGGCTTTCCGGCCAGGTCTTTCATCAGCTTCCCCGGGAATCGTGAGGCCGCATAGCGTGCGGGTATCATTGCAATGGTCTTCATCTGGAATTCAAAGATTTGTCAGGTTTTAATCCTGGGCCTCAATTTTCGGTAAATAACAAAGATAACGATCAGGATCAGGATGACGAGCAGTACACCCAGTACGGGTGCTAAAATACTGGCAAGGGTCACCACTGTGGCAGTACCGGTTTCCAGGGTAGAAATCACGGGGTTACCTAACCCCCCTGTAGTGGCGGTAGAGGCCAGTCGGCTTGTTGCCGAAGCCCCTTTAATTGCCGAGGCTGTCCCTCCTCCGGCAATAATGGCCAGGCTCCAGGTTACAAGAGGATCAAGGCCAGCTATGGTAGACACCATTACCGCAGTGCCGGCAATAGCCGCCAGTGGGATGGCGAGGCTGTCGAGCAGGTTGTCAACCCAGGGAATATAATAGGCAAAGACCTCTGCCAGGGTAGCAACGCCAAAAGTAATAACCGCGGCCAGGCTACCAAGCCATTCCCAGCTGGCATTAAGGTCCCATAAGCCATTATTGGCTGCCAGGCTAAGTGCAAAAAGAGGAAGGAATACACGGAAGCCTACCGAGGCGGCTAATCCAATTCCAAGAAAGATGCTGATTATGGTTTCAGATGTCATTATTAGCCTGCGGTTTTCTACTAAATTAAGTTATTCCTCACCAACAAAAAAATCGTTCTTAAAGCCAATCAGGTAAAGGCGTTCCCGGGCCCTTGTGACAGCCGTATAGAGCCATCGCAGGAACTCCCTGTCTATACCCCCGGGCAGATACGGCATTTCCACGAATACCGTATGCCATTGGCCGCCCTGGGATTTATGGCAGGTAATGGCGTAGGAAAATTTAACCTGCAGCGCATTAAAAAACCTGTTGTTCTTTACAGCAAGGAACTTTTTGTATTTTGATTTCTCATGTGCGTAATCCTTTTGGACCGCTTCATAAAGCCGGTTCCCATCCTCGTATGAAAGGGAAGGTGTCTCGGCCCTTATAGTGTCGAGGAGGAGTACGGTTTCGAAGGGTTTCTGCCCGGGGTAATCCACCATTTTCACCTTGACTTCCGCGAAGATAAAGCCGTATAATTCCTTTATGGCAAACAGCTCCAGGACTTCGATTATATCGCCATTGGCAATAAACCCGGCCTCGGAATCACTGTCGAGCCAGAAGTAATTGTTCTTTACCACCATCATGTAGTCGCCAACGGCTAACTGATTTTCAAGATATAGGATCCTGTTTCGGATATTCTCGTTATATAAATTGGCGCGTTTGTTAGACCGTACGATAAAAACGGTTTCCTCCTTCCCCTGTTCCCTGTAAGAACTGTCTATTGTTTCCTGGATGTCAAATCCATCTGTCAGGCGGACGATATCGGCAAAGGGGCTTAGCTGAAACTGGAAAGTGTCATAATAATCAGACTGCAATTGCTCCCTGAGCAGGGTTGCATTGGCCAGAATCCCTGAATCGCGTGCCTGTCGTACTACTTCGTCTAATTCTATGATTCCTACCTGTTTGCCGTAATTCACAGCAAGTTTGTCTTCCTCAAGGGCCGGACTCAAAGTAAGGTGCACAGGGGGGAGCTGGGCGGTATCGCCAATCAGTACCAGTTTGCAATTATGGCCAGAGTAAACATACTGCATAAGATCATCCAGAAGCGACCCGTTTCCGAAGAGTTTTGTATCAGTAGGGGTGTCGGGGATCATCGATGCTTCGTCCACTATAAAAATAGTATTGCGGTGTTTATTGGGCGAGAGTACGAAACTCACACCACCACCCCGTTCTTTTTTGGGGAAATATATCTTGCGGTGGATGGTAAAAGCCTGGGTTCCCGAATACACCGACATCACCTTTGCCGCCCTCCCTGTGGGTGCCATAAGAACAGCCTTCTTCCTGGTCTTCCAGAGATTGGATACTATATCCCCTATGATTGTGGTTTTGCCGGTACCGGCAAAGCCCTTTAGAACAAAAGCGGCATCCTGCGTATCGTCCAGTATAAAATAGGCCAGTTTTTTGAGTGCCTGCTCCTGTTTGTCCGTTGGTTGGTGAGGGAATTTTTCCTTGAGTAAAGTGTAGAAAGATAAGGGTGTAACTGAGGTCATAGACCCCCAAATATAAACAGGAAAAATGGGGTAAATCCTTTTACGATTAAAAAAAAATTGTAGATTTGTGAGAACCACTCACCATATTTAATACATTATTATAAATGAAAACCATACTTCAAATTGTACTTTGGATCGTTTGCATTATTCTGGGCTATCTGATTTACAGGTCAGTAACCGGGCCCATAGAATTTGCAAAAGTGAAAGAAAGACGTTTTGCTGCCGTTATCGAGAAACTTAAGGATATCAGGGATTCACAGCAAGCTTATAAAACAATCACCGGCCGGTACGCCAATGATTTCCAAAGCCTGGTTACCTTTATTGATACAGCCGATTATACCATTACACAGCAGCGGGATTCTTCCTTTATGGAGTTCGACAAGACGTATGGCATAGACATGTTACAGGAAGTTACCATTACTGATACCCTGGGCTTTGTTCCCGTAAAGGATTCTATCTTTAAAAACAGCGACAGGTATAAAACCATGATGGACGTACCTTTTGCGCAGAATGATGAAAAATTTGAAATGAAGGCTGCTGTAGTTGATCGCAGCGGTTACAGGGTGCCTGTTTTCGAAGCCAAGGTTGAAAAGAAAGTGGTTTTGTATGACCAGCCGGCCGACCTTATTGCCCGTGAAGATGCAATGGTTAGCGTAGAGGAGGTAAACGGAAGTACAATAAAAGTGGGCTCCCTTACCGAGGTAAGTACAAGCGGTAACTGGCCCCCTATCTATGACACAAAAGGAGAATAATACTGCCTCAGAGAAAAGCGTCGAAAATTATCATAAATTGTCCATTCAGGTAGGCTTGAATGGACTTTCTTTTTGTGTTTTCGACACCATAGCCAATAGAATTGCGCAAAGCAGGCGTATTGCGTTTGGCAAGGAATTGAGCCCTTTTGATGTTCAGAAAGAACTCAGAGAACTCATGCAGCAGGAAGGAATCCTTGATTACGCATTTTCAGGGGTGGTGGTCATTCACCGGAATAACCTCTTCAGCCTTGTCCCCGGAGCCCTTTTCGATAAAAACGAACCTGCAAATTACCTGAAGTTCAATGCAAGGATCCTTGCTAACGATCTGGTTGAATACGATGAGATCAGCAACTACGATCTTGTAAATGTTTATGTACCCTTCATGAACATCAACAATTATATTTATGACCTTTTCGGTGCTTTTGACTTTATGCACAGCGGCACCGTACTGATTCAGGCCTTACTTAATTCCCATAGCAGCAGCAAAGAGGCGGTATGTTATGTGCATGCAGGGGAGCATTATATGGATATATTGGTACTGTCGCAGAAACAACTTCTCTTTTATAACAGTTTTTCATATACCACCAAAGAGGATTTTATCTATTACCTGCTTTACACCCTGGAGCAACTGAAGCTTGATCCCGGGTCTGTAAAGACGCGTCTTTTCGGAGATATTGAAGAAGGAGACGATATTTATACTATCTGTTATGAGTATATTCAGCACCTATCCATATTCATTCCTGCCGGCAGCCCCGTCATTCCCGATACAAAGGATGCGGAAAGCATCGATTTCACGGTTTTGAGTGCTTTGTAATGCGAATTATCTCGGGCACGCATAAAGGCAGGCGGTTATCGGCACCTAAAAATCTTCCGGTACGGCCTACTACCGATATGGCCAAGGAGGCGCTTTTTAACATCCTGCACAACACTTATAATTTTGAGGAACTCGCGGTTCTTGACCTCTATTCGGGAACAGGCAACATCAGTTTCGAATTTGCTTCGAGGGGCTGCAAAACCATCACTGCCGTGGATGCCAACTACCGCTGCATCCAGTTCATCAGCAAGACCCAGAAGGCCCTGGAATTACCTGTTTCAGCGGTAAGGAGCGGAGCGACCGAATACCTCAGGAAGACTTCACAGACCTTTGACATCATCTTTGCCGACCCCCCATACGATATCCCTGAAGAGGAATTCAAAATACTCCAAAATCTTGTTTTTGAAAGGGGATTACTGATAGAAGGTGGGGTCTTGATTATTGAACACTCCAAACGAACAGACCTCAGTACCCTGGAATACTTTACACACGACAGGAAATACGGCGGGAGTATCTTCAGTTTCTTTGGCGGCCGGGCCATCAATTAACCTAAAGGAGGTAAAATATAACAATCAGCGGGAGCTGTATCAAAAAAAAAAGGCAGGCCCGTAAGCCGGATTCTGTTCATTTTTACTATTTGTTGGATATCTGACCGAAAAGTAAAAATGCCTATCATTTATCTGGACATCCGGTTACCCGGATATTCTATCCGCCTACCCTTCAACTTGGGCGTGCAGCCCTCGAACGCTGATGTATTTGGCGTTTCACCACATAGAGTTTACCGGATTTCACTACAGCATTACCTGTACCTGCTTTCTGTTGCACTGGTCCTCCCCCGCTGATGCGGGGTGACGGGCGTTACCCGCTATGTTGCACTATGGTGTCCGGACTTTCCTCCCCGGTCTTCCGACCAGAGCGATAAGGAGGCCTGCCAGCTGCAAAGATACGAAATTTTAAGGGCGGAAGGCAATATAAAAGCGAAGTGATGGCATACAGCCACATGCTCCTGCAAAAGGTCCGGATATGAAAATTACGGCGGGCCTGCCATTGTTATCCTAAAGGATTGTTGATAAAAATAAGGTGGAAGTCATTTAATCGGAGCCCGTTAATCACCGCTATTCATATATTTGTAACAGAGCCCGGCCCTGATTTTTTCCGCGCCAAATATAAGAAGTTTGGAACCATTCATTGTATCGGCAAGAAAGTACAGACCGCAGACCTTCGCAGACGTGGTGGGCCAGCAGGCTATTACCCGGACGCTCCTGAATGCCATAGAGAACAACCACCTTGCACAGGCCTTACTTTTTTGTGGACCAAGGGGAGTGGGCAAAACCACATGTGCGCGTATCCTTGCAAAACAGATTAATCAGGAAGGTAACGCACGGCCGGATGAGGATTTTGCATTCAATATTTTCGAACTGGATGCCGCTTCCAATAACTCGGTGGATGATATCCGGAACCTGATCGACCAGGTGCGGATCCCGCCACAGGTAGGGAAATACAAGGTATATATCATTGATGAAGTGCACATGCTGTCGCAATCGGCATTTAATGCTTTTCTGAAAACACTGGAAGAGCCCCCAAAGCATGCCATATTTATTCTCGCCACTACGGAAAAGCGAAAAATTATCCCCACTATTCTTTCCAGATGCCAGATCTTCGATTTTAAACGGATAACCGTAAAGGATGCGGCGGAATACCTGAAATCCATTGCCGAACAACAACAAATTGAAGCCGAGGACGAAGCGCTGCACATCATTGCGCAGAAGGCAGACGGGGCCATGAGAGACGCCCTTTCCATATTTGACAGGGTAGTTAGTTTCTCGGGGAATAAACTCACCCTGAAAGCGGTTGCCGAAAACCTGAATGTCCTGGATCAGGACACCTTCTTTAAGGCCACAGACATGCTTCTGGCCCATAACATCCCGGATGTGCTTTTGCTCTATAACGACATTCTCTCAAGAGGGTATGAAGGGCATCATTTTATAGGGGGCCTGGCAAGCCATTTCAGAGACCTCATGGTATGCAGGCACGAGGAAACCATCGAACTGCTTGAGGTAAGTGAGAATGCTAAAGGAAAATTCCTGGAACAGTCCCGGAAGACATCAGAGAATTTCCTCCTGAAAGCCATAGATATCGCCAACGAATGCGACCTGAAATACAAGTCGAGCAGGAACAACAGGTTGCTGGTGGAACTAGCACTCATGAAACTGGCTTCCATTAATTTCTCCCCTGAAAAAAAAAATCCTGACGGCAGCGGCGACCGCTTTTCCGGATTAAACCGTCTTATCCCTGCATCTTTCTTCCGCCAGCGGGAAGCCACGAACGGCTCAGGAAAAACACAAATACCCGAAACGCAATCCGAAATCGCTGACTTGGTTGAATCCCATCATTCCACTATTCCTGTAAGAATAGAAACACCGGTGCCGGAAGGTGGAGCCCGGGATATTGACAGCAAGGAAGCCCTTATAGAGGCCGCCGGCATACAGAAAAAAATCCGGATAAAAGAGCGGTCCAAACGGGTATCGGGCCTCTCCCTCTCCAGCCTGAAGGCTAAAAAGGCCCATCTGGAAAAGCAAACCGAGGCCATAGACGAGGCCAACCTCCCTCACGACGAATTTACGGAGGCAGCCATGCTGGAGTACTGGGCCTTGTTTATTAAAAAGCTGGAAGACGAAGGGAGGAAAATTCTGGCCTCGAACCTCCGCACGGAAAAGCCTGTTCTTCTTGGCCCCCATACCATCGCCCTTATTTTACCCAATTTTACAATGAAAAAAGAGATTGAACGGGAGCAGGGCGAACTTCTGGGTTACCTCCGGAAGAATCTTAACAATTACGGGATTCAGCTAACAATAAGTGTGAACGAGGAAGCGGCAAGGCGGTTTGTATATACCCCGGCTGAAAAATATCAGAAACTGCGTGAAAAAAACCCGGCCATTGACCTGCTGCGACAGGAATTCGACCTGGAATTATGAACGTTTGGTATACCTTATCCTGAGGGCATAGACCAGGAGTACCAGCGCAATGATCAACAATCCAAAGGCCTCCCGGCCCCTTTCTATATTCAGGATATTGCCCTCACCAATAGTGAAGCCTTCGAAATGCTCTGGCCATACAAAGGCCATTCCCACCAGATAGCCGATAGAAATGAGAAACGCAAAGCCCTGAGACAGCCGGCCGAAAATAAACAAAATTGATACTACCGCAGGGATACCATAAATTAGAAACCATACAATGGCATCGGGATCATTCCATTGCAGAAATGCCGCCCACAGGAAAAGCAGGGCAAAAAGGGAAGCAATCAACTTAAATACATTTTTCACAGGGATATATTTTTAAATATTACATACAAAACTATAATGACAGTGCCATCTTAACCCGTCACATGCTTTTCGAGCAGGCCGAAAACCTCTGTTGCCGCAATATTTTCAGGAACAGTTAAATCCTTGTTACTGCTGATAAATAAAGGGTAATCTTCCTCGGAATCCGGTATGCGCCCGTGGGAGCCTTTAACGAGTTCCGCCTTTAGTGGAATGATGTTTAATAAAGTCCGGAACCCCGCTTTCTTCTTCAGCAATTTCCAGAAAATTTTTGGGTACACCATCGGATCATTCGGATCCGTAAACATTTCAACCGGATCATAACCAGGCTTCTTATGTATATCTACCATCCTGGCAAAATCAGGGGCTTTTGTGTCGTCTTCCCAATAATAATAGGTAAACCAGGAATCTTTGTCGGCAATTACCACAAGATCACCGCAGCGCTGGTGATTCAGTCCGGGTAGCCCATCTTTTTCATGAACAGCCTCAACACCCGGAATCGTAACCAACATTCGGCTTACCTCCTTTTTCAGGCCCGGGTCGTTCAGGTATACATGGGCAATCTGATGGTCGGCAACGGCAAATGCCTTGCTTGCACCGGCATCGAGCAGTTCAAGCCCACGTTCTGTCCGTACATGAAGGTACCCATGCTCCCTCAGGTAGCGGTTAAGGTGTACCGGCCTGTTCACGTTGGTTATTCCATATTCGGAGAGGATGATTACCTGAGCATGCCGGCTGGAAAAATGGGTAACCAGTTTGCACACCAGCTTGTCGATGTCTTGCAGATCAGGGGCGATCCTGGCAAAATCCAAGCCGTTTTTTTGCAAGCTGTAATCAAGGTGTGGCAGGTATACCAGATTCAGGGTTGGGTTATAGCGCTCATCCACCCTGATGGCTGCTTCCGCGATCCATCGGCTCGACTTAATGGATGCCTTTGGTCCCCAGAAATGGAAAAGGGGAAACTGACCGATTTCCTGCTGGAGCGCATCCCGTAGTTCAGGCGGGTGGGTATATACATCGGGGATCTTCCTCCCGTCTGCAAGGTAATTGGGCCTGGGGGTTGCGCTGTAGTCAACGGTAGAATACATATTATACCACCAGAAAAGATTGGCGCAACTGAATGTGGGATGGAGCGATTTTAGTCTGTCCCAAATTTTTTCTGCCTGCACCAGTTTATTTGATTGCCTCCAGAATTTTACCTCGCATTCCTCCCTGAAATACCAGCCGTTTCCTACGATCCCATGTTCCGATGGCGATTTACCGGTAAGGTAGGTACTCTGGACCGAACAGGTAACAGCCGGTAATACCGGGCTAATGACAGCCGAATTGCCCGCTTCGAGAAAGGATTTTATAAAAGGCGTGTGCTCCCCGATCAGCCGGCGGCTTAATCCCACTACATTCAGGACAACTGTTTTCTTCATATTACAAACGTTGCTTCAGCCATTGTAATTCCCTTACAATAGAATCGGTCAGTGGTTTTTTTAGTTGTTCCGGGAGCACATCCCAGGTATAAGTTTCTATTTCCAGCTGATCGGTAAGCTTATGCTGCTTTAAGTAATCAAGTACATCGAGGATCTGGTCCTGGGTCGATTCCAGTTGCCCGAAGTGTTCCAGGAATACCGGAACATGAAAGTGAGCCCTGAGCTCTTCGTAATCCCCTCGTTTTTCAAGTACAACGGGCAAGTCGGCATAGGTGATAATTTCCCCTCCCCTCCGTTCAGTCACCTGATGCAGATAAGTAGGCTCATTGAAAACTGAAAGGGCATCCCAGGTTGCTGCTTCCAAGCCCTGCTTAAATACAATTTTGAGGGCGGCGCTCACCTGTATCTTTCCCACCAGAATACCGGCTGCTTTAAAATTACCAAAGCTAACGGCCGCGCTTTCATAGGCCAGGGAAAAGTGGCAAATATCATAACAGACCGTGATATGCCTGTAAATTAAGGACCTGGCACTACCCTGGTCTATCCCAAGTTCTTTGCAGAGAAAACGTAGGCCAAGCGGTTCCAGATATTCCCTGAAAAAATTTACCACCTCCATGCTGTTCTCCAGCAGCCCGTCTGGCTCGGGTTCAATATCCAAATGCATGTAAGTACCACTTACGGCTTCATGCCTGTGAAGATCCAGCACGAGTTTAGCCATATTCCCGGCCCCCTCCTGTAATACTTTTCGTTTCGCTTGTGGCGAGCTATGCCAATGTTTATAACT
>CAYSVQ010000017.1:0-9633 GCA_964434565.1 uncultured Flavobacteriaceae bacterium | reverse complement strand
GAAAAGAGAATCAGCGGCATTGCCAGCCCCAACTTCCATTTTATCTTCTTCGTTAAACAGGAAGGCCATCAGGGCGGACTTTTCATCAGGATCTAGTTGCGGAAAACCGGTCATCATTCCCTTGCCCTGGGTGATAATGGTACCTACTTCCTGCTTTTTAAGCTTCCCATCCAAATTCAAAAGGGATGGAAAGCCACTCGCAGCGAGGCCAGCCCGGTCTTTTTGATGGCAAACCATGCAGTACCTGGTATAGACGGCCTCTCCCGGAGCAAGGTTCTCCAGAGTCTCTCCGGCTTTTTCCATTTCCATGATCCACGCCATTTCATTACTGTTTACGTACAGGATGCCACTTTCCGGATCTGCCGCGGCCCCGCCCCATTCCGCACCTCCGTCATAACCCGGGAGCAGGAATACGGGCTGGAGCGAAGGCGGCCCGTATATGCGGTTGTCGGCTCGCAGCAATAAGCGGCCCAGCGAATCTTTATCAGGGGCAAACGGACTAATATTATTTAAGCTGATGTTGGTAGATTGCCGGGCAAAGGGGCGCGGTTTCACGGGCAACGGCTGGGTAGGAGAGGTTTCTTCCCCCTCCAGCTGAGACGGGGGCACAGGAATTTCCCTGATCTCGAATAGGGATTCACCGGTTTTCCTGTCGAAAACATACACATATCCTTGCTTGGTGACCTGGGCCACGGAGGGGATCTGTTTACCGCTTCTTGTAATGTTAATCAGGTTCGGAGGGGCAGGGGGATCACGGTCCCAAAGGTCGTGATGGGTAAACTGAAAATGCCAGATCAACTTGCCGTTTTGCGCATCCAGGGCTAAAAGACAGTTAGCGTAAAGATTATTGCCTTTTCGCATCCCCCCATAAAAATCAGGTGCAGCGGAACCTGTAGGAACATATAGCACCCCGCTTTCCATGTCTAACGCCATGCCTGCCCAGTTGTTGGCAGCCCCAACCACTGATTTGCTATTTAACTCCGGATCCCCCCATGTATCATACCCTGGTTCATCCGGGTATGGGATGGTATGAAACACCCATTCCAATTTTCCGGTAATGGTGTTAAAGGCCATAATATCTCCAGGGGCTGCCCCCACATCCTCAGAAACACGAAGCGGCATGATGATGAGGTTTTCATAAATGGTTCCCGGGGTATTTGAGATAACAAATTTCTCCCGGGCATGTTCCGGCATTCCCGACCTGAGGTCTATTTTTCCATTATTGCCGAAGGTTGGCACCGGGATCCCAGTGAGGGCATCCAGAGCGTACAGTTCATGACCCCGCGTAAACAAAATCCGTTTGTCCGGACCATTTTCCCAATAAGATACCCCGCGGCTCGTGGAATGCCACACTTTCAGGGAATCACCAAATCGCCAGAGTTCTTCTCCGCTTGCCGCGTGAAGCGCAACTACTCTCAACGCAGCCGTTACCCCGTAAAGGATAGTGTCTATAACAACCGGGTTCATTTGCATTTGTCCCGAATCCGGCGCGTTGTAGCTCCATGCCACTTTAAGGTCGCTGATATTTTCGGGATTTATCTGAGAAAGGGTCGAATAGTGGTTTCTGCCGGGATCACCCAGATAGGAGGCCCATTTGGTATAATCCGTCTTGTACGCAGATTTTTCTGGCTCACTTTCACATCCGGCAACTAACAAAATAACTAGGGCAAGGGGAAAAATACACCATTTCAGAAGATTGGGCCAGCGGGGAAATACCATAGTACAATGCTTAACCCTTAAATGTAAAAATAAAATGCGGGAAATAAGAGCCGGCTTAATGCTTTCCTTCACGATTGGAGGGCAGGCCAATCACTACTAACGAAAATAGCGGGTGAGCAGTTGTTTTACGGCTGAATAATAAGACCTGCCGAATATGTTCAGGTGTACGAGCAAATAATACAACTGGTAGAGGTCCCGGCGTTCTTCATAGCCAGGCAGGATAGGCGATATCATTCCATATCCCTCGTAAAACGACTGCGAAAAGCCACCGAAAAGCTGGCTCATTGCAAGGTCCACTTCACTGTGCCCGCGATAAACCGCAGGATCGATAAGGTAGGCCAGGCCATTACTTGAAATAAGGTAATTACCACCCCAGAGGTCGCCATGGATCAGAGATGGGCGCATGGTCCCGCATAGTTCTTGTACCACACTTTCAATTATGGCTTCTCCCGGCATGTCTGATGCGTTTAAGAGCCCCTTCTCAAAGGCGAGTTTTAGCTGGGGAAGAATCCGTTGGCGTGAATAAAAGGCAGACCAGTCTGTTTCCCGGGGATTTCTTTGGGGAAGGCTGCCGATAAAATTATTACTTTCCCAACCAAAAGCTGGTTGTTCCATGCTGTGCAAGGCTGCAAGTTGTTGCCCGAATGCTATCATTTCCTGGTCATCAGGTTCTTTTGGTTCGATGTATTCCAGGATAAGAATGGCCAAATCGTCCTGTTTCCAGCAAAAGAGCACTTCCGGAGTCCTTACTGTCGCTGTACCGGATATGGCTTCGAGCCCGTCTTTTTCCGCCTGAAACATTCTAAACCCTTTCAGGCCGGAATTAAGCTTGCAGAACAATCTTTCATTGGTAGTTTCCAGAAGCCATGCCTGTGAAATGTCGCCCCCGGAGAGCCGCCTGGCGGAATTAACAGGCTTACCGATAACAGCTGCCAGCTTATCTTTTAAGGCATCATCCATAGTGGCGTATATAAGAAGAAGGGGATAAAGGCGCTGATTGCAGGATTTTAGGGATACAGCTCATTATAATACTGCCTTGCCATTCGCTGGCTCGTGAAAGCGGGGAGCACCCCTTCAATACCGTTCACCACCAGTTGGTGCCAGTAATCGGGGGTGTCATAATAGGCCGGGAGAACTTTCTTCTCCAGGGCGAGGTATAAATTTTCCGCATCAAAACGGTCCTGTTCCCATTCTGGCCAGTGATGGTCGGCTTCAGGGAGCACAAAGCCGTTCTCCCCATCCCGTGCAAATTCAGGGATCCAACCGTCGTTTACGGAAAGATTTACAGAGCCGTTCATAGCCGCGGCCATTCCACTGGTACCCGAGGCTTCCCTGGTGATTCTGGGGGTATTCAGCCATACGTCGGACCCGCATTTCAACATTTTGGACAGTTCCATTTCATAACCAAACAGCACAGCGGTATTAGCGCTGTATTTGGTATGGTGAACAAGCCGGTTGAATTGATCGATTGCACCGAAATCCATAGGGTAGGGCTTCCCCGCCCAAATGATCTGTACAGGATACTTCGGGGATTTCATCAGGCTATTAAACCTCCCGGCATCGTGTAACAGCAGGTCGGCCCGTTTATATTGGGCAAACCGTCGGGCCCATACAATAGTGAGGACGTCAGGATCGAACAATTTCCCGGTTTGATCGAGCACCTTTTCAAAAAGAGCGGCTTTCAGGGCCCGTTTGCGTTTAACAAAGTTTTTTTTGTTGGAGGTGCTCCAGGCCCTTTCCAGGCCTTCATCCTGCCAGAATTTTCTGCTCTGGGCATTGGTAATGGGGATAATCCCGCAAATATCATCATATCCCTTCCACATTTCCCGGGCCACCCTGCAATGCAGTTTGGATACCGCATTGGCTCTTTTAGACATCCTTAGTGCAGAGACTGTATAATTGATAAGGCCTCCTTCGGTTGTTTCCCTATCCACCTCCGTTTCGCTAAGTTCCTTTCCAAAAAAACCAAAATTGTTCAGCAATCTGCCATCATGTTCGGAATTCCCCGCCTTTTCAGGGGTATGAGTGGTAAAGACCATATGTTCCCGGCCTACGCCTTTGTTTCGAAGGTAGTAAAATGCAGGGAGGGCATGGCCTTCGTTCAGGTGATAAATATCCGCGCCTCCCAGAGCTTCCACGATTTTTGCGCCCCCTATACCCAGAACAATACTCTGGGCTATGCGGGTATGCAGGTTATTGTCGTAAAGGTGGTTGGTGATCGTACGCGAGAGGTAATCATTTTCCGGCACATCCGTTGTGAGCAGGTAAATGGGTACACAACCGAAAATTTCAGGTTTCAGCACATAGGCCCGCACCTTTACCGCAGGGTTATCGTGAATTTTAACACTTACCTCCAGGCCCGAATCTTCCAGGAAACTGTAATACTTTTCAATAAATTGTACATTCAGGCTCTGATCCTGATTGCGGCCCTGGTCATAATAACCATATTTCCATAGCATGCCCACACCAATCATGTTCTGTTTCAGCTCCAGGGCAGCTCGCATATGAGAACCTGCAAGGAAACCAAGGCCTCCCGAATAGATTTTAAGCGCCTGGTGAATGCCGAATTCCATACTGAAATAGGCAACTTTGGTTTGAAACTCTGAAGAAGGTTTATAAGGATGATACCACTTTTGGTACTTACTTTGCATAGAGATTCCAGTTGTAATTACTGAATAGAGGGGAGATCATTTGAGGATGCTGCTATATTTGTTTTTGTCGGCCAGCAGGGCTGTAGCAGTGAGAATGGCCTGATCGTGCTGAAGATAATGTTCAAATAACCCCTCCCGGTAAAAATAGCGTTTAATAATTTCGTCTTCTATATTTTTTTGGATTTCAGCTTGGTAGGTGTCAAGTGCGACCACTTTATTCCTGTTAATTTCCGCAAGCAGTTTTTGATAGCTTTCTTCAATACCCGGCCCCAGGATATCATGGCTGTCTTCAACCATTGCATTTTTCAGGGCTTTTTCGGTATGGGTCTCAAAATTGAAATCGTGGGCGGCAGCAAATTTTTTAAATCTCTCGTAGTCCTGCTCCCCGAATGAAAAAGACGCCACTTCCTCAACCGGGTTAGCATAATAATATTGGGTAGCGAAATCAAAAACAACGTGGTTCTCGGCAAGGGCACGCGTGAGCTCATTACTCCTGAGCGACTTGATCTCCACATCGGGCATGATCCCGCCGCCATCCTGTACTTCCCTGCCATTGCGGGTTTTAAAGTTATTGAAACTGGTGTTGCGCACCGCCTTTCCCAGATCGTCCCTGTTCCAGTAGTCCAGGGATTGAATACAGCGACCTGAAGCAGTGAAGTAGCGTGAAATGGTTACTTTTAACTGAGTGCCGTAGGTAAGCTTCAAGGGGCGTTGCACCAGCCCTTTGCCAAAGCTCCGGGCACCGATAATTACTGCACGATCCAGGTCTTGCAGGCTCCCGGAGACGATTTCACTGGCAGAGGCACTTCCGCCATTAACCAATACGGCCAGCGGGATTTCTTTATCTTCCGCTTGTTTTGATGTTTTGTATTCCCTGTTGAACTTATTCACCTTAGACTTGGTGGTAACTATAAGTTCTCCTTTGGGAACGAAAAGGTTCGTGACATCAATGGCCTCGGAGAGCAGTCCACCGGGGTTGTCCCTGAGGTCTAATATAATCTTTGAAGCACCTTGTTTTTTAAGGTCTATAAGAGCGTCCTTTGTTTGGGCTGAAGCTTTCTCATTAAATTTTGAAAGTACGATATAGCCCGTTTCATTGTCAACCATGGTGTAATAGGGCACCGCATCAACCTCAATGGCCGTACGGGTAAGGGTGGTGGTTTTGGTTTCGCCCTGCCGAGTGAAAGTAACAGACACGCTTGTGTTCTGAGCGCCTTTCAGCAACTCACCGGCATCGTCCTTGAAATCAGCTATTTCAATATCGCCTATCTTCACAATCTCATCCCCCGCCTTAAGGCCGGCCTTATCTGCCGGATACCCTTTATAGGGCTCCACAATCAGGAGGCGGTTGTTGGAGGAACGTACCACAGCGCCAATCCCGGAATATTCCCCTTCATTATTTATTCTGTATGCCTCAACATCCTGCTCGTTGAGGAATTTTGTGTATGGATCCAGTTCATCGAGCATATTCTTTATGGCCGAATCCATTAACTCTGCGGGATTGGTCTCATCCACATAATTCATGTTCAGTTCCTTGAACAGGGTGGTGAATATTTCTATTTGCTTGGCGATTTCGAAGAAATCACTTTTAAAACTGGCGCCCGCGGCTAAAAACAGCAGGGCAAATACGGGGACGAGGACTTTTTTATTTATTAACTTCTTCATCTTTCTTACGTGCAATAAAAATTTGTAACAAGGAATGCATACTGCGCTCCATCTCTTTAAAAGTAGGGATTTCTTTGCCAAGATATAAAAACAGGAACGCAAACCTGCCTTCTATGTTGTTAAAAACAAGGGCTTTATTATGCCTGTAGCTTTCCCGCATCAACCGCTTGATCCGGTTCCTGTCTACAGCATTCCGGAAAGACTTGCGGGAAACGGTTACTGCAGCCTGCACCTGAGTTTCCCTGGGCAGCTCCGTTTCCAGGTAGAGGAGACGCAAAGGGAAACGGGTGATCGACTGACCTTCGGCAAAAAGCTGTTCGATCAGTTTTGGGCTTTTCAGCTTTTCTTTTTTTGAAAATGTGAAAGACATATGGCTGTAAAAATAGCAATTTCTAATCCCAGGCAGGGAATATCAGTCCGCTACATACTTATAAATACCCGACCTGCCTCGTTTGCTTTTATAACTGTTTTAGGCTACATGTTTCGTACTTTTTACAGGGCTGGCTGCCAAAGGTTGTTTTCAGCGTCCACATCGGCCATAAGCTGGGAGGGGTCGAGGGCTATTGCCTGAATATCGGTAAGGGGCCGGGCCAGCGACAGCTCGTAAACAGGATTCGCCCATGGCCAGTCTGGCAAAATGGTCCTTTCCAGGGCGGGATATGGGTTATCTTTTTCCCCGCGCATCATCCTTAGGGGCGCGTAAAAGGTTTCGCGGGTACCGTCCTTATAAACAACCAGAATATCCAGCGGCATTGGCATTAACCCGATCCGTTCAAGGGTAATAAGGGTACCCTGGCCGTTTTCCTTTACCTCCTTTATCCCATAGTCTATGGTATTGGTTGTTTGGGTCCAGTCTGTAAGATACCAGCCCAGTTCCATACCCGAAACTTTTTCGGCAGTACGTATAAAATCATTTGGGGTTGGGTGGCGGAATTTAAAGGTATCGTAGTAGCGCCTGATGGTTTGCATTAGCTTATCCTGGCCGATTACATACCCGAGTTGCGAGAGGAAGATGGCACCTTTGCTGTACGCCGAAATCCCATACGTAAAATTAAGTTCAAACCGATCTGCATGGGTTGTCTGTGGCTGTTCCCTGCCAGACTGTACCAGGCTATAATAACCACTATAGGAATCCTCAAATGGATTGCGGGCATTTTGCTGCATAATTTCATCCATACAAAGGCTTGAAATAAAGGTGGTAAATCCTTCATCCATCCATTCGTGCTGAGTTTCATCTGTGGCCAAAACCTGCTGAAACCAGGAATGTGCCAATTCATGTGCCATAACACCCACCAGGCTCGGGAATTTACGTTCCCCTGTAATCAGGGTGCTCATGGCATACTCCATGCCGCCGTCTCCTCCCTGTACCACGGAATACTGTTCATAAGGATAAGGGCCGATATTCCTGCTGAAAAACTGCAT
Organism: uncultured Flavobacteriaceae bacterium; assembly: GCA_964434565.1. Taxonomy (GTDB): domain Bacteria; phylum Bacteroidota; class Bacteroidia; order Flavobacteriales; family Flavobacteriaceae; genus Zeaxanthinibacter. The sequence continues at coordinate 2,176 of CAYSVQ010000017.1, read as the reverse complement.
GGCTTCTGCCGTCTTGGGTTGCAGGTTTTTCCAGTTCTCCAGGATTTCCGGTTTGTCTTTATAGAAAAAGTGCAACAAAGGTCCGTTATCAACCCTCAGGGTATCATGCAGATAATCAGGATCTGCCGCCCACATAAAATCATGTACCCTGGGGGCTTTAAAGTGCCAGGTTAGTGTTTTTCCTCCGGGCTTTTTTACCCTGGTCCCCGGCGCCTCATAACCATGGCCTACCTCCCGGGGATTTTGCAGGTAACCGGAACCACCAACCACGTAGTCCTTATCGATGGTCAGCTTCATTTCAAAATCGCCCCACACCCCGTGAAACTCACGGGCAATGTATGGGTCTGCATGCCATCCTTCAAAATCATATTCTGCCATCTTGGGATACCATTGGCTCATGGAGAGTGCCACCCCTTCAGAATTATTCCTTCCCGAACGGCGGATCTGCAGCGGTACCTGCCCCTCAAAGCGCATATCGAAGGTGGTGCTGCCTCCCGGTAAAATTGGCCTGGCCAGGGCAACCACCAGGACCGTACCCTCCAGCGTGGGCGCAAGCTCCTGCCCATCCTGGGTAAGGGAAACTGCCTGCAGAAACCCGGTTTCTTCAGGCTTCAGCGTCGCAATCCGGCTTTCCCCTCCTTCCATCATCCTCCCGTCTGGATCCATAATGGTCTGAAGGCGCATATCCATTTCGCTCCCGGGCTGGAAGGCGTTGAAATACATATGGTAAAACACCCTGCGGAGTGTATCCGGTGAATTGTTGGTATATACAAGCTCTTGCGTTCCGCTGTATTGGTAGGTTTCCACATCCATATTGACTTCCATGGTATAATCCGCATTTTGCTGCCAATAGGAAGTGTTACTCTGTGCGTTAAGCAAGCCGGTAACCGCCGGCAATACGAGCATAAGTAATTTCATCTGACTCTCAATCCTCATGGGCTTATAGATTTGTTTCCCCGTTTGCTACCCGGCTGGCCAGAATAAGCGCATTAAATGCATTGGCAATTTTACCGGATTTGGAGAGCTTGTCAAAAGTTGCCGTATTATCCGCATCTCCCCCAACAATTACCGGGGTTTTAGTAGTCAGGCCGGATTGCATGATGATTTTTTTAACCTGAGGGGCTGTGAGTTTTGGGAAGTAAGACCTGATCAATGCGGCTATTCCGCTCACCGCAGGAGCCGCCATTGAAGTTCCGCCGTTAAAATCGTACTTATTGCCGGGCATGGTTGAATAGATCTCGCCACCGGGGGCAAAGATATCAACATTGCGCGCCCCGTAATTGGAAAAGGAAGCTACCATTTCTGATCCGTAATCCGAAGTAATAGCCCCAACGGTAAGTACATTATCCGAGAATTCCGGGCCCTGGCCACGGGCGTCATTTGGATAGTTTTCGTTTTCAGGATCGTCCAGGTCTGCACCATCGTTACCGGCGGCGTGTACGATCAATACATCTTTGGATGCTGCGTATTGTATAGCCTCGTATACCCATTCTGCATTCGGGGAAAAGGATTTGCCAAAACTTGCGTTAATGATAGACGCCCCGTTATCAACTGCATACCGGATACCTCTGGCAATGTCTTTATCGTATTCATCCCCGTTGGGTACCGCCCGCACCGACATGATCTGAACATTATTGGCCACTCCGTTTGCCCCAAGCCCATTGTTCCGCTTGGCTGCAATGATACCGGCCACATGGGTGCCGTGTGATTCATCTTCGTCTGTTGCCTGTGGGTTGCCGTTACCATATCCAATATCGTTAAGGTCATAAGGATCATCTCCCACAGCTTCCCGGCCATTAAAATCCACATTAAAATGGTAATCAAGCCTGTCTGTAAAATAATCAAGCCCGTTATTAAGCTCCTCAATCACTTCTGGAATGGTATCCTTAAAATTGTACATCTGGGTAAGAACGGCCAGGTGCTGTTGCAAGTCCGTATCCTCCGTTTCTATAGCAATCAGCTCCTTTTTGGTATAGGAGTCCCTGCCCAGATGCGCCTTCACCGCAGCATCAGCCGTTTCCACTGCCTGTAGGATCTGTGTATAGCGTTCCTTGTTGCGGGTGGTTTCGCTTTTTTCCTCTTCCAGTTTGGCTCTGGCTTTAGCCTGCAAGGCAGCATCTCCGATATTCAGCCTTAAAATTCTGGTGTATTCGAGCTGCTCGTTGTATGAAGAACC
>CAYSVQ010000016.1:0-21652 GCA_964434565.1 uncultured Flavobacteriaceae bacterium | reverse complement strand
TCACGAATGAGATGAAACAACACGAGGTGAAGCTGAGCCGTACATACGACTTTGATGCCGATGGCCCTCAACCGGTAGGCGGGGCAATGGTTCTTGTAGCAGACGATCAGGGTTCTGAATACCTGTTTGAGGAAACATTACCCGGGTCTTACATATCACAGGAGGCTTTCGCAGCCGGACAGGGGCGAAGCTACCAGTTAAAAGTAGAGGCCAATGGCCATTCCTATGCTTCGGAACCAACGGCCCTTACACCGCTTGCGGAGATGGATGCCCTGTATGCCGAGCGTTATACGGATGGCGAAGGGCAGGAGGGGGTGGCCATCCGGGTCAATGCTTCCGGCCTTCAGGGGAACGCTGGGAATTACAGGTATACTTATGAGGAAACCTATAAAATAATTGCCCCCTTCTGGGCCCCCAGGATCCTGGTGATTCCAGATGATCCGGTAAATGAGTGCGAGGTCAGAACGGAAGACCGCTTTACCCAGGGCAGGGTTTGCTACACAACAGACCCGTCGCGGAACATTATCTTAACCAGCACCAATAAGCTGGCTCAGGATGTAGTGGATGGCTTTATTGTACGCTTTATCTCCCGGGAAAATTATATTATTTCACACCGCTACAGTATCCTGCTAAGGCAGTTTGTACAGTCTGATGCAGCCTACACATTTTTTGAGACCCTGGATACCTTCAGCGGGTCCGAAAGTGTCTTTTCGGAGACCCAGCCCGGGCTTCTGGAAGGGAATGTGTTCGCGGAAGGGGAGGCAGGGGAGAAGGTCCTGGGATATTTTGATGTGGCTACGGTAACCGAAAGACGAATCTTTTTCAATTATGACGATCTTTTCCCGGGCGAACCGCTGCCACCTTATGCGGAACCCTGCCAGATTGGTAGTCCGCCTATAGCCGGGATGGCGGGTTGCATATTAAGACCGATCGTTGAGGCTGACCTTATACGTTATTTTGAAGATAATGAGGAACCCCCGCCCACGGGACAAGGCCCGTATTTAACGGTTTCTAAAGTGTGTGGCGACTGTACGGCGCTGGGAAGTGAGGATGTTCCTGAATTCTGGACGGAAGAATAATAATATTAAGGCATTTTATAAGGTTAGTATTGTATGTCAAATTCCAGTGAAATTCGATATGTACTCATGGGGGCCTTCACCGGGGTGGTAGGCTGTGTGGAAACCTTCGAGCCGGCAACTATAACTTTTGAAAGTGCCATTGTCATTGAAGCTATTATCACTAACGAATTAAAACAGCAAGAGGTGAAACTAAGCCGTAGTTATGCTTTTGAGGCCGATGGACCGGAACCTGTACGGAATGCGGAAGTGACCGTTCTGGATGATCAGGGTGCGGCTTACTTTTTTGAGGAATCGGCACCTGGTATGTACCGGTCACGGGATTCCTTTGCCGCGCAGGAGGGACGAAGTTACCGGCTGGCGGTTATAACCGGCGGCCGCACATATTCCTCCACAAGCTCGGAGTTGACTCCGCCAGCACAGATGGATGCCCTTTATGCGGAACGTTATACCAACGATGACGGGCGGGAAGGGGTGGCTATCCGGGTGGATGCCAGCAGCCCTTCCGGGAATGCACGCAATTACCGTTATACTTACGAGGAAACCTTTAAGATCATCGCACCGGCCTGGAATCCGAATGAACTGGTTGGCCTGGGAGATGCCGGTTGTGATTTGGAGGTGGTTTTCAGGAACGATAACAATGAAGTCTGTTATCGCACCGAGAAATCCAACAGTATCATCCTCACAGACACCAACGGATTCCCTATGGACCGGGTTTCCGGATTTACTGTGCGTTTTATCAATCGCGAGAACTATAATATTTCCCATCGCTACAGCATCCTCGTTCGCCAGTTGGTCCAGTCTGATGCCGCCTATGCATTTTATGAAACACTTAACGAATTTTCCGAATCTGAAAGCCTTTTTTCGGAGACCCAGCCAGGGTTCCTGGAAGGTAATGTGTTTGCCGAAGGAATGGCGGAAGAAAAAGTATTGGGGTATTTTGATGTGGCTTCTGTGAAGGAGCAAAGACTTTTTTTCAATTATGACGACCTCTTTCCGGGGGAGCCATTGCCACCATATATAATCCCCTGCGACCCTACAGCTCCGCTTATCGCCACCGAGGCCGGTTGCGTGCTGCGCCCGATCGTGGAAGCAGGGCTGGTTGAGTATTTCGGGTCTAATGACCCTCCGCCCTTTCTCCAGGGGCCCTATTTGGTAGTCCCCGTTGAATGTGGCGACTGTACGGCCCTGGGGGAAACTGCCGTCCCGGAATTCTGGACGGAAGAATAAAATTTGAGCATATGAAGAACACAGGCATCAAAAGTGTAATAATAGTATTGTTCCTGGTGGTATTGCCGCTTCAGGGACAAACCGCTTTCCCGGCGGAGCTTGCTGCAGAATACAGGGAAATGCCGGGGGAACTGGTATATGTACACCAGAATACCAGCCTTTTGTTTTCAGGGGAAACCCTGTATTACAAACTTTACTGCATGGACCATTCTACCGGCAAGCCCAGCGGCATCAGCAAGATTGCCTATGTTGCCCTTCTGAACAATGATCGGGAAGTGGTTTTCAGGCAGAAATTGCGCCTGCAGAACGGAACAGCTAAGGGGGATTTCCTCCTGCCTTCAGAAATCCCTACGGGCAGCTATAAACTGTTAGCCTATACGCAGTGGATGAAAAACGACAATGGCGCCCCTGTTTTTTCTGCGGACCTGATGCTGATCAACCCCTACCAGGATACCCCGCCGGCTCACCTTCCGGAAGTTTTTAAGGACAGCATTGCTGACGACAGCATTCCCATACAGGCCCCTTATATTTCTCAACCAATGGGTCCGGCCACCCAAAACGCGACTCCCGTTTTCATTGCAGCACTTAACAAGGAGGCATTCGGCAAACGCGAAAGAGTGGAACTGGAGTTGCTTTCGCAAATAACTGAGGCTCATGGGGGGCATTACTCCCTGTCGGTACGACAGATTCCGGGAATAGAACAGCCCCCCCACGCTGATCCGCTTGCATTTGTAGGCAAGGCCCGAACTGCCGCATCCACCGGAGGGCAAAAGGAAGAAATATTTCTGCCGGAATTAAGGGGGGAGCTTATTTCCGGGAAAGTGCAGACCGCCGGCGGCCTGCAGCCTGTATCCAATATCCCACTGGCGCTTTCTATGAGCGGGGACGACTTTATCTTTGACATGGCCCGGACCGACGAACGGGGGAAGTTCTATTTTAACATTGACCTGAATTACGAGGGCAACAGCGGTATCTTTCAGGTTCTCGGCGATGAAAAAGATGAGGAGTATGAAATCCTGCTCGATCCGCATTCCGTTCCTGTACCGGGCACTCTGAAGTTTTACGATTTCCGGCTCGATCCCAGGCATGCAGAGGAGATAACAGACCGTAGCATCCGCAACCAGATAGAGAATGCTTACGGAGAAGTAAAGGCCGATACCCTGGTTCGGGGAGAACAGGAGATCCCGTTTTACAGGAATTTTCAATTACAGATCAGGCTGGATGATTTTACACGGTTCAACACTATTGAAGAAACCCTGGTAGAGGTTGTGGACCACGTTTGGCTTGCCCGCGACAATCAGGGTGATCCAATGTTCCAGGTAAGGCCATTCGACGGCTACCTGGACGGCATTGGCTTAGCACCCATGGTATTCATGGACGGCTTGTTTATACAAAAGCATAAGGACATTGTGAGTTTCCCCGCAAGGAGGATAAAGAACATATTTATATCCAGAGACCGATATCAATTGGGAGCGAACATCTTCCAGGGTATTCTTGCCTTCGAAACCTTTAGTTCGGACTTTGCAGATTCTTTTTATCGTGATTTTCTTAAACCCGAGACACTTTTCAAACCGGAACCGGCGAAAACCTATTTCTTCCAGCAATACTCCGGAAGTGATGAGAAAACCAGGATCCCCGATTTCAGGCGGCAACTTTACTGGAATCCCGATTTGGAGATTATGGCGGCCAATAAGAAGATTCACTGGTATACTTCAGACCTGCCGGGAACCTACGAAATGCGCATTCACGGGTACACCACAGCCGGGAAACCGGTAGCCGTCTATCAAACTTTTATTGTAGAATAAAATCTATATAATAGAAAATATACTCTATATCTGAAATCTTTTGTATTTTGGGGTTCCTAATTTGTATCCCATGCTTACAAAAGTATTCGGCAGCGCTGTTTTTGGGGTTGAAGCCACAACCATAGCAGTGGAAGTAAACATAGACAAGGGGGTGGGCTACCACCTGGTAGGGCTGCCTGACAATGCTATCAGGGAAAGCAATTTCCGGATCGCCGCGGCCCTGCAGAATAACGGCTACAAAATCCCGGTAAAGAAAATTACCATTAATATGGCACCTGCCGACCTGCGCAAGGAGGGCTCTGCCTACGACCTTACCCTGGCCCTCGGGATTCTTACTGCCTCGGGGCAGATCCGGTCCGAAGGCCTGGATAAATATATCATTATGGGCGAGTTATCACTCGACGGTAACCTGCAACCAATAAAAGGAGCCCTGCCAATAGCTATCAAAGCCGCGGAAGAGGGGTTTAAAGGTTTTATGCTGCCTCTGGCGAATGCGAGGGAAGCCGCTATAGTAGGTGGATTGGAAGTATACGGCATCAGCAATATACGGGAGGTAATAACGTACTTCGACGAAGGTGTCCCGCTGCAACGAATGGAAGTGGACATTGAGGCGGAATTCTATAAAAACCTGGAACTGCCCGAATATGACTTCTCGGATGTCAAGGGGCAGGAAAGCATTAAGCGTTGCATGGAAATAGCCGCCGCAGGGGGACACAACATCATCCTAATCGGCCCTCCGGGGGCGGGAAAAACCATGCTTGCAAAACGGCTGCCTTCCATCCTGCCGCCCATGACCCTCGAAGAAGCCCTGGAAACCACCAAGATCCACTCTGTGGTAGGGAAGACAGGAAATATGGGGCTCATGAGCCAGCGGCCTTTCCGTAACCCCCATCATACTATATCAGATGTGGCCCTGGTTGGCGGGGGTACCTATCCGCAACCAGGGGAGATTTCCCTTTCGCACAACGGGGTGTTGTTTCTGGATGAACTGCCCGAATTTAAGCGTTCTGTGCTCGAGGTGATGCGGCAACCCCTGGAAGACAGGGAGGTGACCATTTCCCGGGCCAAATTTACGGTCACCTATCCCAGTAGTTTTATGCTTGTGGCCAGCATGAACCCCAGTCCGTCCGGATATTTTAACGATCCCTCCGCCCCCGTAACCACCTCGCCCATGGAAATGCAGCGCTACCTGGGGAAGATCTCTGGACCCCTGCTGGATCGGATTGATATCCATATCGAAGTAACCCCCGTACCTTTTGAAAAATTGTCGGACGACCGAAAAGGGGAGGGGAGCCTTGAGATCCGTAACAGGGTAACCGCTGCCAGGGTATTGCAGACCAGACGTTTTGAAGGCCTGGCCAAGGTACACTACAATGCCCAGATGAACACAAAACAGATACGGGCCTATTGCAATTTGGATGATGCCTCGAAATCCCTTCTGAAAAACGCCATGGAACGGCTGAACCTTTCGGCCCGGGCTTATGACCGGATCTTAAAAGTAGCCCGGACAATAGCGGACCTGGACAATGCAGGAGCCCTGCAACCGGCTTATTTAGCCGAGGCAATACAGTACCGGAGTCTTGACCGGGAGGGATGGTTAGGGTAAGGGAAAGTAGGAACTATGAAATGGAAATCTTTAGTTGATAAGAGTAGATCTGTAAAACCTTGGTTCAATGTTCCGTGTTCCGTGTTCCGGGTCCGTGTACTTTCAATTGACCATCCCTTATCGGAGTTGACAGTTATTAGTTAATAATTAATTTGCCAAATAAGGTGAGTACTGGTCTTTATTAATAAATTAAAACGCTTATAGTTAAGGGGAATGCCAAACCCCTCCGCTGTGCGAAGTTTGCAACTTCGCATCTAACTTTACTGTGTGATGTGTCAAGCTGTGAACTGAAAAATTATGTGCGAAGTTGCAAACTTCGCACAGCACAGGGTTCAAAGTTCAACGTACAAGGTTCAAAGCGGACGTTCAGGTTCAATGTTCCGGGTTCCAGGTTCCGGGTTCCGGGTTCCGGGTTCTGCCACTGCCTACAAACTTCGTACCCCGTACCACCAGCATATCTCGTACTTAATTTTGTTAGCATAAAAAGCATCGAAATACATAATAATCGTTAATTTAATCGTTTATAGAGTATATAATTCGCAAGTCATCCTTTTACGTCCAACCCCATACAAAAACAAACCTCAGCAGCGATTGTTAATCCTGGCTGGCGCTATGGTTTTGAGTATTGCGCTAGCCGCCATGGCTTTTGGTGGTGAGAAGCATTCATCCGATTCAGGGTTAAAGGATTCTGTTTCCACAAATACACCTAAAATTACATTAGCCGATCAAATAGATGTACCGCTCTATAAGCGGCAGCAACAGGAATTGAAAGCCGCCATCAAAGCTTATTTTGAGAAAGCTATTGCAGCCGGAGAGATTGTTGGTGCAGGGGTGAGCATTGTACGGGGCGATTCAATAGTAATTTCAGATGGGTATGGCAAAAGAAATAGTAACATAAATGAAGCCGTTGACGGGCAGACAATTTTTAGATTAGGATCCCTGTCGAAGGGCTTTACCGGGATCCTGGCTGCCCATTTAAAAAATGAAGGCAAACTGGATTGGAAGGATAGAGTCAGTGATTGTATCCCGGGATTTCAGCTGGGTGATAAAAGTAATACCGATAAAGTCACGTTGGCGAACATTTTATCGCACACGTCAGGAGCACCTTACCATAGTTACACCAACCTGGTTGAGGCCGGTTTGCCATTATCAGAAATTGCACCCCGCTTTAAAAAAGTAAATCCCATAAGTGATCCGGGGATGCTATATAGCTATCAGAATGCCCTGTTTGCCCTTTCGGGAGAGATGATGTACAAAGTAACCGGACAGGATATCACAACGTCTTTGGAGAAAAGGTTTTTTGAGCCGTTGGGTATGTGCTCCGCCATCATGGATTATGAAACCCTGATTCATACAGACAATGTGGCACTACCGCATTCAAAAAGGCGAAACAAATGGAAACCCAGGAAACTGGACAACAGTTATTACAATGCAGTAGCGGCCGGAGGGATTAATGCCAGTGCCATTGATATGGCCCGTTGGATGCGATTTTTATTGGGGTATAACCCTGAGATCATGAGCAGCTCGGCCCTGGAAGAAGCTTTTAACCCATTTATTGAAATTAAGGGACACAACAAATATTACCAGCGCTGGCCAGGGCATGTATCTTCGCATTACGGCTTTGGATGGAGGATACATAAATTTACGGATGATAAAGCGCAACGGGAAAAGACTATCTGGCACCACGGGGGCAGTGTAAACGATTACAGAAATGAAATTGCCATTTACCCTGAAGCCGATCTGGGGATTTGTGTTCTTTTAAACACTAATTCAACGCTCGCCAAAACCGTGGTTCCGGATTTGTACAGCATAGTTAAAGACGTATATGAGCAACCTACCCCTAAAATAGCCTTAAGCAGCAAACCGAATTCCCGCTCCCAGCTTTGAGAAAAGCTTAAGTTTCTCTTGTTCTATATTACCGGTTACAACCCCTAACCCCCTTGCCAAGGTCGTACTTCGTGAAAAGAACTGGTACTAAGTACGCGTGCTTTGCGGTGAATTTTGTTTTGTTGTTCCATTTCCGGAAGGAGGTTTATTTCCCAGGTAGCACCTACAGCTCTTTGCACTGTTTTGGCAGGAACGCGTAATATACCCCTTTCCGATAACCGCATACAGCTATTCTCCGTTTCTTAAATGGCCTTCGTTATCCCGTTCGATATACTTTTTGGATTCATAATTCCTTGAAATTATGGCCGGAAATGGGTTTGTAACATATGATTTAAGAGGGCTTACATGGCAAACATTATTACCAGGCGGTGTGAGAAAGTAGGGCTTCTGGTGATTATGACAACAAAATCACCTTGGCTTGATGGATAGGGTTAAAATTCTATACGGAAAAAATTCCATGCTATCGGAAAACAACTTAATTTGATCCTCGAAAGGATCTAATATCAACCTTGTCATGAAATGGAAAGGTAAACGGCAAAGTTCAAATGTAGAAGACCGGAGAGGGGCATCGGGTTCAGGCAGAGGGCTTGGTGGATTTAACCCTATGATACTGGGTTCCCTGGTCAAACTCCTGTTTTCGAAAGTCGGCTTAATCATCATAGGTATCTTTCTTGTTATCGCCTTCCTTACCGGAAACAACCCTCTGAGCCTCCTGGGCGATCTGTTCGGCGGTGGCAACGGCCAGGCTGTTACTACCCAACCCTATGAGGGCAGTGCCAGAGAAGATGAACTGGCTGAATTCAGTGCAACCATCCTGGCCAATACAGAGGATGTATGGAGCAGGCAGTTGGCGGATTACCGGGAACCCACGCTGGTGCTTTTTACTGGCTATGTTGCTTCTGCATGTGGTTCCGCCTCCAGTGCGACCGGACCCTTCTATTGTCCGGCCGACGAAAAGCTTTATCTCGACTTGGGTTTTTTCGATGAAATGGAACAAAGGCTCCAGGCCCCGGGAGATTTTGCCCAGGCCTATGTTATTGCACATGAAGTGGGTCATCACATCCAGAAAATCATGGGGATCTCTGATAAAGTCCAGAACCTTAGAAATCAGCTGAGTACCACGGAATACAACAAATATTTGGTGCGTCTGGAATTGCAGGCCGATTTCCTGGCCGGGGCATGGGCTCACCATTCACAGAGGATGACCCAAATGATGGAGACAGGCGACCTGCAGGAAGCCCTGAATGCCGCAAGTGCCATTGGAGACGACCGCCTTCAGAAGCAGTCTTCCGGCAGGGTGGTCCCGGATTCCTTTACGCACGGAACCTCCGAACAGCGGATGCGATGGTTTAAAAAGGGATTTGAATCAGGTGATCTTGCCCAGGGGGATACGTTTAACGCCAATCCGCTATAACCAATTTGCCACTGCGGTATAATCTTCTTTCACTAAAGTGCCGCCTGCAAGCCCGCAACCAGTTGTTCAATTTCGCCCAGGGTCGTATAATGCAAAAAGGAAATCCGCAATACCCCGGGTTCAAGGGGAATCTTCATATCCATCAGAGGGCGGACGGCATAATAATTCCCTATCCCCAACATCAATTTATGGGCGGTCAGATCCAGGTACACTTCTTTGACGGGTCTCCTTAGCGGAAGTATGGCAACCGTAGGGGCTCTGCCTGCCACCCGGGCCGTACCCAATATCTGGATATCGTCGCGGGTCCTTAAGAAGTCGAGCAGGTGCTCTAGCAATACCTCTTCATGCGCGCGAAACAATTCCACAAGGGCCCTGTTTCTTTGAGCAGGGAGCGCATTTTCACTAAAATGGTGTTCGTATACAGCATCAAAATAATCCAAAATTCCATTGCCCGCCGCAATTTGCGCATGATCCGGCCCGGCTGGGGTGATCATATTCCGGGCAACCCCTTTTTTGAAAAAATGCGATTGGTTCTGCATCCTGCCAAGCAAACTTTTATTCACATACATAAGGCCTAAATGGGGCCCGAAGGTTTTATACAGGGAAAAAAGATAGACATCTGCCCCCAGCGTATTTAAATCGGGCATGCCATGTGGCGCGTATGCCACTCCATCTACTACACTGAGTGCACCATGTTTATGGATCAGGTCGCTAATTTCCTTTACCGGATTTATCTGTCCGATAAGGTTCGAACAATGGGGGAATGCCACCATTTTTGTTTGTTCAGAAATCAATTTTTCAAGCTCCTTTATGTCTAACAAACCGCTTTCCGGGTCCACATGCCATTCTGTAATTCTCATACCCCGGTCTGCCAGCCTTCTCCATGCCCCGGAGTTGGCTTCGTGGTCCTGGCAGGAGACGATGATTTCATCCCCGTCTTTCCACATCGGCCGCATCGCATTGGCCAGTACATATACATTCTGTGTGGTGGAAGGGCCGAAATGGATTTCCGAAACATCAACGTTCAGATAAGCGGCCATCCGCTCATAGGAAGTATCCATTAATTCCCCGGCCAGTCTGGAAGCGGGGTAGGGATAATAAGGCTGTACCTTGGTTTTTGTATAAAATCCGGTCAGTCGGTCTACCACCTGTTTACAGGGATAGGAGCCCCCGGCATTTTCAAAAAAAGCCCATCCTTCCAGGGAAGGTTCCGAAAATGCGGGAAAATGTGAACGAATGAATGGTAAATCAAGTGGCATAACCCTTTGCATATTTCGTTAATTTTTCACTGATGTTTGATTCTGAAACTGTCCGCCTCCGGCTCAATCATCACAAGAGAATCCAACAGGTAACTTTTGAGATGTTTGTCAGCATAGGAATTTGACGAATGTGGAGGAAGAATCGCATCACTGTAAGGAAGCAGTTTATTGGTGAACCCTAAAGTACGTTTTTATATAGTAAATATTGCAGTTAACCTTTCAAAGCTGATAGCTGGATAGAAAGTTGCCTACTGGCTCAGGCTTACCAGATAGTCGAGGAGGGCTTCTGTATCGGTTTCGGACATTCCCGTCAGCAGTCCTTCAAACATCAGGGATTCCTTAACAACTTCTGTTTCGCTGATCTCGGTTCTGGGGACCTGAATCACCGTATTGCCAACGAGCATTACGCTAATTTCCTTTTCTCCGGAACTCACTACTCTTCCCAAAAGTACCTGCCCATCTTTTTTAATGATCCGCTGCCCCATCATGCTGGGCTTGATGCGTGCTGATGGATTCATGATCTCCTCCAGCAGTTCAGTCCTCGAAAATTGACTGGCAATATTTTTCAGATTGGGACCCAGTAATTCGGTGGTGCCATCCACCTGATGACAGCCAAGGCAGGCCGCCTCCGCGAAGAGTTGTTTCCCTGCCTCGACAGAATTTGGCGATATGGCAGCGGATGGTGCTTTCCGGGTTGCGGAAAATGTGGTGTATTCAGGGTCGTACACCAGCTTGTAGATGGCCCCCTGGTTTTCATAAACGGCATTGTACCAGTAATCGGCCATTCCGTGCCGGGCTGCATACAGGCTCCCGTCGCTTCCAAATTCAATATCCGATATTTTAGGAAGGTCGGCGACCGGGATTTCATTAAAAGTATACCGCCCATCGCTTCCGCGGATTACTTCTATGCGTGCGATGGCTCCCCGGTTCCAACGCTCTCCGGGTCCGTAGAAGCCAACAAAGAGATTGCCTCCACTGCCCCCAAAGTCATTGTCTGTCTTATTGAACTGTATACCTGAAGGTGCGAGTTCTGTGCTCAGGGTAAAGGCAGGTATTACGACGGAATCATGGGAATACTTGGAGGGATTATGACCATAGAAGCCGTCCTTAACCAGAAGGTTCAACTCTTCATTTGGGTTCCCGCCACCTTCATTGTCTGTAAAGAACAGATCCCCTGAATTGCTAAAACTGATTCCATAAACTGAACGGACCCCTGTGGCAAGTCGCTCCACAACTTTCCCGTCAACCGATATCCGAAGTATGGATCCCCGGTACCCATGGGGATCGGGGGATGGAGCAGCGTTCCACGAATCAGTGGCCAGGGCACAATAGAGCCAACCGTCCGGCCCAATTGTTAATGCGGAAGTCCATTCATACGGATGTCCGCTTTCCGGGATATTTTCAAAAACCACCCAGCTAGTATCAGCTTTTCCGTCTTTGTTGGTGTCTAAAAAGGCTCGTATCTGCTGTGCGGTGGAGATATAGACCGTATCGCCCCGAAAAGCAATCCCGGATGGGGAACGCAGGCCGAAATCAGCGACGTTACAGTAAAGCGCTGTAGAGTCCTGAAGGCCATCCCCGTCAGAATCGATCAGGGCGTAAACCTCCCCGGTCTGATTGGCGCCAAAAATAAGATCTCCAGGACCTTGGGACAGCTGAATGGGATTGGAAATTTTAACTCCTTTGTGGATAGGTAACTTAATGGGGATATATGGGCCGTACGTGGTAACTGTAGTATCCACATAAAGTTGTGAATAGGATTGCAATTCAGGCTTTAGATCCTTGCAGGCTACCAATATGAAGCTTCCGAAGGCAATTGCAACAAGAGCTCTCATAATAAGTGGATTACGACAAGTAAATATAAAAATTCCCGGATTCGTTATAATTGTTGTACCCTGAAATTTTATCAATTACCGGAAATTCTAAGGGCATTTGGACTGAATGATTTAACAGCAGCCTGCTTAACAACTTACCTTTGACAGCATAGTTTACTGCAAATTGCGATAATCGAAATATTTACGGTAGTTATCTGAAGGGGGCTCTAATCCCCTACCCGGTTTAAAGTTAGGCTGTTTTACTGCACCAAAAAAGCAGACGCCAGGGCGCTGTTCAAAGTTCAGGGTGCGTAGGGTATAAATTATTATTTCCGTACACGCAGCACTCGTACTGCGTATTTCGTACCTCGCCTTTCGTTCCATGCATCGGTACTGTGAACAAAAATTACAGTAGTTATCTGTAGGGGCTCTAATCCCCTCCCCGGTTTAAAGTTAGGCTGTTTTACTGCAGCAAAAATCAGACGCCAGGGCGCTGTTCAAAGTTCAGGGTGCGTAGGGGATACATTATTATTTCCGTACACTGACCTTCTCACCTCCGACTTCGTTCCTCGTACTTTTTTCTTCGCACCTTGGATATCCAGGTAAATTAAACTATCTTCAAAGGGTATAACCAACTAATTTTCAATACTATGAAACTCTTAATGTATCCGCTGTTCCTTGCCTTGCTGATAATGGGCTGTGCTCCCGAAGAAAAGGATAATAGTGCCGAAATGGCCTTTCAAAAGAATTCCGAAACCGTACTGGCCAACCTGCAGGCATGGCAGAATGAAAACATGGATTATTCCATGTATGCCAATGATTTCGCTATGCTTGAAACCGTGTTTACAGCAGAGAAGGATTCAATAAGCCTGGAAGAGATGAAAACCTCAGACAGGCAACTTTGGGACACCTATGATTTTAAATTGTTAACCAGCCCGCCTAATCTTTTACCCGGGGTAAACCAGGATACGAAGACACCGGACGGCTCCGTACGTCATTACAGTGAATGGGAGGTAACCCTGCCGGCCACAGATTCCACAGAAGCTAAATCGGGCGTAATCCGCTTATATGAGTCATTTGATTTCGATATTGAAGGGAAAATACGATACCAGCAGACATACGGGGATTTCACCGGCTTAATGATTCATTTGCACGGCCAGGAATAATTCTCCCTTCCTGTTTGCATTGAAAATGGAAGGGATCGGCATCCTGCCGAGCCTCACTTTCCAGACCAGCAGGACATTCAAAACTTCCCGGCAGGAGGAATGGCCATTTGGGACAATTGTAAGGGGTTGCCTATATTTGGGGCACAGAAAAGGTAACTCACAGCCGATGAAAGTATTATTTATAGGTGGCACAGGAAATATCAGCACGGCTTCAAGCAAACTGGCCATTAAAAGGGGATTTGAATTATACCACCTGAACAGGGGTGTAAACAAGGTGGAAATCGAAGGGGTGCATACCATCCTTGGAGATATTAACAAACCCAACAGTCTGGATGGGCTTAATGAACACTATTGGGATGTGGTAGTGAACTGGATCGCTTTCACCCCACGGGATATCGAACGCGACCTTGCCCTGTTCCGGGGAAAAACCAAGCAATATATCTTTATCAGTTCGGCCTCCTGCTACCAAACCCCCCTGAGGTATCCGATTATAACAGAATCTACACCTTTATACAACAATCTGTGGGACTATTCGTCCAATAAGATCCAATGTGAAGACAGACTCCAGCAGGCTTACAGGGATGAAGGCTTCCCCATTACCATAATCAGACCTTCCCTTACCTATGATACCGTGATCCCTGTTGCCATTGGCGGTTTTCGAGATTACAATGTTGCAGACCGCATCCTGAAAGGGAAGGAAATTATCATCCATGGCGACGGTACCTCCCTATGGACTATAACCCATGCCGATGATTTTGCCAAAGGATTCACTGGGCTTTTGGGCCTCCCGCAGGCAATAGGCCACGCCTTCCATATAACTTCAGATGAAATCCTCAGCTGGAACATGATCTACCTGATCCTGGCAGAAAGTCTGGGGCGCGAGTTGAAAGCGGTTCATATTGCCTCGGATTTTATTTGTAAAGTAGAACCATCCTATAGCGGCACCCTCCTTGCCGATAAAGCCGAAAGTGTTATTTTCGATAATTCCAAGATTAAAACCTTTGTGCCTGGTTATAAAGCCACCATCCCGTTCGCAGAAGGAATCAAAAGGACTTTGAAGTGGCTCGATGCCGATCCGGCGCGTAAAATTATCGATCCGGAAGAGGAAGCCCGGATCGATAATATATTAAAAGCTTACAAGGCATTGCAAAATTGAGTTACCGCACTGCCTGCCTGGACAACAGTTTCCAATACCCATCCTTTTTGGTAAAAACGTACAGCACTTTCAGGCTGATAGGGTTTTCTTTCCCATCGGTCATCAGTACTATGTCTATATTGCCGCGTACCCAGGCGGCCTCTCCCTGAAGGGTGATGTCGGGATTACTGAAATTGATACTGAGGTAATCATCGCCATTGAGAACCTGATCAATAAAGGTTGCCCGGTCTTCAACAACACCTGAAGAATGCCCGTAAGTGAGTTCTTCGGCTGTCAGGTTACTTAGCTGAAGTGAATCCGGACCTACCATGGCCTTGTGTAATTGTTCCACGGTGATTTCCAGGGCCTGCCGGTCCAGTTCCAGCGACCTCAGGTAATTCAGGTGCATAGGTAGCTGAGAAGCCGCCCTTGATGATTCGTCTTCAATGAAATGGTATTTCACGCCTGTTTCCCTGGCTGCTTTCATGACGGCGGCGATATCTACATCGCCAGTCCCCAGAACCACATTGCGTTCCGGGTCCTGCCTCCCTTTAAGGTTGTCCTGGGTTCCCACCATCCTGTCTTTTAAATGGGTTATGGGGAAGCGTCCCGGATACTTTCTCATCAGCGCGGCCGGGTCCTGCCCGGGATTACGCATCCAGAACACGTCCATTTCTATGTTCACATAACGGGGATCCAGATGTTCCATCATGTAATCGTACATAGTGCCCGGGCCGGGATATGGCCGGAATTCGTACCCATGGGCATGGTACAGGAAGGAAATGCCCGCCTCGGCAAATTGCTTGCCTGCCTTATTAAATACGTCGATCCCTTCCTTCATATCCTCAAAAGTAAAATCTTCATTTTCATGGGGGATCCAATAGCATACCGCATATTCCGCCCCGAAATATTTCAGGTTTTCGATGATGGCGGCTACACTGTCTGTATGCTGTAGTTTTTCATAGGATGTTCCACCGGCAACCACATCGAAGCCGTATTTATCAAGAAGGGCCTTGTATTCCCCCCTGGGCATGCTCCGGTGGCCTGTTGCTCCCTCCAGATATTTTATTCCGAGGGCTTGCAGTTTCCTGAATCCTTCTTCAACATCGTCACTCGTCAGGTGCCGGGCAGTTCCTGTTATGATGCCCACCTCCTGGGCCTGAGTGGAAGTAGCAATTAAAAGGATGAGGGAGGCGAGGATTGCATTTTTCATCTTGTTGGCTTTTAGTTGCAGCCTCCTAATGTAATTAAAAAAACATGAAAATGACTTTGTCATAGCTATTTCCACACACACAATGATTATAAAGCAAACCTGGTGGCGAGTTGATTCATTGTTTTGCCAGTGCTAACATCTGCACAAGCCTATATACGCTTTGAATACTAATCAATCAGGGGACTTTAAAAGTAGTACCTCCCAAAAGTTGATGTGTGAAGCGGTTGTACGGTATTACTGTCTTGAGCAATGGTGGAGCCTATTCTTTCAAGGCGACATTGAATGCGAGTGTCCTTGGAAAAAAACACTGCCGGTCATTACAGGCCTGGTAGCCCAGCTCCCCTTTCAACGGAGGTTTTTTGGAAAGATTCCCCCCCGGATATTTAATAAAAACACTTACCTCAAAAGAGCCGCTGAGTACCCTGCTGGGAACCTGATCCAGGAAGACCGTGTCATGTTTTAGGGCAGTAAACTCATAGTGAACAATTTCAAAATCCTCGTTTTCCTCGAACGAAATGGTGGTAGGGATGACGTTATCCTGGGCCCCGGAAACTGCCTGGATGTGATAGGGCTCCTGAATCTCAAACGGGATGCCAACAACCCAGTCATCACCTTTTCTTTCAATCCGGATCACGGATTCATCCACCCTTACGAAATGCTGTTGTGATTCCGCAGTAGGAAATAACATAGCCATCAGCAACAGCCAAATACTATAACAATTCATCCAGTTTCCTTTTAAGGGCTATGAGTTGAGCGTCGAAGTTTTTAGAGTCAAGGAGCGACATGAACCTGATGGTGCCCTCGCGGTCTATTATAAGATTGGATGCCAGCATAACTTCATCCCTTGCCAGATCGGGAAGGACGCCTTCGGGGGCAAAACTTGCCGCTACAATACCTTCCGGGTCAAGAAGGATGGGAAATGTAAGATTATGCCTTTCTTTCAATTTTTCCTCAACCAGTTCTTTTGGCTCCTTAACATCGATCAGCAAGACGGCAACATTCTTATTTTTATAGTCCTGATATAGCTTTTCCAGGTGTGGGGCTTCTGCATTACAAAACGGACACCAGGTTGTAGCAATATGCAGCACGACTATCTTGTCCTTGAATTCGCTTAATGCCACCGGGGTGCCATCAAGGCTCTCGAGGCTGAAATCAGGGGCCTGACCGTATTCTTCCAGGGTCCCGTTATTTTGAGCAATGGCCTTGCCGGCACACATAAAAAAAAGGTACAATGAAAAAAGTACTAGAAATGTCTTATATGAATTTTTCATGAATAAGAGTATTATTAAGTGAATATTCGATCGTTATTGACCATTTTTTGCCATTCGAACTATAATTCCTCCCAGTTTTGCATGGTTTCCGTTACAAAGTCGAGGGCAGCACTCCAGGCGTCCATGGTATTTCCCGACTTGCGCTCGCCAAGACTATTGTCAATGGTATAGATCAACGCTTCCTTGATAATTGGATAATGCTCATCCTTTACCCCATAATTCCTGTGATTCTCGCCCAACTTCTTCAAGCCTGTCTTCAGATATTCCGGACGTGAAAGGGAGTATACAATCCCTCCCAGCATATGCGTCAGGAGTCGCCCCTGATCAATCATATTATTACGGAACAGGCTCCTTACCTGTGGTGCAAGTTCGAATACCCTGGTATAAAAGTCACTCGCAAAGCTGTCCTGGTCTTCAAACATCAGCGGGAGGGAAGCCTGTAACTCCAGTTGAAGATCCATTTCTTTAAAGCCCAATAATTCAAATATTTCCGTTTCTGCTACCTGGCCGCCCAGAATTGTTTTAAACGTCCTGCCAAGCGCAAATTTATCTACCGGGATACCATTAAGCACTGATTTTGAAATGAGAATTTCTGTCTCCGTTGTTTTTGTTTCATTCTGAATCCTGCTCGCTATGTTTACCGGGTCGCCGATGACAGAGAATTGCTTATGCGTGGGATGTCCCAGATGGCCAACATAGGCCTTCCCAAAATTTATCCCGATCCCCGATTTCATCTCTATTTCCGCCTTGTTGGCCTCCAGTTTGTTTAGTTGCTTCAGGGCAAGTTGCATTCCCAAAGCAGCCCGGATGGCATCCGTACAAATTTTTTCCCGGGTTCCGCCGGTGGTTCCGAATACGCCTACGATTTCATCGCCTACATACTGGTAAATAATCCCATTGTTCATTAGAATTGGATCGCCCAGAGCCGTGTAAAAACGGTTCAGCAAAACGGCAATATCAGGATTATGGCTATGGGAGGAAAGGGCAGAAAAATTTTTTAAATCGCAAAACAATATTGCAATTGGGCGTTCATCAGCTTTCCCTTCAGGTGCCAGTTCCTTTTGCAGCTGGTTGACTTCGCCAATAGACCAAACAAGTCTTTGTATGGTAATGTCGCCTTTGGGATAGGATTGGCAGGCCAGGCGAATGGTAGGATCCCACTTTCTGACAAAGGAAGTGTCCCTTTCCATGTCGCTCCTGCTATTCAGATTATTGCTGCCTTCCAGCACCCGGACCCGGCAGGTGGTGCATTGCCCGTGCCCACCGCATTCATGGAGATGCGGAATCTGATTGGCTATGGAGATATCAAGCAGGGAATTATATTCATCGTCGTTCTCCACAACCCGGTTGATACTCGCATATGTTATACGATGAGCCATAACATTATCCTTAAGACTAAGATATGGAATTCACTGCTGTATTGTAGCCATGAATACTAAAAAATCCGGACTTTTAAAGCTATCCCCGGTATACAGATAAGGTATTTTTGGATTCTGTTTTCAAATATCAACGTATGATGTATCTTTCGGCATGGCAATCCTGGGGATATTGGTTCGTGCGCCCTTGCGGGTAAGCAACACAGGGCGGAAACTGATAAAATTGTTTGTGTCTTAAAGGGATGGTACTTCCCGTATTATCCCGTTGTCTCGCTTGGGCCGGAGGTTTTGGCAACCCCCAAACATCCAATAAATATGAAAGTACTTGTTTCCCTGAATTTTCCCTCCTGCGGAATTGAAATGCTGCAAAAAGAGGGCTTAGCAGTGAATGTCTGGAATGATGATACCCCCATGAGCAGGGAACAACTGGTGCAGGCCAGCAGGCAGCACGATATCCTCTGGTCTTCCGGAATCTATGATCTTGACGCCAATTTCCTTGAAGCTAACCGCCATCTGAAACTGATTTCACAATTCGCAGCTGGCTACAATAATATTGATACCGACAAGGCCCGGGAGCTGGGAATCATGATAGCCAATACACCAGATGCCATGGCCGATGCCACGGCAGACATTGCCTTTGCACTGATGCTGGCGGTGTCCCGAAAGATGTTCTATATGCATAAAAGGATTTTGAATGGAAACTGGGGAGCTTTTCGTCCGCGTGCCCACCTTGGAATGGAACTCAAGGGGAAGACAGTAGGGATTATCGGACTGGGCCGGATTGGAACCGAGTTTGGTCTGCGTTGTGCAGGGGCCTACGGGATGAAAATACTTTATCATAACCGAAACCGGAACATAGAAGCCGAAAAATTGCTGCGGGCCTCGTATGTTTCCATAGAAGAACTTTTGGGTCAAAGCGATGTGGTATCAGTACATGCAGCACTTACAGATGCAACAAAAGAGCTGATGAACCGCGATACCTTTTCCTTAATGAAGCCCGGTGCCATCTTTATCAATACAGCCCGGGGAGGAATACATAATGAAACGGATCTTATAGAAGCGCTTCAAAGCGGTATGATCTGGGGAGCCGGTCTGGATGTTACCAATCCGGAGCCCATGGTCCCCGGCAATCCGCTCCTGACCATGGAGAATGTAGCGATAACGCCTCATATCGGTTCGGCAACGATTCAAGCCCGTAATGAAATGTCGCGCCTGGCAGCATTGAATATCCTGCAGTTTGTCAGGGGGGAGGACCTCACAAACCGGGTAGTTTAATGGCAGTCGGGTTCAACCTGTTAAAATTGAAACCGGAAATGGAAGGAAAACATAAAATAGCAGTGGTTACCGGTGCCGGCTCCGGAATAGGGCGGGCAGTATCCCTTGTACTTCAACATGATGGCTGGAATGTTGTCCTGGCGGGAAGGCGTGAAAATACGCTCCGCGAAACTGCGCAATTAGGGATCAGTGGCAAAAGCATGTTGCTTACGGCTGATGTAACGGATGCCGAAAGTGTGTCCCGATTGTTCAACGAAATAACCGGCCGATTCGGCCGTGTAGACCTTCTTTTCAACAATGCCGGAATAGGCGCCCCCTCTAAACCATTTGAGCAGTTAAGTCTGGAAGAATGGCAACAGGTACTAAACACCAACCTCACCGGTGCTTTCCTTTGCGCACGTGAAGCTTTCAGGATAATGAAAACACAGCAACCAGGGGGCGGACGGATCATTAATAACGGTTCTGTTTCCGCCCATGTACCCCGGCCCAATTCTGCCCCATATACGGCGAGTAAACATGGAATTACAGGCCTTACCCGTGCCCTTGCTCTTGATGGGCGCCAATTTAATATTTGTTGCGGGCAGATCGATATAGGTAATGCTTCCACGGCAATGGCAAGCAGAATGGCTGATGGCATACTTCAGGCAGACGGGTCGGTAAAGTCTGAGCCTACAATGGCTTTGGACGATGCTGCTAAAGCCGTGGCTTATATGGCATCGCTACCGCTTACTACCAATGTGCCCTTTATGACCGTTATAGCCAATAAAATGCCTTATATGGGGCGTGGGTGAGCGTGCATTACGTTCACGCTCATTTCAAGTGCACGTTCAAATTCAAGTTCAAATTCCCATGCAAATTCAGAAAGGGTTGATTATGGCCAGCTGGTTGGTACCGGCGTCCTGCACAGCCTGCTGTATCTATGGATAAACAAATAGACGAATAAACAAATACACCAAGTAACGCCTCAATTCATGTGCCCTTTATGACCGATATGGCCAATAAAATGTCCTCTCTTGGCAGGGGGTAAAGTTTCGCAGACCGTGTTTTACCCCATAGCCGGATTATACCCCTCCACCAGCTTATAACGAAAATCCACTAACAACGGCATTTTTATCTCAATGCGTTTTATGTGTAGCTTATCTGATAAAACGCGCATAAATTTTTGTGAAAATACATACATTTATCGAAGGAATTAAACCAATGTCCTCACCCGGCCACCAGGGCTTTTTGCCTGTATTTGACCATAAACATTTGTGAAATGAAAAGAATACATATAGGATCAGTTGTTGTCCTGATAGGATTACTGCACAGCTGTGAAAAAACCACCATCCCTTCCGAAGAAATAATAGCTGAAGAAATCCTGGCTGAAGAAACTACCGAATTACCCGAAAGCCGTCCCCTTTATGCGGTTCTGCCATCTCCAGCCGGGGAGACAAATCAGACAGGTGTTGTTCAGGGATCCTCTGATTATGATTACAAGGTTTATATGGCAGAGTATATTTCTTCCGGCGAGTCGGATCAGTTAGGGCGTATAGTTTTTTTTGAAGATCGGGGAAATAAACAGCTTGCCGGCGATTTTGTGCCCGCACTGGCCCTGGACGGCACGACAGACATCAGCTATTACGTAGATAATACCCGCCCTTCCGGCGATCTGCCTGCAGCTGTTACGGAAGCGGCAATAGACCGGGCAATGGCCACATGGAACGGGGTAAATTGTTCTGAACTGGGAATCACAAAACTTCCCGCAACCAATAGTCCAACAGGATTCATTGCTTCTCTCTTCGGTTACGGGGGATCTCTTAACTACAAGGCCGATGTTGTCCATGCCGGCTGGTTGCCACGGGAGTTTTTTGACCTTTTGGATGAAGATGGCGGGGATTTCATCCTTGGGGTAACATTCACCATTGTATTTACCGATTCGGAGGGCAACCTAGTTGATACAGACAACAACGGGAAGTATGATGTTGCCTGGAGGGAGATCTATTACAACGACGAATTCAGCTGGCAGGACGGTGTTACTTTTGATGTGGAAACCATAGCCCTGCATGAAGCCGGACATGGGTTAAGCCAGGCTCATTTTGGCGCGGCCTTTGTAAACGGGGCCAATAACAAACTCCATTTCGCA
>CAYSVQ010000015.1:0-3266 GCA_964434565.1 uncultured Flavobacteriaceae bacterium | reverse complement strand
TTTCCATACTCCCCCGGAACCCACAGCCACATACCACAGGCTCTCATTTGAAGGATGAATGGCTATATCTGCAATACGGCCCGATACGGTTGCAGGACCAATGGCTCGGAACTTTAAGCCGTCCAGAAGGGATGGCTCTTTCTCCTGTGCCCATGCCGGCGAAATAAACAGTACTATAAAACTTACAAGGATTGATTGTAAAGTAAATCTATTCATTTGAAATTAGCGTTAATTAGTAAAGGCCCCAAGATACTTATTTAGGTTTTTTTTGGAGGTTGCATTCCCTTAATAGAATGTTAAAAATAATCCGCTGAGCTTTTAAGTCGGCAAATATCACCATAGCCAAACCTCATCCGCAGGCTTCAAAAAAACACACATGACGGTTATAATTTCAACGTGTTGAATAATTCCGGGGAAGCGATTAAGCCATTCAAAAATGGACGCAATTATTCTTGATAAAATTAATTTTCACAAATAACACAATACCGGTATGTATTGTAAAAATCAAATTCAGGGGTTTGCGTTAGTATGTTGAAATTGCCTGACGGCCGAAGCGAAAATCATCAGCAGCTTTGCAGGCTACCGGCCAACAAGTGATTCCTGGATGTTATTTGGTACAGCCTGAAAGGAGGCAAAGGCAGAATTGAAGGTAGCCTTGCCCTGAGTGAGGGAACGCAAATTTGTAGAATACCCGAATAGTTCGGCTTCCGGGACTGCGCATTTAAGGATCTGATAGTGATCAATACTGTCGATGCCCTGAATGACGGAACGCCTTGATTGCAGGTCTGTCATTACGCTGCCGACCATATCTTCAGGGACCTTCACTGTTACATCCTGAATGGGTTCCAGCAACTTGGGTTTAGCATTCAGGAAGGCTTCCTTAAAAGCGTGTGCCCCTGCAATCTTAAAAGCAATATCATTGGAATCCACAGGATGCATCTTCCCGTCGTATACCATTACACGCACGTCTCGAATATAGGAGCCGGTAAGTGGGCCTGTTTCCATAAATTCGAGGATTCCTTTTTTAATGGAAGGCAGATAACGCAGGTCTATAACCCCACCCACAATGCAATTATAGAAGACCAGTTTACCACCCCAGGGCAGATCTACTTCCTCTTTTCCTCTGATATTAAAGCCCTGCGGTTCTTCGATTCCTGGATACCAAGGTTCGATTTTAAGGTGAACTTCTGCGAATTGCCCGGCACCTCCCGATTGCTTTTTATGGCGGTAAGTAGCAGCTGTAGATCGCTGGATGGTTTCTCTGTAGGCAATCCTGGGTTGTGTAAATTCTGTTTCCACTCCGTACACATGCTCCAGTGCCCATTGAATTGTTGCCAGGTGCAGTTCTCCCTGGCATGAGAGGATCTGCTGCTTTAATTCCCCGGAGTATTTAACTTCCACGGTAGGATCCTGGCTATGGATTTTCCTTAAGGCATCGGTAAGTTTTTCTTCTTCCTGCTGTTTTACAGCTGTAACTGCCTTCCTTGTCCTTGGATGAGGGTATTGTATGGGTTTAATGGTGATCCTGGCCCCGGGTTGATGGAGGGTATCATTGGTATCAGTGTATTTTAGCTTGAGGCTTGCTCCAATATCCCCTACTTCGAGCCTGGTTACCGGTTCCCTTTTTTTCCCGTCCATAATAAACAACTGATTAAGGGTTTCGGTCTCCCCGTTTCGGGAATTCACAAGTTTGTCGTTCAGCCTGACTATCCCGGAGGTAACTTTAAAAAAAGTGATCTGGCCAAGGCTGGGCTGGTAAACGGTCTTAAACACAAAAAGTGAAGTCGGGGCATCTTTTTTCCTGAGAAGGGTATCACCTTCAAGGGTTTGTTCAGGTTGAAGATCTGCGGCGGAGGGGGCAACATTGTCTATAAAGCCCATCAACCGGCCACTTCCCATATCTTTTAAGGCAGAAACGCAAAAAACCGGGAAGAGTTCATGATTGAGCATTCCCATTTTAATTCCCTGCCGCATTTGGTTTTCATCCAGGGTCCCTTTTTCAAAAAACAATTCCATGAGTGCCTCATCGTTCTCAGCTGCCTTTTCAACCAGTTCGTTATGCAGGATGTCTGCTTTGATTTTCTGATCATCCGGGATGGGGATCTTTTCGGGTTTCCCGCCTTCTGCAGAAAAGCGGTAGCATATCATTTTCAGGACATCCACAATGCATTGGGCACCATCGAGTTGCAGTGGGTATTGCACTAATACGGCATTATTCCCTACCAGCTGTTTAATGCTGCTGAAACTGCGATCGAAGTTGGCATTGATATGGTCTATCTGGTTTATTACGAAAAGTGTGGGTTTGTGGTAGGTGTCAATGTAGTTCCATATGATCTCCGTGCCAATTTCTACACCCTGCTGGCCGTTGAGGACGGTCACGATGGTATCGGCCACCCTGATAGAGGATATTATTTCCCCAACAAAATCATCAAGGCCGGGGGTATCAATAATGTTGATCTTATAATTCCTCCACTCCGTGTGCAGTGGGGTGGCGAAAACAGAAGTCCCCCTTTCATGTTCAATTTCATGGTAATCCGATACAGTACTCTTAAGTTCCACGCTGCCACGCCGGTTGATCAACCCGGCTTCAAAAAGCATGGTCTCTGCCAGAGTTGTCTTTCCGGCCGCATGGGCACCTACAAATACCACATTCTTGATATGCTTATTGTCAAAAACCTTCATAAGCCTTAGGATCAATATACACAATGCAGCCCGGATTGGCGTACTTCATGAAGATATGACTTTTTTCTGTTTTTTCAATGGCAGGAATGGGCGAAAATCAAAATGCTTTCAAATACATTAAGTTACTGGCCTACCCCCGTCAAATATTATGGTAAAGACTTCTGATATCTGCCCTACCCCTGCCAGGAAATGTTAAATATTGTTTAAAACGGTACTATTTATAACAAGGTACTGTAACAAAATGAAATATCGGTCGTCTATCAGATAAGTAAACGAACAACAACAGCCTTGAAAAACTTAAATAGTAAAAATAAATACAGCATCACATATCCTATCATAGGATTTGGCTGGAACGGGAGATTAGGAAATAACCTTCCACAATCAGTAAAACCAAGAACAATTAAATAAATCCAATAGTCATGAAAAGAATCAGCAGCCCCTCACCCACAGAAGCCAGACGATTTGCCTTTTTCTCCAGTTTCAGGGATAGTAAAAGGGTACGGTGGACGGAAAGCAGGCACTATACCTACTAACCAGAAACAAATCAAAAAAAAACTACATAACAATAAAATCAGATAATCATG
>CAYSVQ010000014.1:0-50135 GCA_964434565.1 uncultured Flavobacteriaceae bacterium | reverse complement strand
ATGGGCATCCAAAATCTGCCCGTAAACCTCGTCCAGGTAGGTGTTCAAAAGCTTTAAAGAATGGGTAAGGGGTTTGGCTCTACATCGGTAGGGGTCCCAATCTTTCCCCGGAATGGACCTTTTTAAACTGATTTCCGCCCGCTTTTTGTTAACGGTGATCCGGGCGATGATGTAGGCTTTTTCCGGTCGGGTATTCTTCTTCCGGAGGTAGAAAATGACGGCTAAAGTGGTGTCAGTTCGCATATTTTTAATGATTAAGAAGGACAAATCAAGGCTCTAAACCCTTGAAAATCACCCTTAAAACCCTTTAAAGGTAGTGCAAACTTTGTGTAATTTATGTCACCTGATTATACACCAGAACGATGTATTTAGATGAATTCAATTGAATATGTTAAAAATAAAAAACACTGAAAATCAGATGATTAACAGTGTTTTAGTTCCACTTAAAAGTGGTTCGTCGGGATGACTGGATTCGAACCAGCGACCACGCGCACCCCATGCGCGTACGCTACCAGACTGCGCCACATCCCGAAACAGCTGACGCTGTAAAATTTCAAAACACAAATTCCAAATTCCAATTCTTTATTTGGAAATATACGCTAGCAGACGGAGTTTATCCCGAACGAAGCTTCGGGACCACATCCCGAAACAGCTGACGCTGTAAAATTTCACTACACAAATTCCAAATTCCAAAAATTATATCGGAGCCCACTTTAAGCATTCTGGGATTCTGACGGAACCCGTCCTCAAACGCGAGGGCAAAATTAAGAAAGTTTATTAGAAATAACCCATTCTTTCTTTTGATATTTAAAAGCGACACTAATTCGACCTTCAGCAGCCCTTGCTAATGTTTTAATCCTACAAACAAGATGGGCCTTTGAGGTATTACATTCCTCCTGCTGCTATTGAATCAAAAGTGAGTGGTTTATAGTTCAACTTCTTTCCCCGAAACGGCTATATTCGAGAACTGTAAGTTCGATTTTCACCCTGATGAACCGGAGCAATCATGTAATGCTACCCGGATCTTGCCAGGGCGTTTCCGGATGAAAGGGTTAAGCAAAGAATCATGTCGTTAAGCAGATATTCCAAACGTGCCATTATCGGGGGGCTCATTTCTTTGGTTGTGATCCTGCTCGGTACTTTCCTGATGGGAAAACTAAGTGGCTACGAGGCGAAAGTCCTGATCAAGAATTCCATTTCCGGCCTGAATACCCTTTGCAATACCATCGCGCTGGCCTCCGCCACCATTCTGGCATTATTGCTCACCTTACTCAGTATCAGTTCAGCGGCAGATTCCAAGCTTAAGAAAGCCCACTATGTCAACGTTATACAAATCGCAAAATTAGATACCGCCGTATTTATTGCCTCGGTAGTGGCATTCCTCCTGTTTAACCTGCCTATCACGGAATCTGAGAATGTGCCTGCCAACTGGTTTAATATCATCTACTACTTTTCCCTGGGGATTTCCAGTGTCCTGAGCGCCGCACTCATCATGGTGGTGATCATGCTTTACGATACCGTCCGGAGCATCATTACAATCGTGGGCCTGGGAAATACAGACCATCCGCTGGCCGAGGCCGCCGATGAAACCGATCCGGAAGAATAACTCCTTGCCCCGGGGTTCAACTTTTCCTGAGCCTCCTGAAAATCATCCGGGGCTTGCGGGATACCGTTACGGGATCGCTCCCGGGAAGACACAAAGTGGTAAATTTCTACTTAAGGGAGTTACTGCTGGCGCCGGCGCTGATGGATACCCTGATAGGGGTAAGTTGCCTGTTAAAAGCCTCCAGATACGCCCGGGAAGTTTCCCCGATAAATGCCCCGGCATGTTGTTTTTCAACCAGGTTGATCGTACAGCCGCCAAAACCTCCGCCCATCATCCTGGCCCCGGCAACATGTTCTGCAGACCGTGCGCAGCTGACCAGGAAATCAAGTTCCGGACAGCTTATCTCGTACAGTTCCCTCATGCCTTTGTGGGAGCCATACATTAACTTCCCGAATGCTATAATATCGCCATTTTTGATTTTCCTTACCGCCTTTTGTACCCTTTGGTTTTCCTCTACCACAAAGCGGGCCCTTTTAAAAAGAATAGGATCCATAGCCGCGCGGTTCTTCAGGAGGATAGCTTTCGGAACATCAGCCAGAAAATCATAGCCGGGAAAAACCGCATTGATGGCCCCCAGTGCCCTTTCAGATTGCTCCCGTCTCGTATTGTACTCGCTTCCGGCAAGGCTGTGCGACACATTGCTATTGAGCAGGACAATCTGGTACGGATCGAAGTCGGCCTCCACGATCTCATAAGCAATGGTTTTGCAATTGAGGAATATCAAACCGTTCTTAACTCCCTTCATTACGGCAAACTGATCCATAATACCGCAATTGGTGCCCACATACTTGTGCTCTGCCCTCTGGGCCATAAGGATCAGCTCCGTATCGGAAAGTTTCAGTGAAAAAAGATCGTTGATTCCTTTGGCCAGCCCGCACATCAGGGCAGCGGAAGAACTTAGTCCGGCTCCTACCGGAAGATTGCTTTTAATGAAACAGTCAAACCCTTCGAGCTTTCCATAGCCCAGCTCCAGGTACTGATCGATGATCCCCACAATAAAGTTTTCCCAAATGGTCGTGCGGGGTGCAACTTCCTCAGCCGTGATGGAAAATCCCTTGTTGAGTTCAGCGGAATAAAAGGTATAACCTGCAGATTGGTTCTTTTTGAAGGAAAGTTCTATACGCTTATCGATGGCAGCCGGTAAAACGTACCCGCCATTGTAGTCTAAATGCTCTCCAATGAGATTGATCCGTCCGGGGGAACGGACCAACAAATCGCTATCTATCAATGTATGAAAACTATTTTCTAAGTTGGGAGGTGGCAAGGCCGTCAATTTAATCGCATATTAATTATGCAAATATATTAAACGTGTACAATAGGTTCATTAAAGATAACTATTCGGGCAATGATAAGATATATGCGTAATCGGCTTATATTTTTGAGTTGTAAGAAGCCGTGCTGTCTTCATGCAATTTTTACCATGGGGCATGGCACCTGAAAATCGGACATGAGATTACTTTGTCATTGGATTTATTGGCCTTCACGCCGTCGGCGGGCCTTCTATAATACCAATAATATTGGCTGAGGGGTCTTTAAACCACGCGATCGTCGGCCCGTTACCGGAACGGACAATGCCTTTGGAATCCATATCAAATCCGGGGTAGCGTTCAAAAGTTATTCCCAGCCCGAACATGCGGTCGGCTTCTTTGTCCATATTATCTACAATCAGATTGAGTACCGTATGTGAGGCCGGCTCATGGTCGTCCTTGGGATATATCCAAACCTTGTTTCCCCCCGGGGGGAGCATTTCCAAAATGCCCATATCAAGCCTTTTTACCCGGATTCCGAGTACCTGACCGTAAAATTTTTCCGCAGTATCGAGATCGTGTACAGAAAAACTGCTCCAGCTGTCGTGTATCATATTCTCCTGGTTTAATTTTTTTGAAAACCAAACCCATAAGCATGGTCTTTCGACTTTAAGTTACAAAACCATCCCTGCAGGATACCAATTCCGATAGTAATTGCCTATAATGGCTATGATATACGCTTCGTTATAACATCTCAGGATTACTGTAAAATGGACAAAGGGAATGATAATGGTGACATTATGCATTCCCTTTGCTTATCATATTTATCTTGGGTGGCATTACCCATCCAATCTGAAGGTATCATCTCAGCCTTCATTTAACTGAAAGCACCCTTAAATACGATTAGATAAATGTACGAAATTTTTGGTCCAAAAACATGCTTTTTGAAAGATTTAACACATCAGGACGTAGTTAAATTTTGTTAATCTGCCACATGTTCCGGTTTATATTGCCCGAAACGTTTTAGCAGCACTTTCTCGGCCGCAGAAAAATATTTAGAATCCTTTTTCTCTTTCATGACTGGGAAGGCTTTCTGCAGCTTCCCTTCTTCATAGTCACTTATCAGCACTGGATGTACATAGTATTTCCTGCAGGTAGTACGGGAGTTTCCCAGGTCTTCGGCAACTCTGTCCAAAGCCTGTAGGATGTTCTTGTTTCGTACGTCCGGGTCGCTGCTGTTCTCCAAAGTCGATAATGCTTCAAAGAAAATCAGTGATCCAAACCATGTCCTGAAATCCTTGGCGGTGAAGTATTCACCGCTTACAGCATGCAGGTATTCATTAACCATGCCGCTGTCTATGCTATATTTATTTCCGTCCTCCTCGTAATACTGGAAAAGATCCCATCCCGGTATTTCTTCGCATTGCTTTACCATTCTGGTCAGTTTTTTATCATCAAGGCCAACACAGTGGGAAATCCCTTTTTTGCCTTTGAACTCAAACAAAATACCTCCCTTTTCACGGGTTACATGCTTTTTACGCATGCTGGAAAGCCCGTAGGAATTATTGTCGCGGGCATATTGCGCCCCGCCTACGCGAATATGTGTGGTTTCCATTAAGCGGACAATGAGGGCGAGCACTTTGTTTTTTGGCCAACCCTCCTGATCAAGGTCGGAATATATCTTTTTCCTGATGGCCGGCAGTTGCCTGCCAAAAGCCGTCATCTTGTAAAACTTGGACTGATTCCTTACCTTTTGCCATAAGGGGTGATACAGGTACTGTTTCCTGTCTTTTTCATCGTAGCCTACAGCCTGCAGATGGCCTTTTGCAGTATTGCTTATCCGAACGTCCCGCCACGCTGGCGGTATTACGAGCTTCCTGATACGGTCCAGCTGATTCCGGTCTTTTATACGGTTACCATTTTTCAGATAGGCAAACCCCCGACCATGTTTTTTTCGTGAAATACTCAGATTTTTTTCCGCAGTATAAACAAGGTCCAAATGTTCTATTACCGATTCAGGGGTATTGAGCACTTGTACCAGAAAATTTCGCCCTGGTTTTTTCCCTGACATAGTTATGCCCTAATTGACTTCTGCAAAGAACCAAGACCTTAAAAAAGCCTTTAATCGTTCTTTTGAAGCTTAGTTATTCCGCAGTGCATTAATTAAATCTTCTTTATTCATTGAAGACCTTCCTTCAACACCTACTTTTTTCGCCTTTTCATAAAGACTGTCCTTAGACCAGTCTTCGTATGGGCTCGCAGCGCCGCCTTTTTTACCCGAATCCGGGGTATTCGCGATCCTCGCCGCTTTTTCCTTACTATAACCTTTATCCCTGAGGGCTTCATACTGTTCCTCGTTCTTTATCCTCTTGTCGGGCATGGCATTGCTTTTTTATTGTTACCTGATTTTAAAGTTAACATTGCTGTAACTTTTTCTTGATCGCATTAAGCAGGATAATTAACCAGAAAAGATTTTGCGCCTGGTTTTTTCTTCTTTCTGATTTCTCCTGTTCCCTTAGGGGTTTTCAGGTTAATTATTTAAGGATTTGAGCAAATGAATCCCGCTGTAGTACAGGAATTTTATGTATGGAAAACTCGCAAGTCATATTAAAAATAAAGGGTTTTGTTACAGGGGTGTTCATGTTGCTTGCCTTCCTGGTTTTCTCTTGCCGCGACCGTGAGCCGCAGCATCTTCCTGAAACTAACGGCAAGGATGCGGCCATCAGGGAACAGGTAGATGAGAGCATGGAGAAAGCGCGCGAATTAGCAGGCCCCGACAGTACAGTCGGAGAACGGAACAGGGATAGCGTGCAGGCAGATTCCGTAAAAAAAATAAACGACAGTATCAGGTAACACCCGCCGCTGATTTTTCGTCACCTGAATGAGAGTGCCCGGATCACGTAAATTAATTAATAAATCCGCCGTATCCCGGCTCCATCAAAATAATCGGGGTGTTTACCGGATCGGGTTTGTGGATAGGAAGATAAAAGCATATAAGCGACAGACCGCATATTCCAGTCGGCACATCTTGCCTGCCAGCCCTTCAATCGGTAACTGGCAGTATGAAGGATCTTTGATCAGTCCTTTCCTGATTTACTTCGGGCAGCCTGCCTTTCCGGATCGATTCCCAGCCCATATTTCTCAGCATACACCCAGGTGAACTCGGCTCCAAAGAAAAGGATCATACTGGAATAGGAAACCCAGAGCAGAATTAGCACTATGGTTCCTGCCGCCCCGTATGTTGTTCCCGGATTAGCCTCCCCAAAATAAAGCCCCATGAGGAACTTTCCCAGGAAAAAGAGGAGGGCAGTTAGGAAAGCCCCTTTCCATACCGTCTTCCAACGGATTCTGGCATCGGGGAGGTATTTAAAGATCAGGGCGAACAATACGGTAATGAAGCCGATGGAAAAAATAAAGTCCAGAATATAGGCGATATAGATTACCAAGTCGGGAAACAGGTTATGGAGGTAGTTGTTCAGCACCGAAATAGCCGCGGTAATTATAAAGCTAATAAGCAAAAGGAAACCCAGCGCAAGGATAAATGCGAAGCCACGAGCGCGGTCGGTAAGCATTTTAAGGTACCCCGGGCCAGGGGATTCCGGGATCTTCCAGATTTTGTTCAGGGATAGCTGCAGCTGATAGAAAACCCCCGTTGCCCCGTAAATAAGTATCCCGATTCCCAGGATGGTGGAAATCATATTTTTATCTTGCTGCTGGGTTTCCTTCACCATCTCCTTGATGGCCTCTCCGGTATCCTGCCCTATGTTTTGGGAGATCTCCTTGATCAGTTGGCCCTCTACAATCTCGACACCCCAAATGGCCCCAACAAAATTGATGATGATTACCAGTAAACCTGGCAGGGCAAGTACGGCGTAATAGGCTACCACCGCACCCAGCCGCCATGGATTTGAGGCAATCCAGTTCCTGAAGGTTTGGGCTAATAAGCCGGGTAAATCCCTGAGTTTGAATTTTGTGGTTATCCTACTTTCCCCCATAGTGTATATAGATAATTTCCTTGGATGGAAGAAAATAACTCCATCCGGCCAGGGATCTTGCCGCAAAGGGGTAAATTTTTAATGCGGCCGCGGGCCGCTGTGCCAGTAAGAACTCTTCAGCTTCCTATTGCAGGCTGAATTGTAGGGTATCGAGTTCCGCGGCTGTCCATGGCTGCATTTTCCCCTGTGTCCGGAAGCGGATACCCCCAACCATCCGCCCGCTTACGGCGGGATTCGAATGGCCCCACGAATTACGGATATAAGTGGCAATCGCTGCTATATCCTGGTCCTGTAAAGTGGTGAACGATGGCATGCTGGGCAGGATATCGGGAATATTGTATTCCTTCCCGTTTACTGTTACAGGTCCTTCCATTCCGTGCAACAGTATCATGGCAAGCTTGTATTCTTCACCATTCACCCATTCGGAGTTCTTCAGGGGTGGGGCGAAACGGTTCATCCCTTCTCCCTGGGTACCGTGGCAGCTGGCACAGAGGTTGAGGTATTGCCGACGCCCGTTTGACATTATCCCCGCGTCAATTTCAAAAGTTTGCGATCTTTCAGCCATGGGTGCTGTAGGTTTGCCCGGCCAGGTAAAGCGCTGCTCCAGCTGCACCAGTAAAGCTTGTCGTTCAGGATCAGGCGCTTTAAAGACCTTGGGTTGAGCTGATAAAGCCAAGGCCGAACCATCACTCGGTTGTCCCGCATTCAGCATCCCCTGGAGGATGGCACGTTTTACCCAGGATTCACTCGCGCCGGTTTCGAGCATGGCCAGCAGGCGGGTGATATCTGCCTGTTTCCCGGAATTTGTGATGGCAGTGGCCAGCATCTCCATAAAAATTTCCCTGCTCTGCTCAGGGGTGCCGGTACCGGCAACTGGCAGTAACTCCATCATAAAATCCATTTCCCTTCCTTCGAGGCTGCTCATGGCCACATCCCTTGCCACCGGCAATTCTCCGTAGGTATGCAGAAACCGCCTGGTTTTCTCCAGCGCTATGCCGGGTGAAATTTCATCGCAGACCAGGATCATCTGCATTTTCAGGAGGGCAGGAGCTTCTTCGTAGCTGTTGGCTATAAACCGCTCCAGTTCCTCCCTGACGCGGGGTTTGTCTATGCTGATATCTACCAGGATTCTCAGGGCCGCCTGGGCCACAACCGGATCTTCAGCATCCAGGCCGGGGAGGTAAACCCCGGGTTCATCCACACCAAGACCTTCAAGCGTCCACAGCGCATGCAATTTCCCCAGGGGTTTGCCTGAAATGACCATGGCCTTCAAACCTTCCAACACCGATATGTCGCCTTTATCTACAAGACGTCGTTGTGCCTGGTCGCGTGTCCAGCCATTGGGGCTTTCGAGTTGGGTAACCAGCTCCAGGGGCCGGAGTTTTTCAAGATCCGGCCTGTTGATTTTTTTCCCATTCCCGGAAGTAATCCGCCAGATGCGGCCCATATTTATAGGTTTGTCGAGTTTGCGGTCTAGGGTTACTTCCCGCAGATAGTCTGTCATATATGGGCCGTGTTGTATAATACCCTTATACATATCCACCACATAGATGGCCCCGTCAGGGCCTGAAGCCAGGGAAACCGGCCGGAAACGCTCGTCGGGGGAAGCCAGGAATTCCCTGTCTGGATAGGTCGCGGTGGCACTAAGCATAAACCCATCTTCGTTTATATCATTCTGTTTTATGAGGTTTGCAGTAGGTTCGCACACGAAGGCATCGCCCCAATAGGGAGGAGGGAGGGCGTCGCCCCGGTACACCAGAGGGCCACAGGCCGAGGCAAATTCCAGGAGCCTACCAGTTTCATCGAGGGTACCAGGTACATATCCCCGGTTTACTGCGGTATTGCTGCGGATGGGATAAATGGCCCGATCCAGGGTGAGTCCGTGGTCTATCCCGCTTTTAGGGGTATGATGCGGGTTATCCTGCAGGCTGTTGGGAGGGACCAGATCGGCATGGAGTTGCGACCAGTTGTAGTTATAAAAAAGCCTCCCGGCATTATCATGGGTAATTCCCCACTGCCCCCTGAATTCGGTTTCGTCCCTTATCCATTCTCCCTGTGTTTTGCGATAACGGTATTTCGATTTGGCGTTGTAAATCCAGTTATCCAGACCCATCCAAAGGCCGTTGGCAGAGTGTTCGGGCATTCCGGAGCCTCCATAAGTTGAATCGACCAGGGTTTTTTTGTCTGCTTTGAAATCCCCGTCTGTATCTTCCGCATACCAGAGTGGGATATTTTCCGAGATCAGCGCTCCGCCTTCAACCAGGCCGATAGCCCGGGGAAGTA
Organism: uncultured Flavobacteriaceae bacterium; assembly: GCA_964434565.1. GTDB lineage: Bacteria > Bacteroidota > Bacteroidia > Flavobacteriales > Flavobacteriaceae > Zeaxanthinibacter. The sequence continues at coordinate 41,004 of CAYSVQ010000014.1, read as the reverse complement.
CCAGGCTATCAAGGAATATTTGGCTGCGGTCCATTTGGCCGTCCCCATCGTCATCGAATAAAACCGAGACCCGGCCTATAGGGTCTTTTTCCCCGGTACCGTCTATGTCGCGCATAAATGAAAGCATTTCCACCACCCACAGCCTGCCTCCGGCATCGAAGGCCATGGCTACCGGATCCTGAACGAGGGGTTCGGCGGCAACCAGTTCAATTTTAAGATCCGTGTCGGCCAGTACAAAGGAACGGAGGGCCTCCTCCGGGCTTAGCGGGGGGGATGGCCCGCGGTCGCAGGAAAAGAAACCCGCTGTTGCTATAGCGGTAAGAAGGATAAGGGCGGGGGAACGCTTTGAAATTACTTTGGTTATCATTCAAATCCTGGGTTCAAAGTTCAATGTTGCGTTATACTTTGTATTCTGCCTACTGTACTTCGTACTTCGTACCTGGTACTATAACACAAAAGTTGCAAGGAACACCAGAAGGGCTGCAAAAGTCCCCACCAAAAATGTTCCGAGTGTATATACTTTATAGCCTGTTTTTACATCAATTCCGGAAAACTGGGTTAAGATCCAGAACCCGCTGTCGTTGGCATGGGAAACTACCATGGCGCCGGCACCGATTGCAGAAACCACCAGGGCCTTGTCTATAGCAGTTTCAAACCCGAGGGTCAGGAGCAGGGGCGCGATTATTGACGCTGTGGTGATTAGTGCGACGGTAGACGAACCCTGTGCTGTTTTGATGGCGGCGCAGAGCAGGAAAGGCAGCCATATCCCGAGGTTTGCCCCGGAAAGCGTATCAGCCAGGGTGGTGGCTATCCCGCTGTTTTGAAGGATGGTGCCAAAAATACCACCGGCACCGGTAATCAGGATGATATTGGAGGCATCGCCCATGGCTTTGCCTACCCATCCGGTGGTTGAAAGCATTTGCTTGTCGAATTTTTTTGGTAATAGAAAGGATAGCAGCATTCCTATCAGCAAGGCGATCACCGGAGATCCCACAAAGGACAGCACCTTTTGCCAGCCTGCAAGTTCCTGCCCTTCTACCAGGTTAAAATCCATTAAAGATTTCCCTACAATCAGTAGGATAGGGACCAGGATAGGAAGGAAGGATTTAAAGGCGCCCGGAGCATGTTTGATCTTTTCACTGATCTCTTCTTCCGTAATATCGGGGTTTGGGTCTATGTAATACCTGGCGCCCATTTTTCTGCAATAATAAATAGTAGGGATCAGGGCGATGGACCCAATGACCAACCCTATGAGCATCACAAGGCCCACATCAGCCCCTATGATCCCGGCCGCAGCGATGGGTCCCGGGGTAGGCGGCACCAGCACATGGGTAATCATCAGGCCAAGGATCAGGGCTGTGGCCGTACCCACTATTGATAGTTTGGCTCTTTTGCTAAGGCTCTTGTTCAGAGGGTTGAGAATGATGAATCCGCTGTCGGCGAAAACAGGGATAGACACGATAAACCCAACGATTCCCATTGCTGCATGCACACGCTTCCGGCCGATGATGCCAAGAATAATTTCCGCCAGTTTAAAGGCGCCGCCGGAATGCTCCAGGAAAGCACCGATAATTACCCCAAGCACAATAACGATCCCGATTTTCCCCAGGGTAATACCAAATCCATCGTTAATAGATTGGATAATGGTATCCATGTTCATTTCAGAAAAGAGTCCGAAGAACAAAGCCGCCCCAAGCAAAGCCAGGAAGGGGTGTACATTAAACTTCGCGGTTAACAGGATAATCAACAGGACACTTATAAGCAGTAAAATAATGGCAGTCATGTTGGTTGGTTTTTGTTAGTGGGCATCTCTGTTTACATTGGCGCCTGATTTACCGACCAGAAAATCCAGATCGGCTCCCAGATGGGATTGTTGTACCGTCCGCGTATAAAGGTTCACATATCCGCGGTCTGTATGGGGATTTGGGGGCTGCCAGGCTGCTTTTCGCCTGGCTAGTTCAGCCTCGTCTACCTCAAGCTGAAGTTTGCGGTTAGGGACGTCGAGTACTATATAATCACCGCTTTGTACCAGTCCCAGCACGCCACCAACCGAAGATTCCGGAGAAACATGCAACACTACTGTGCCGTATGCAGTACCGCTCATCCTGCCGTCTGATATCCGTACCATATCCTTGACGCCCTTTTTGAGGATTTTCACGGGAAGGTCCATATTGCCCACCTCGGCCATCCCGGGGTAGCCCACAGGACCTACCCCTTTAAGCACCATTATACTGTTCTCGTCTATATCCAGGCCTGGGTCGTCTACAGTTGCCAGATATTCCTCGATGGTCTCAAAAACCACTGCCTTTCCCCGGTGGGTCATAAGTTCCGGGGTTGCTGCAGACGGTTTTATTACCGCCCCGTCACGGCACAGATTCCCGTAAAGCACGGCTATCCCGGCTTTTTCCTGGAATGGCGCTTCAATTGTGGAAATCACCTCTGTATTATAGCATTCCGCTCTCTGGTTATTTTCTCCAATGGGCTTGCCGTTTACCGTAATGGCATCATTGTGTAAATGTTCATGTAACTGCCGGATCACGACCGGAAGGCCGCCTGCATCGAAAAAATCCTCCATCAGGAATTTACCGGAGGGCATCAGGTTTACCAGCAGGGGAATATCGCTTCCTACGGTATCAAAATCTTTTAGTTTCAGGTCCACTCCAATACGCCCGGCAATTGCGGTCAGGTGGATGATAAAGTTGGTTGAGCCGCCCACAGCCGCGTTTAGTTTGATGGCATTTTCAAATGCATTGCGAGTGAGGATCTTCGAAAGGCGAAGGTCTTCGCGCACCATTTCCACTATCCGTCTGCCCGAGAGCTGGGCAAGGGCCTTTTTACGGGAGTCGACTGCAGGGATGGCCGCCGCCCCGGGCAGGGTTAGCCCAAGGGATTCCACCATACACGCCATGGTCGAAGCCGTACCCATCGTCATACAATGGCCCGAAGAACGGGAGGAACAGATCTCCGCTTCCACCTGGTCTTCCGGGGTAAAGCCTTCGTTTTTAATACGGTCTTTCAGGGTCCAGACAAAGGTACCGGATCCTATGCGTTCCCCTTTGTATTTCCCGTTAAGCATGGGGCCACCCGGAACAACAATGGTGGGCAGGTCTACACTGCAGGCCCCCATGAGGGTGGAAGGGGTGGTTTTGTCGCATCCCGTTAACAATACTACCCCGTCCAGAGGGTTGGCGCGGATACATTCCTCGGTGTCCATGCTTGCCAGGTTCCGGAACAACATGGCGGTTGGCCGCATGATGGTTTCTCCCATACTGGTTACCGGGAATTCAAATGGGACCCCTCCTGCTTCAAGGACCCCGCGTTTAACAAACTCAGCAAATTCCCTGAGGTGGCCGTTGCATGGGGTTAGTTCGGACCAGGTATTGCAGATTCCGATTACCGGACGCCCCCTGAAATAATCATCCGGGTATCCCTGATTACGCAGCCAGGAACGGTGGATGAATCCTTGTTTAACATCTTCGGGGCTAAACCAATCTTCGCTCCTTAGCTTTTTTTTCTCTTCTTTTTTCATGGGGTCCTTATAGTTGGCTGTTTGTTTCTAAAGGAAAGAACACCTTGCGGTTTCCTGCGACCAAATGTTCTAAAGGCAATGAAAATATTACCTTTAAAGCATTTTCCAAAATGGATTGATCGATTTTATCATTTATCGGGTAATTTAATGCATTTTGGTTCGTCATCCTTCATTTTGCCCGAAAGGGCGGTTTCCCTGCAGACCCGGCGCCGGCCTCGGCTGATATTATTAATTTGCAGGAACACACAGTATCCTGGAAAAAATAAACCTGAGATGGCAAGTTGGGGAAAAGAATGCCGGCTTCCTAGGTAATAAATGATACGATTTCGTCATTTTTTTGACTAATCTTAAAGCTGTGGGGATAGTAGATGGTCTTTCGGCTTAAAAATGTATTTTAGTAGGTATACCAATTAAAGCAATCCAGCCGAAATGAAGCGAAGAAACTTTATCCGCAATTCTGCAGCCGGCAGCCTGGCCATGGCCATGCCTGTTATCCCCGGTTTTTTAAGTCCCTCCCCCGAATTACGGTTTGGCGTGGCGGAGGCAGGTTACTATATGCGATGGTACAGAGACCTGGATAGCAAAGTTTATCCGCCTTTTGGCAATGCCCTCCACATGATAGATCATTGCCACTCAATTGGTTTTGGGGGGGTGCAGGTAAATGTTCGCAATTGGGACAATCAGATGGTAAAAGAGGTGCGGGTCCGGCAGGACAAACTCAACATGTTTGTTGAAGGACAATTGAAGATGCCTAAAGACGATGGCGACTTACGCAGGTTTGAGAGTGAGATAAAAATGGCCAAAGAAGCCGGGGTAGATATTTTCAGGGCGGTTTGCTTATCCGGAAGGCGGTATGAAGACTTCCATTCCCTGGAAGAATTCAAGGCATTCAGGAAAGCTTCCATTGCCGCAATTCAACTGGCCGAACCCGTAATAAAAAAGCATAGGGTTAAACTTGCCCTTGAGAACCATAAAGACTGGAGGATTGGGGAGATGATTGAAATCCTGGAGCTTATTGGCAGCGAATGGGTAGGGGTGACCCTCGATACAGGAAACAACATCTCCTTGCTGGATGACCCCATGGAAGTGGTAACTTCCCTTGCGCCTTATACATTTTCCGTGCACCTTAAAGATATGGCCGTGGAGGAATATGAAGATGGTTTCCTTCTTTCCGAAGTAAATTTGGGGGATGGTTACCTGGATATTGAAGGCATGATAGCTGCCATAAAAAATAAAAATCCCGATGTACGCTTCAACCTGGAAATGATTACGCGAGATCCCCTTCGGATACCATGCCTGACCGAGTCCTACTGGGCAACCTTTGAAGAGCGGCCAGCCGTTGAGCTGGCAAGTTACCTGCACGGGATAAGAATGAATAAAAGCAAGGAGGCCCTTCCCCGGATTTCAGGTCAGCCGGCAGATGTGCAGCTTGCGCTGGAAGTGGAAAATAACCGTACGTCTCTCTTACATGCAAAGAAACACTACGGATTCATATAAGCAGAACAACTTAATAAATAATTTATGACAGATTCCGTATTGCCAGGATTAAGAATATTTGAAATGAAAGACAGGGTTGCCATGATCACTGGCGGTTCCAAAGGCCTGGGCTATGCCATGGCCGCGGCCCTTGCATCGGCCGGAGCACATGTAATGCTGGTGAACCGCAACCTGGAAGAAGGCGAGGAAGCGGCAAAAAAATTAGCCTCCGCTTATGGCATACAGGCCAAGGCATATTCTGCTGATGTTACCAATCTTGCCGAGGTGGAAAAGGTGGTTACCGCTATCATTAAAACCTACCGGAAGCTCGATGTCCTCATCAACAGTGCGGGCATAAATATAAGGGGTGCCATAGACGAGCTGACCCCCGAGGAATTCGATAAGGTTATGCAGGTTAATGTACAGGGTACCTGGAATGCCTGCCGTGCGGTGACCCCACAGATGAAAAAGCAGGGGAACGGAAAAATAATCAATATGGCAAGTACCCTGGGGCTGGTTGGCCTTGCTAACCGCACCCCCTACGCCACCAGTAAAGGGGCGGTAGTACAAATGACACGGGCCCTGGGCCTTGAACTTGCACCATTCCATATCAATGTGAATGCTATTTGCCCCGGCCCTTTCCTTACCGAGATGAATGTTCCCATAGCCGATACGGAAGAAGCCAAAAAATTTATTGTGGGCGCCACAGCCCTTGCCCGCTGGGGAGAACTTAAGGAGATACAGGGGGCAGCCCTCTTCCTCGCCAGTGACGCTGCCACCTACATGGTAGGGTCCATGCTTACCGTAGATGGGGGATGGACGGCAAAATAAGGTTTTAGCCTTTCCTGAAAAAAGACGCCAGGGTATATTTCCCGGGGCCTGCGATCAACAGAATTGTAAATACAAGCAGGTAGTGAAACGGTAGTTCCTTGTACCCAAATGGGTCTGCCGCGTGTTCCACGAAGAAGGCAACAGCAAATCCCGTGATAAGGGGGATAAGAGCCAGGCGGGTATAGAAGCCAAGGGTTACAAGCAGTGCACAGAAAAATTCTGCAAAGACCATTAATCCCATAGTAGGGTAGCTCCCAATCCCCAAAGGGTCGGGGTAAGCATCATGATCCCCTTCCAAAAACCCCTTTAAAGTTGGCCAGCCGTGAACCAGGGTGAGTATCAATCCAAACGTTATTCGCAGTAGTCCGATCCCGGTTTCCGTGTAGCCCTTGTTGAAATCTGTCTTCATTGAATGGTTTTTTTGGTTTTCTGAACAGTTCTTTCCAGACAAGGTAGCATTGTTGCAGCCAACTTCCAAAAAGCACTTATTTTATTCCATTACTTCTGAAGGTGCTTGGTTGCCCTTATATCCCGGGTTCGCGGGAAACTTCCTCCAAATCGATCGGGTGTTACCGCATAATAAGCTCGCCGTTGCTTGCTGCCAGATAAGCCGTTAGGGCTCCGAGGATGTTCAGGGTACAATGGATAAGAATACCCAGGTAGACGTTTTGTTTTTTCCAGACAATATAACTCAATACTATTCCGATAGCGATGATGGCCAGGTAATTGTGAGGTTGCCAGAAATGGTACAGGCCAAACAGCAGTCCATTGATAATCGGCGCCCATTTACCAAGGTAGGCCATCCGCGGCAGCAGGTAACCCCGGAAATATAATTCTTCAGCCACGGGCCCTACGATCCCGTCTATGAAAATTCCTGCCAGGAATACTTTAGCGATCAATGCGGTATCCGCCGACCCATAAACCGGGTCAAAATACCATTCAGGTAACCAGCTGAACAGCTGTTCCCTAAAGTACAGCCCCATCGGGTAAAGTGGGAGGTAAACAAGGGTACAAGCCAGGATCCCCAGCAGGCACCATTTCAGGTATTGGCCCAAATTGAGCTTTTTTGTAAAAGGAATAAGAGTCCCAAAGCTCTGTTCGGACACGCTGTTCCGGCTATGCCATGCCAGGTGGCCCAGGCCTATTGGAGCGAGGATAAAGAGTTCGGCAAGCAGTAAAGTGGTCAGGCCCGGATAACCCATTCCAACAATCCAGGGACCTGCTAAAATATATGCGATCATAATGGCAATGCCAGGATAGAAGTGGTAATACAATTGCTTCTGCAGGCTGAGCTGACGGGGGGTAAAGACGAATGCTGTTTTCATTGCGGTACAATTAAAGTTCTCGCAAATCTCGCACATGGAAAGGAACGGGGCGACCGATTTCAGGAAGTCGAACGCATTATTAATTCAGGCAGCCATGGCACTCAGACACGGGATTGTTTTGTTTTCCTGAGATATTCGGAGGGCGTGGTTCCTGTTTTTATCCGGAACTGGGTATTGAAAGATGATTTGGAATTAAAGCCTGCCTGGTACATAACCTCAAGCACCGTTAATTTGGGATCCTTATTATCCCGAAACAATCGTTGGGCCATTTCTATCCGGTACGTATTGACAAAATCAAAAAAATTCTTTCCGAAACCGGAATTGATAGTTTGGGAAACCATTCTTGTAGACGATCCCACAACCCTGGCAAGCTCGTCTATAGTAAGTTCCGGATTCAGGAAAAGTTGTTCCTCCTCCATGGCCCTGATAATTCTGACCCCAATGGCCTGCATCTCCACGGATTCCAGGGAACTGCCTGCATACCGGCCGGAGATTCCTGCAGGTAATATGGAAGACGACTGGTCAAGGGCCTTCAGCAGGAGAGAGGCGATAAAGAGCCCAACCAGCAACAACAATACAGCTGTGCCCGTTTCGAACAGGGCTCGTCCGCTATAAAATTGCAAAAAGCTGTTCAACAGGGAAACAATCAATAATAGCATGATTGCCCGCAGCAGCTGTTGGAGCCCCTGCAGCTGCTTTTGGGAAAAATACTGCAGCAGGCCACGTTCCCTTGCCCGGACAAGATTTACCGAGCGGTACAGGTATAGGAAGAAATGCAGGTAAACCATGATAAAAACATACAGCACCTCAGTAGGTTGTTCCATATTAACCATACCGGCCAGGATTTCCCTTTTATATGATGCGGGCCGAAGCTGGTACCCGAATAGCAGCAGGCAGAAGGCAAGGAGAAACGGAATGCCGTGCCTCAGGTCCGAAATATTCAATCCCGGATTCTCTGCCAGGTAATTCCTTGTAAACAGATAGATAAGGGGTCCGTAAAGCAGGATCAAGGGATCGGTCCACAACGCCAGGTGAACATGTTTAAGAAAGAATCCGCTGAGGTGCAGATACCCATCCAGGAAATCTATGGCCCAGAGCAGGAAAAATATCGCAAGCAGATAATTTACCAGCCTTCTGCCTTTGCGGGTAATAATAAGATAACAGCCCAGCAGGCCAAAAAGGGTGATACAGATGATCAATAATACTGACAGAATATTCATGGCGGTTAATGGGATAGATCCCCGGATCATATATTAAAAATATAGGAAAATATTGGATTTGCCGATGCCGGCCAATTATAAGGGCAGCCGAAAATCCTGAGGGCATTTTAGAGATCTCTACACACTCGATTTGCAAAGCCGAAAAGGCAAGGGTAAGAATTCTGAAGGGGGGCATGGAAAGTGGTAAAGCGACTGGCCTGTGCAACTTTTTATGTATCTTCCCCCAGGCGGAAACTGGGTAACCCACCCCCCGCAATAGACCGTAAAGCCTGAAAACAACGAACAAATTATACATCCAGAGCTATGCATTTACCGCTATTACAGGATCTTCTAATTTTACTTGGATTTTCCGTAGCGATAGTTTTTTTCCTGCAACGGATTAAGCTCCCTTCCATTCTTGGATTCCTTATTACAGGGACCATAATAGGCCCATACGGTCTCAGCCTTGTAAAAGCGGTAGACCAGGTCGAGATTATTTCTGAAATAGGGGTGATCCTGCTTCTGTTCGTCATTGGGATGGAACTTTCCATCAAGCAACTGGCTTCCATCAAAAAAACTGTTTTTATCGGCGGGATGATCCAGGTGGGGCTAACCGTTTTGGTTGCTGGTACCGCCTACTATTCCCTTGGTTTTTCATGGCAGGAATCATTATTTGTCGGTTTCCTTTTTTCCCTTTCAAGTACTGCAATAGTTTTAAAGGTTTTTCAGGACCGGAATGAGATCTCCGCCGCGCATGCGCGTAATGCTTTGGCAATCCTGATTTTCCAGGATATTATTGTGGTCCCAATGATGCTGATAACTCCCATAATGGCCGGAAAATCCGGAGACCTCACCATGAGTGTGCTTTCCCTTTTCCTTAAATCCGCCATAGTGGTGGCCATCACCATAGTTAGTGCGCGCTATGTGGTACCCAAACTCATGCACGCGATCGCCAAAACCAATAGCAAGGAATTGTTTTTACTGACTACCATTACCATCTGTTTCGCAGTAGCCTTCCTTACCTCCGAGGCGGGCCTGTCGCTGGCCCTGGGAGCATTCCTTGCCGGCCTTATCATTTCAGAATCCGAGTACAGCTACCAGGCTACCAGTATTATCCTGCCTTTCCGGGAATTATTCACAAGTTTTTTCTTTATCTCGGTTGGTATGCTGCTCGACCTTAATTTCTTTTTTTCCAATATCGGGATTATCATGCTGGTTGTGCTGCTGGTGTTTTTTATCAAATCGGCCATTGCCTCCCTCGCTATAGCCGTACTCGGTTACCCGCCCCGTACTGTATTGCTTACAGGGCTTTCCTTGTTCCAGGTGGGTGAATTTGCCTTTATCCTTTCCAAGGTGGGCATAGAGTACGGGCTGCTGAGTGAGTTAACCAACCAGTACTTCCTCGCCGTGTCTATTGTGTCTATGTTGCTTACCCCATTTGTTATTATTTTCTCTGAAAGCATCTCCATTGCCCTGTTAAAAACAAAGATCGGCCATGTCCTGAACAACAAGTCTAAAAAAGCAGGACAGCAGGGAGATGTGGTGGAAGAATCTCTCAGCAACCATCTTATAATTATTGGATACGGCATAAACGGATCAAACCTTGCAAAGGCTGCCCGCTACAGCAATATCCCATATATAGTAATTGAATTGAACGCCCAGCTCGTTCAGACCGCAAAGGCAAAGAAGATCCCAATAATATTCGGAGATGCCAGCCATGACCATATTATGGAAACGGTGCATCTTTCCAGGGCGAGAGCTGTGGTTGTTGCCATTTCAGATCCTAAGGCAACCAGAACCATAATCGGCAATATCCGCTCGGTTTCCCAATCGGTTTTTCTGCTTGTGCGTACCCGATACGTCAGGGAGATCAACGAATTGATTGCGCTGGGAGCTGATGATGTGATCCCGGAGGAGTTCGAGACCTCCATTGAGATATTTTCCCGTGTGCTGCATAACTTCCTGGTACCGGAAGATGATATTGACCATTTTGTGGATTCTATCAGATCTGACAATTATGACTTGTTCCAAACCCAGAAAAAATTACCTACAACCATCCGCACAACCAAAATCCCGGACTTTAATATTACCTGCCTGCGGATTATCAGCGATGGAGGCAAGCTGGTGGGCAAGTCCTTGAAAGACACCAATGTCCGGGCCAATTATGGAGTAAATATCCTGGCGATTTCCAGGGATGACATTATGATCTACAACATAAAGCCGGAAGAAAAACTAAAACAGAACGATTTGTTATATATCAACGGCACCCAGGAGAACATAGAGAAATTTCAACGGCTGATAGCCTGAGCGATCATAGTGGCCAAACTCTTTTCAAAATCCCCGTTTTTACCTGCCGGGGTACAGCTTTAAAAATACATGGAGAGCCATGTATGGCAGCCACATTCCGTGACCGTACTAACTATCAGGGTTCTACCCCAAAGGAATAAATAGTGGTAGTATGGTATTCCTCACCCGGTTCCAGGACCGTTGATGGAAATTCCGGTCTATTGGGGCTGTCCGGAAAATGCTGGGTTTCGAGGCAAAAGGCGCCGCGAAAAGGATATGCCCAGCCCTTTTTCCCGATGGCTTCCCCGTTCAGGAAATTCCCGCCGTAGAACTGCACCCCGGGTTCGCTGGTATAGACCTCCATAACCCTGCCACTCTGAGGTTCGAGCACCCTTGCGGCAAACACCAGGCCGTCTTCATTTTTAGGGGAGTCATTTAATACAAAATTGTGGTCATACCCCCTGCCGAAGTCAAGTTGTTCATTTTCAGCATCAATATCTTTGTCAATAGCTTTGGGGTTCCTGAAATCAAAAGGTGTTCCTTCAACGGCTATGAGCTCCCCGGTCGGGATCAGCTCGCTATCTACAGGGGTAATGGAATCGGCGTTAATTTGCATAATATGTGATGTTACATCACCTTCCCCAGCGCCTTTCAGGTTAAAGTATGAATGGTTGGTAAGGTTTACATGGGTTTTTTTATCCGTGGTGGCGTGGTAATCCATTACCAGTTCATTCGAATCCGTGAGGGTATATGCTACGCGTACGTCCAGATTTCCCGGATAACCCTCTTCCTTATCAGGAGATACGCGGTGGAATGCTATATAATTATTAGTCACGGAATCCACATCCCACACCATGGATTCAAAGCCTTTTTCACCCCCGTGTAAATGGTTGTCCCCGTTGTTTTTCGCCAGCTGGTAAGTAGTCCCGTCCAGCACAAAGCTGGCATTACCTATGCGGTTTCCGTACCGCCCCACTACGGCGCCGAAAAAACCACCCCTGCCACGGGTGTAGGGCGGGAGGGAATCAAATCCCAGCACAATGTCTTCATAGTTTCCTTCGCGGTCCGGAACCATCAGAGAAATCAGCCGCTGCCCGTAGTTTGTGAAAACCGCCTCTGTACCATTGGAATTGGTTAGCACATAAAGGGCGGTCTCTTTTCCGTCGATTGTGTCTTTAAAATGAGCGTCCTTGATTCCGGAAAGAGTGGTATCTGCGACTATCCCCGCTGTATTTTTCTGTTTATCACCGCCGGTGCTATTCCCGCAGTTCAGGGATATAAGTGTCAGTAAAACAAGGATGCCTACCGATAAATAACTTTTTTTCATAGTATTCCAGGTTAAAGGATTGAATATATAAAATAACTTTGCAATTCATGTCAATCCTATACAGATGTTGCAAAGCCGTGCTAAAATAATCAGGAACAGCCTGATTCTTACATTGCTTCTGCTTGCTCAGTGCAAAGAGAAAACTGCCGCGGAAAAGTCGGCCGGGCCCAATGGAAAGGAAACTCCCGCTTCCCATACTGCCGCCCTCCCTTCGGATATTATATTGGACCAACCGGCAGGCAGCAGTGCACCTTATGGTATGGTCTGGATCCCGGGCGGACAGTTTATGCAGGGGGCAGTCCCACAGGACAGGCATGCCATGCCGCATGAAAAACCAGCGCATCCGGTAGTCATAGATGGGTTTTTTATGGACCGGCATGAAGTAACCAATGCCCAGTTTTCCAGGTTTGTAGAGGAAACCGGATATATAACCGTGGCGGAACGGGCACTGGACTGGGATGAATTGAAGCATCAATTGCCGGAAGGGACACCGAAACCGGCAGATTCTATCCTGCAACCAGGATCCCTGGTTTTCAGAAAAACCAAAGGTCCTGTTCCCAACCTGTATGATTTCTCGCAGTGGTGGCAATGGCGAATTGGTGCCAGCTGGAAAATGCCCCATGGCCCCGGAAGCAATATTGAAGGATTGGAGGACTACCCCGTAGTACATATATCCTACGAAGACGCGATGGCCTATTGTGAATGGGCAGGAAGGCGGCTTCCAACTGAGGCCGAATGGGAATATGCAGCAAGGGGTTCAAAATCAGGCAGCATTTATTTCTGGGGAGATGAAGTTACTGCCCTTCCCAAAATGGCCAATACATGGAATGGTGAATTTCCAGTGAGTAATGATGTAACCGACAGGTTCGAGGGGAAGGCTCCCGTTATGGCCTATCAGCCTAACGGTTTCGGTCTTTATGATATGTCGGGGAATGTATGGGAGTGGACAAGCGACTGGTATGATAACAAATATTATTCTTTCATTGCGGCAGAAGGGGTGATGAGGAACCCTGTTGGACCGGGGGCTGCAAGCAATCCGTCTAATCCCTACGCACAGGAGCGGGTCATTAAGGGGGGGTCATTTCTTTGCAACGAATCCTATTGTGCCAGTTACCGCATATCCGCAAGGATGGCTTCGAGTATCGATTCCGGCCTGGAACACCTTGGGTTTCGAACCGTTTTGGGAGTGGAAAGCGAGTAGTTTTTTGAACCCCGGCAGGCTTATGGGTGGCTATGGCGTCATAATAACTTTTGATAACTTTGACTGTAAGGTTTTTATTGAAAAACCTACTTTTACTGTGTTAATAATATAGCGAATATTTGATCATGTCAGAGAAGAGAGAACGAATTAAAACGCTTATCCTGGGATCGGGCCCGGCAGGCTATACAGCCGCCATCTATGCGGCCAGAGCCGACCTTAAACCGGTGATCTACACCGGGATGGAGCCAGGAGGGCAACTCACCACCACAACCGAAGTTGATAATTTTCCCGGGTACCCCGATGGGGTAGATGGCCCTACCATGATGGTGCAATTTCAGCAGCAGGCCGAACGCTTTGGTACGGAAGTCCGTATTGGAATGGCGACGGCGGTGGACTTCAGTGATGAACCGGGAGGGATCCATAAAATTACTATTGACGACAGTACCATAGTGGAAGCCGAAACGGTGATTATTGCAACCGGTGCCTCTGCCAAATACCTGAATATTCCCAGTGAGCAAAGGCTCCGGGGTGGAGGCGTATCTGCCTGTGCAGTTTGCGACGGTTTCTTCTATAAGGGCCAGGAGGTTGCCATTGTCGGTGGCGGGGATACCGCCGCTGAAGAGGCCTCTTACCTTGCAAATATTTGCAGCAAAGTTACTATGCTTATCCGTAAAGACAAGATGCGGGCCTCCAAGGCCATGCAACACCGGGTTATAAGCCTCAAAAATATAGACATTCGATACAATACTGAGGTGGACGAGATCCTGGGCGGCCAGGTGGTGGAAGGACTTCGCATGGTTAACAATAAGACCGGGGAAAAGGAAGAGATAGCCATTACAGGCTTTTTCGTAGCCATCGGTCATAAACCGAATACTGATATCTTTAAGGGGCAACTGGAAATGGATCAGACAGGATACATCATCACGAAAGGTAAATCTACTAAAACCAATAAGCCCGGTGTTTTCGCCAGCGGGGATGTACAGGACAAGGAATACCGGCAGGCGGTGACAGCTGCGGGAACCGGATGCATGGCGGCCCTGGATGCCGAGCGCTACCTGGCTACTGTGGAGACCCCTGCGGAGGTGAGTTAGCCCTGAATGGACCCAAACAATAAAAAACCCGGGCTTAACCCGGGTTTTTTATTGTTAATCTATCCGTTTATAATTCTCGGAAAATGTCCGGTTTCCACCATCGTCTATAGTTATCTGGCTGTAGGTGTCATCTGTGAGGATAAGCTCGAATTCGAAGACCATTGGCGGGGTAACATTCTGCATCATGGATGCGGAACCGTATTCCAGCGTTTCAATCAAACGGTCCTGTGTTATGCGGTAAGAGCCATAGCCAAACCATTCCACAGAATCCTTGGGCACATAGCGTGTCCACATTACCTTGCTGTTATAATACATCTTAATCTGCCTGTATCCTTCTGTGGTCGGGACGGTATCTGTTACATTCTGGCCATCATAATTATAGAAACTCTGCAATTCCCAGGTTCCTTGTAAGCTATGCATGATATCCGGCATTGAATTAGATGGGGAGGGGACGGTAGCAGAAACGAAAACCAACAGCAAAAAAGCAAATCCTAGTAATTTTTTCATAGTTGTTCGGTTTATCCGGTTATTCTTAGTTACATGTTAACAAGTTACATTCTTTTGTTAAGGCAAGGAATTTTCCACTTCAGGATAAGCGGTGGAAATTTGGAGTTGCCAAGGGAGGATACCTGCCTTTGAAATACGCCTGACGAAATCCCGGAACTCCGGAAGCTGCACTTGAGAACCCGGCAGGGTTTTCCGCACAAAAGAATCGTTCAAATCAGTCTATCCGTTTATAATTCTCGGAAAATGTCCGGTTTCCGTTCTCATCTACGGTGATCTGACTGAAGGTTTCATCATACAGTTGCAATTCGAAGGTAAAGACCCTCATGGTGTCCAGAGCCGTCATAAAATCAGCGTCACCAAATTCTATTTTTTCAATCAGCTCGGTATCAGTTATCTTGTAAGTTCCATAACCAAACCTTCCCGTGGGCGTCTGGGGGTCTACACGAGCCCACATGACCTTCCCGTTATAATACATTTTTAATTGTCGGTATCCTTTTGCAGTGAGAATGGTATCGGTAATGCTCTGCCCGTCAAAATTATAAAAGCTGTGAAGTTCCCAGGTACCTTCAATGGTATGCATGCTGTGAGGTTTCAAAGGGGTATTGGAACTAATAGTAAAAAAGAGAAACATCACTAATACCCAGCCGAGTAATTTTTTCATGGTCGTGAATTTTTAAGTATTCCTCTTAAAATCTTCTTAAAAGTTACAATATTTTTTGTTAAATCAATAAAATATTGATCGTAAATTATCAATCTTATAATGGATGCAACTTTCAGCCTGCCGGCTGGTTAGAGAAGGCGTTCAATGAATCGCAAAGCCTCTGAATATCAGCTTCCAGGTGGTGGGCACTGAGGACGATCCTCCCGCTTAGGGCGTCTGTCCCCGAGGCAGGGTAGGGGAAGTCTGTTACCAGGATCTGCTTTGCAGCCAGGTAGGAGGTAAGGTGTTCATTCCTGAACGCGTAAACCGGATAGCCCCGGATATGGGAAAGAAAGCCCAGGTTTGGGCATTTCTCTTCAAAATGACGGATATTCCGTTCTAATTGCAACCTCTGCCGCTCATAGAAGGTACCGGCCAGGATAAAAGTGGCCATATGGCCGGGTGGTGCAGGACTGGCACCAGCAAAGAAGGGTGTATTCCAAAACTGGGCAAGCCGTTTAGCTGACCCAAGAATCACCCCGCCCTGAAGTGCCAGGGCCTTTCCAAGTGAGCCGCATACAAGGAGTTCTTTTGGCCCAAGTGCCGCCAGGCTGCGGTAAGTCCCCCCGCCATTTTCCCCGATGATCCCCATCCCGTGAGAATCGTCTGCTACAAGAATTATTTGCTTCATGGGTAGTCTTTTCAGGGCTTTGAAATGGGGGTAAGACTTCCCGCTCAGGTCTATGCTGTCTGTAAAAAGCACAGGGGCGCCATTTGGTGAATTCCCGGCCAGGTAACTTAAAATTGCAGCCTCCAGCTGATCGTAATTGCCAAATACCGGCTGGCCACCACTTAAGATGGCCGCATGGACATTGGGTGCATGAAAAAGCTGGTATGGCCCGCTGCCGAAATAAGCAGCCATTAACTGGCCTGCAAGGAATCCGGAAGAAGTCGTAAGTGCAGCCGGGCTTCCTGTAAATGCTGCAAGGTGCTTTTCTGCCTGTTCGTAAATTTTCAACCGGAGGTTAGACAAGCGGCTGGAGCCGTAGCTCCCACCATAGCGGCGGATATTATCTATCAGTAGTTCCCGGAATTCCGGATCAGCCTGTAAACCAAGATAAGTGGTGCCGCCGAAATACAGATAGTCCTGATTATTGAGTTGAACGGTACGCCCCGGGGGATGGTCTGTATAAAATGCCATTATCGCAAATTTATACCACTGCCGCCGCCCTCAGGAAAGGTTATCCGTGCGTCGTCCATGATCACTACCCCGTCTGCGATATCCCTTGCCAACAACATGGCCCCGTCCATGTCTACATAATCCAGTTGAGGGAGTAATTGGGCAACTGCCGAAATCCCAACCGTGGATTCAGTCATGCAACCGACCATTACCTTAAGCCCTAGTTCCTTCGCATTTTTTATCATCCTTAGGGCAGGGGTGAGACCACCGCATTTGCAGAGCTTGATATTAATGCCATGGAAATGCAGGCTGCATCGGGCAATATCACTCTCTACCACGCAACTTTCATCCGCTATTACAGGAAGGGCACTGAAATGGATGACTTTTTCCATTCCCCGCCAATCGCCTGCGGGTAAAGGCTGCTCAATAAACTCAACCCCAAGTTTTTTCAGGATAACCGAGTTTTCAATGGTTTCCCGGGAGGTCCATGCCCCGTTTGCATCTATACGGAAAACTGCATCCGTATGCCTGCGTAATTCGGTCACTATGGCAACGTCCTCTTCTGTCCCCAGCTTGATTTTATAAATTGGCCAGGGCTTTTCCTGCATTTTCGCCACCATGCGTTCTACCGTATCGATGCCGATTGTATAGTTGGTAATGGGGTAGGTTCGGATAGAATAGCCCCAGAGTTCATGAAGCGGTTTACCCTGGAGTTTGCCGTAGAGGTCATGGGCGGCAAGGTCGAGGGCGCAGATTGCAAAATTGCTTAGCCCGCGGCGGGTGAGGAAGTTGTGGAATACTTCCGGAGTGCTGAAGGTAAAGGACCCGATCTCATTGCGGATACTTTCAATTTCGGCCGTCATCCCTGTTGCCGTACTCTTATAATATTCGTTTGTCGTAGCTTCCCCATAACCTGTTTCCCCATCCAGGCTTAGGCAGGCAATAAGGGTCTCCTGTACATCAGTTGTTTCCCTGGAAATACGGAATTGGTGCCGCAGGGGAAGCTGATAGGTTTTAAGTTCAAGCTGCATCCTTAACATATTTCCGCTAAATATAAAGAACGAATGTTTTCTTCTAGGGAAAAAGAATCGAATTTTGAGGATAATTAAACAGGTTCAGGGTTGTAAATATCCGGGATAAGCTCTTCCCGGATAAATAAATACATGCCCTGGGGTAAGCTTTCCTCAGGGCATGGAGAGCGCTTATTTTAAACAGGCAGCAGGCTATTAGTTTCTCGACATTAATTTTTATGAACGCTGCCAGAAACCGATTTGCGCTGCTGTAAGCTGGGATCTCCCGTGTAGGAGATATCTCCTCCGCTACTGGCTTCGGCCGTCAGCGATTCGGAAACATTGAGGTCTATATCTGCCCCGCTGCTGGCATCCGCATTGCAGGTCTGTACTGCAAAATCCCGCGCGTTGATCCCGGATCCGCTGCTGGCATGGGCGTAAAAAAGCTTGGCCTCCCCTGAGATCCGGATATCAGCTCCGCTGCTGGTGTCGGCCTCCACTTCCTCGGCCGTAATTTCCACCTGTAAATCAGAGCCGCTGCTGGCTTCCAGAGATATCCTGTCGGCCCTGATCAGGCTGCCCGTACTCAGGTCTGCCCCGCTGGAGGATTCAAGCCCGGTAATAACGGGGAGGGAAACAAATACCTTTTTGGTAGCCTTCCCGATATTTTCAATGGCGTGTATCCTGAGTTTTCCGTTGCTGATATCTGTCCCGATAAGATCGATGATATTTTCGTCGGCCTCCACGAGGATTTCAAATTCTTCAGCCTGAGTGACAAATACATTAATCCCTTCCGATGCGGATATCACAGTAAACTCATCTGTAATTTCCCGGCGGTCGTCTGTAACAACGCCATTACCACGTTTCCCGTCGCCCAGGTTTATATCCAGGCCGCAGGAGGCGGTAAGGAGAGCCAGTAATAGTCCGATAGTGATTCTTGCCAGTGTAGTCATGATTGTTTGTTTTAAGTCCCTGAAAATTCTCAGGGTTTGATTAATGAATTGGTTTAATAATTAGTTGTTGTTGCATTAAGGTAAAATTCCCGTAATTCTTCCCGCCGTCAAAAGATCGCTTACCGGATTGTAGTCACAGGGTGATGAACTGTATATTTTCAGGGTTGCTCCCCCGCTTTGATACGTATGCCATTCTCATCAATCTGCATCTTAAAGTTATCTCCATCATCCTTCAGGTCTATATCTACCCCTTCTTCGTTAATGATAATGTGCCCGTCTTTGCTCTTGGTTTCCCTTTCCAGAACTTCTTCCGGACAGTCCAGGCAGCGGATCTTTCCATCAGCCTGCATAGACCAGCTGTAATCAGTTACTTCGGAACGGTACAGGTCTTCATCGTAACGGGTACCCCTTCCCAGGTGCCCGCCAGCCGAATCATCAAACTGCAGTACGGTACCTTCAGGCACCATCAGGCTTATACGGACCTCCTGATCCCGCACCTTATTCGCAATCGGCGTGGTAAGATAATCGTCGAGGATTAGCGTATTGCCATCAACAGAAAAGGAATAGGCAATATTCCCTGCCCTTTCCCTGGCATCTTCAAAGGAACTCCCGTCGGCATCGCGGCGGATTTTAATAGAAGCCAGGGAATCTTCAGACTTTTTAATATCGAAATAAATGTCGTCAGAAAAGAGCAACCGCTCGCCGTTACTGTCGTGAGTCACTGTCATCCCGTTTACCCCTACATTTTCCTGAAAGTCATACAGGGAACTGCTCCTCATTTTTATTAAAAGGGTATCAGGTGCCCTGGTTGCAAACAGCTGGCCATCTTCTTGGGTACTTCCGGTATAAGCGTGGGCCGAAGCCTGTTTGATACCTAATACAGCCAGCGCGATCAGCGACAATAACCAGAGGCCCAGGAGTGAGAATTTTGCAATATTTCCTATGGATTTCAGGTTGTTCACCAGAATCTTCAACCCCAGATACAGGAGAAAGAAGAAAGGAATTCCCACTACAAAAAAGGCAAGCAGGCTCACCAGCCATACCGGCGCATCGGTAGAATTGACCATGTCATAGAAATCGAGGCCGGGAATGTGGATTACATCCAGGATCCCAACGGTGAACAGGCCGATGAAGAGGCCTATAAGCGTAGCGGCCCCAATGATAATAAGCAGGATACCGATAAACTTCCCGAAAACCTTAAAGAAGAACATAATGATATCGCCAAGGGCATCGAAGAAGGTGCGCCCGCTGCTCTTCACCTGTTCCCCCATTTTATCGTAATCCACATTTTTTACGCGTTCGGCAACATCCTCAAACCCCTCCTTTACTTTCCTTTCTATATTGCTGATATTTACAGGTTCGCCCTTCATATCCAACTTTTGGGAAGTAGTTACCGCTTCGGGTACAAGGATCCACAGCAGGATATAGGCAATAAATCCAAAACCTGTAAAAAATGCCAGGAAGAGGAAGATCAGGCGAATCCACAGGGCATCAAACCCCAGGTAATGTTCCAGCCCGGAACAGACCCCTCCTATGTACTTATTGTCCATGTCCCGATAGAGCTTTTTCACCCTTGAACCTCGGGGAGTTTCCATTTTAGGGGCATCCTCAAAAATATCTTCGTCTACCATGTAGTCTTCCGGTTGTCCCATAATGGTTATCACCTCATCTACTTCCTTGATCGTAATGACCTGCCGTTCATTTTCCAGCTTTTCCTGGAAAAGTTCGGCTATTCGGGCCTCTATATCGGCAAGGATTTCGTCGCTGCCAGGGGTTCCCGTAAAGGAACGCTTAATGGCCTCCAGGTATCGTTGAAGTTTGTTATATGCTTTTTCATCGATGTGAAAAAGGATATTAGCAAGATTTATGTCTACTGTTCTGTTCATTTTTACTTGTTTTTAGCGTTGGTTACCAGATTAACCGCAGTCCTGAGCTCGTCCCAGGTGGTATTGAGCTCCCTGAGGAACACTTTGCCGGTTTCGGTGAGGGCATAATATTTACGCGGGGGCCCGGAAGTAGATTCTTCCCAGCGGTAGTTTAGCAGACCGGCGTTTTTCAGCCTGGTAAGCAAGGGGTATATGGTACCCTCTACTACCAGCATTTTCGCATCCTTGAGGGCTTCCAGGATCTCAGAGGCATACTTGTCTTCCCCTTCCAGGATCGAGAGGATGCAGTACTCCAAAACGCCTTTCCGCATTTGCGCTTTTGTGTTTTCTATATTCATAATGTCATGATTCTATACGGTTAACTGTTCGTTTTGCCAGCTCTTACATTTCATTTTCCGGAACCCGCCCGTGGCGGGCAGGTTTGAACTTGGTTTTGATTGATGCATAAACTCCATGTTAGATTAATTATATTGATATAATCAGTTTGATGAGGACTGATCAGATGGTTCGCCTGGACGATGGTCATAACTCAATTCCCGTTTGACCTTCCAGGAATCGCCGGTTTTTATCCAGATATGGGTAAACCTGGCGATATCTCCTTTTTGGTACTGCTGCTGCCCGTTTAGAAATTCGAAACGGTGTACGCCCTGCTGGATGGCGCCATAAAGGCTGCCCTGGTTATAAAGGGGGTATACCTTAAGGCTGTCTGCCAGCAAAAACCTTTTTGAAGGTTGAGGCTGATCGTCAGCCCTGGCCTCGCATCCTTTCCTGAGAGGTGCCAGAAAGGCTTCCCTGCCCGCAACGGCCCCGCCCTTGTCGTGATAGAATTCAAAATCTTCCGTGAACAGTTCCTCCAGGATTTGCATGTTGCAGGTATTAAAGGCCGCGTCGAACAACAGGCTGTCTTTTGACTTTAGCAGGAGGTACAATTCGGATTCCTCAGGTATTTGAGCCCCGGCGCGAACCAACAAGCAGGCGTTCAGGAACAGAAAGATTAAAGTAGTGGCGGATTTCATTATTTAATAAATTTTATGGTGATGGGATATTGGAAATACTGCCCTTCGTTGGTTCTAAGTGTAGCCAGGATGGTGTAAATTATATTGATCAGGAAGAGGGCTGCCTGGAACAGCCCGGCAATTCCGAGGGGCCATATCAGCCTGCTCAGGTTGAGATAATCCCCGTCAAAATTGAAATCGAAATCAAAACGGTTGTGAAAATCATGCCAGTTCAGGATTCCACCGTCGAGGATCCCGGGAAGGAAACCCAGGAAAAACGGGATGGAGATGGCTCCAAGGATTACCGAGTACAGCAATAGGCTGATCTGAAAATTCAAGGCCTGTTTTCCGTTGTAATCAACAAATGGCAGTTCTTTCCTGTTCGCCATCCACAATACCAGGGGGAGCAGGAAATTTCCAAAGGGAATAAAGAACCTGCACAGGGTAGAGGCGTGTATCGCTGCTGATAGGTTTTTTTCGTGTTTGGTTAAGGATTCTGTCATGGCATATTAGTTTCTTATGCAAATATATATTCAAAGAAAGGTAATATGCAAAACATAGTACTAAAAATTAACAGTATTTTAACATTTCTGTATTGCCACTTTTTCGATACCTTTAACGCTATAAATTCGTGGTATGGCCTCTGGAACCGGACGATTCAATACTTTTATGTTTTTCAAACTGCCCTCAGCCTGGTGGTGCGGTGTAAGGCTACGTTCCCTGAACCGGGAGGAGGCCGTGGTGACCGTAAAGCACAGATGGTTTAATCAGAATCCATTTAAATCGATGTTCTGGGCAGTTCAGGGCATGGCAGCGGAGTTGAGTACCGGGGCCATGGTGATGCAGCAGATCCGCGAAAGTGGCAGGAATGTTTCCATGCTGGTTGCGAGTAACAGGGCTTCCTTTTCAAAAAAGGCCGTTGGGAAGATCACTTTCCGCTGCACAGACGGGGCACTGATTACACAGGCGCTCGAACAAACCATCAAAAGCGGAGAGGGACAAACCTTTTGCATGAAATCTGCCGGAACCAATGAGGAGGGCCTGGAGGTTGCCGCCTTCGAATTTGATTGGACTATTAAACTCAGGAGCTAAAAAATGTCTGGTTTCTTTATGGATGTAACAATTCTAAGAAACCTGCAACTAATAAAACGCGAACAATGGCTTTGCAGGATTCTTAATCCTTAAACTTTAGATAGAAATTATAAACACAAATCAATCACCATGAACGCACACGAAATAGATTATCATATTTATGGAGAGGAAATGCAGTATGTGGAAATAGAACTGGATCCTCAGGAAGCAGTGATCGCGGAGGCGGGGACTTTTATGATGATGGAAAGTGGTATTACAATGAATACCATCTTCGGGGATGGCTCCAACCAGGACAACAGTGTGCTGGGAAAGATCTTTTCGGCGGGGAAGCGTATCCTGACAGGTGAAAGTCTGTTCATGACCGCCTTCCTGAATTCAGGGCAGGGGAAGAAGCAGGTAAGTTTCGCCTCCCCTTATCCGGGCAAGATCATCCCTATTGACCTTTCTGAAAAACAAGGCCGGTTTATTTGCCAGAAAGATGCCTTCCTTTGTGCCGCTAAAGGGGTCTCCATAGGAATAGAATTCTCCAAACGCCTGGGTCGCGGATTGTTTGGAGGGGAAGGCTTTATCATGCAGAAACTGGAAGGCGACGGCATGGCCTTTGTACATGCCGGGGGCACCATGGCCAGGAAAATCCTCGCGCCGGGGGAAGTACTGAAGGTTGATACAGGTTGCATAGTGGGGTTTACAAAAGAAGTGGATTACGATATAGAGTTTGTAGGAGGCATCCGGAACACGGTCTTCGGCGGGGAAGGCCTTTTCTTTGCCACGCTTCGTGGCCCGGGAACAGTATACATACAATCCCTCCCGTTTAGCCGACTGGCCTCCAGGGTCTGGGCTGCTGCTCCGAAAGGCGGTGGGAAGGATAAAGGGGAAGGCAGTATCCTGGGTGGCCTGGGCGACCTGATAGACGGGGATAATCGATTCTGAAGTCAACCAACTTATCGCACGGAACTACCCCTGAAGACAGCAGAACAGGAATATGGAATTCTAAACCCAGGATGGACTGCATGAAAAACGGCACGATTAAAAATATACGGCAAGAGCTATTATCAGACAACTGGTATGTCCTTAAAAAATACACCTATGAATACCACCGGGAAGACGGGAAATGGGAGACCCAGTCCCGGGAAGTTTACGACCGGGGCAACGGCGCCGCCATCCTTCTCTACAACAGGGCCAGCCGTACCGTAGTCCTTACGCGGCAGTTCCGGATGCCTACCTATGTGAATGGCAACAAGGGAGGCATGATGATAGAGGCCTGCGCGGGGCTGCTCGATATGGATGATGCGGCCGATTGTATCCGCAGGGAGGTGGAAGAAGAAACCGGTTATAGCATCGATAAGGTGAAGCCTGTGATGGAAACCTATATGTCTCCGGGATCCGTTTCCGAAATTCTGTACCTGTTCACCGGCGAGTATAACAGTCAGATGAAAACCGGGGCAGGTGGCGGTGCCGAAGGCGAGACGGAAAACATAGAAGTGCTGGAATTTCCTTTCGAAACGGCTCTGCAGATGTTAGCTGGTGGTGAGATCCGCGATGCCAAGACCATTATTCTCTTGCAATATGCAGCACTTCATGGTATTTTCGATAAATAGGGCGGGTTGTTCAACGTCCAATCAATAGGTATCCCTGAGGTATTCCAAAATCTCCTGCATCTCCTGCTTAATACCTTTCAGGGGTTCCCGGAAGTGGTTGTGCATAAAACTGAAGATCAGCAATTTTCCCCTACGTGTTCTGAGGTAGCCACTAAGGCAGTGGTTATTGGCAAGGGTACCAGTTTTTGCGAAGACGTACGCCTCTTCATCCCCTGCATACCAATCCCTGATCGTACCGGAAACCCCGCCCATGGCGAAAAAACCCAGTAAACGTTCCTCCGGGATTTCGCGGTACAGGCTCGTAAGTACATATACCATATCCGCGGGACTAAAGAGGTTGTACCTGGATAAGCCAGACCCGTCTGTCCAGACCGGAGGCTGTGGCAGGCCCCCAAGAAATTCCCGGAGCACATATTCCCGTGCAAGGGTACCGTTTAAGGTATCAGACAACATACCGGAAGCGGCCAGCAATAACTGTTCGGCCAGAAAATTGTCGCTTTCCTGCATCATTTGTTTGTAAAGGCTGTCTGTTGGTTGCCCGTACAGCGTATTGATTTCGGCTTCCGGCATTCTTTGTGTATGCCCGATCCGTATACCGGTTGCCTGTTCCAGCAGTTGCCTGGTCAGGCTGGTATCTGTTTTAAATGGGATCAGAAGTGTATCTCTGCTCTCTGGCTCATAAAAGAAGCGGTTAGATTCCCGCAACCTGGCGTGGCGGAAACGAATGGTAAAAACACTGTCCCGGAAAAAGGCAGGCCTCACCCTAAGACTATCAGTTGAGTAAATTTGAACGACATTGCCAAAAATGGGCAGGGCTGTTCGTTCCGGGGAGTAATATCCGTCATAATCTTCCCAGGCCCAGCCCGGTCCCCAGTGGGTTTCCAGGAAATTGCCGCTATAGAGGACAATATTCCGATGCTTCCTGATAAATTTCAGGGCGGTGCTGTCATCAAAATCCGGGTGCAACAGCGAAGGATCAGCAGTTCCCTGAATAAACAGGGTATCATTGGTTACCGAATACTTCAATGCCGGGATATTGGGCGGTAACAGCTTCAGGCCGGCATATAGGGTAAAAATCTTGGTATTACTTGCCGGGGTAAAGTATTTCCCGCTGTTTTTCTGATAGATCGTATCCCCTGATACGGGATCATAAATCAGGAAGCCGGTGAACTGATTCGCAAATACCGGTTTGTTTAAAGTATCATCTGTAAAATGGTATATTTTTTTTAGTTTTGTCACCGTACAGGCGGGTAACAGCAAGAGGATCAGGGCATAAATAAAAAAAAATAAAATTTTTTTCAACTTCGGAACGTTTAGTATTTAAAGGCGGTTTAACGGAATTAACAACGAATTGGCCATTTTTTAACGGAATATAGACAATAAATTTCACCTTTTTTTGATTACATTTATAGTAACAATCTAACTAAACAACCTGAAAATTATGGCTAGAGCTATGTTGGAGTATACCAAGACCGTACTCCAAAAAGTAAGTTTTGACGCAAAATTATTCAGTAAGGAACTTCAAAAGGCATTGTCCAGACTCCTCCCTTATGAAATTGAGGAATTAAAAAGATGGTTGGAGTGGTTTATCCTGGATAAACCGGAATTAAGGAAAAGCCTTATTTATATCAAAGCATGAGTTTTAGAACCGCCCTTTTGGGTGGTTTTATTTTTTGTTAACGGGGCTGATGATCTTCACGTCCTGAAACGCGATTGCCCCCCTCACAATACCTGAAATTACATCGCGTAACGCCTCTGTAATCTGTATTTTCAGTTCGCTTTTATGGTAGATCAGGCTAACTTCCCTTGCGGGAGTTGGTGTTTTGAAATGCTTCAAATAAGTGGTTTTCCTGGCGTCGAGTTCAAGGGTGTTCAGGTAGGGGAGCAAAGTCATCCCAAGGCCTTCGTTGGCGAGGTTCACCAATGTTTCGAAACTGCCGCTCTGCAACTGAAAATGCTCTACGGATGATTTCCTGGAGGCCTTGCACAGGTTTATTACTCCATCCCTGAAACAATGACCGTCCTGAAGAAGCAGAATATCGCCGATATCCAGGTCTTCGGGTTTCAAAAATTCAACTTTTCCCAAACGGTGGTTAGGGGGGATGTACCCTACAAAAGGCTCATAATACAAGGGCCATTCCCTTATAAATTCTATTTCCAGAGGTGTGGCGGCAATCCCGGCGTCAAGGTGCCCGTCCTGTATGTTCCGGATCAGGCTCTCCGTACTTTGTTCCTTAATTATGAGGTTTACTTTCGGGTACTTGTTTATAAAGGCTTTGAGGAACATCGGCAACAAGGTGGGCATGATGGTAGGGATAATACCGAGAGTATATTCGCCGCCAATATACCCCTTCTCCTGATCGACGATATCCCGGATGCGGCCTGCCTCATTAACTATATTCCTGGCCTGGGCAACAATCTTTTTTCCGGCCTCAGTAATCTTGATGGGCTTTTTACTCCTGTCGAATATTAGCACGCCAAGTTCATCTTCAAGTTTCTGTACCTGCATGCTCAGCGTGGGCTGGGTTACGAAACTCTTCTCCGCGGCAAGGGTAAAATTCTGGTATTCGGCCACCGCGAGGACATACTGCAATTGAGTGATGGTCATTCGGATAATTGTATATGATAAATGTATAAAAACTATCAATAAAATTTATAAGGATTTAAAAACTTATTCGATAACTTTATGTTTAAACATAAACATCATGAAATTAAATAGTATAGGCCTGAGTGCCGAGAAGTCAGATGAGCTAAGCAAGGAGCTTAATACCTTGCTCGCCAATTTTCAAACGTATTACCAGAACCTGAGGGGGGTGCACTGGAATATCAAGGGCAAGCGCTTTTTCGACCTTCACCTTAAGTTTGAAGAATTGTATACCGATGCGAACGCCAAAGTAGATGCCATTGCCGAGCGCATCCTTACACTCGGAGGGGTACTCTACCACACCTTTGAAGATTACTCCGCCCAGGCGAAGGTGCCTATTGGAAAAAATGTGAGCAAGGATGAAGATGCCATCCGCCTTATTGTTGATTCCCTGAGGGAATTACTCCTTATTGAACGCAGGATCCTGGATGCCTCAGCGGAAGCCGATGACGAAGGAACCAATGCGATGATGAGCGATTTTATCACCGAGCAGGAAAAAACGGTCTGGATGATGAAGGCCTGGCTGGCGGAACATATTTAAATTCATCGGCAGCACGTTATTAAGATATTCTTTGGTTCTTGAACGGCCGGTAAACCGGCAGCATGCCAATGAGTTAACATGAGGTGGGATATAATAAGAGATGGAACAGCTGGTTAATTCCCATATACCTGCTGTTCCACTTTGTTTGTTTTAATCCTGTAAATCAATATTCACAGGTACGTTATTGGAAACTATATCAAATACAGGCGATTTACGCGCGAGCATTATTAGTTTTTCCTTTTCCTCTACTGTAAGATCTCCCTCGATTTTAAAACGAACCATAATATCCTGGTAACCATTTCTAACGTCTTCATTCAGGCCCAGGAACCCCTGAACATCCAGGTTTCCTTCGAGGAAAGATTCTACACGCTCAACACTAATGCCCATGGCGGCGGCATGAAGCATCATTGTGGTTGTCATACAACCAGCCAGGCCATGCAGTACAAACTCCACGGGATTGGCTCCTTCATTGTTTCCCAATAGAATGGGTGGTTCCCCATTATCAAAGACAAAGGGCACTGTCCTTGAAGTATCCTCTGCACAGCCTCCATAAAACCCATGAATTGTGCTTTGATTGTGACCTCCGTTCACCCAGCGGTTTAAAGCCCGGAATTTAAATTTTGCAATTTCAGGTTTGTCTTTAATGGCCTTAACGGTATCTTCTATATCCTTTGTTTTGAATCCGTTAATTGTACTTTCTAATGTTTCCATTTATTTTGTTTTAAAGTTAATATGGTTTTAATAGAGCAGTTGCCATGCCAAAAAGCTATACCATTGAAATACAGTATGTTATAAAGAATAATTTAATTATTTGGTGACGAAAATACGTCAATATTAAATTTTTGGGTACCTTGTTTTCGTCAATTTCAAGCTTAATTGTCATGCAGCAAAAAAATAAGGTTCCGGGATTGATTTTATTAAAGCAGGTAATTGAGAACACATCATCTTTCACAGGGATCACCTTTTTTAAATCCCTTGTACGTCAGTTGGCCAAAGTCCTTGGGGTACATGCGGTCTGGGTTACCGAATATCATCCGGAGCCCCATGTTCTAAAAGCAATTGCTTTTTGGCTCGACGGCGCTTTTGTTGATCAATACGAATATCAGGTTAAAGGTACACCCTGTGAACCGGTTCTGACCAATCCCGATATTTGCCATGTACCGAAGAATGTTATACAACTATATCCCGACGATCCCGACCTGAAACCGCTCGGCGCGGTAAGCTACATGGGTTTGTCTTTAAAGGATGAGACAGGTAAGGTATTAGGTCACTTGGCGTTACTGGATAACAAACCCATGCCCGAGTTACCAGAGGTATTCGCTATTTTCAAGATCTTTGCTTCCAGGGCGGGAGCCGAATTAAGAAGGGAAATTATCCATAAGCAACTTAAAGAAAGTGAATCCAAACTCAACAGGCTCGTAAATGGCACCTCGGATGCCATAATAGAATTAGATTCGAAGCTTCACATAACCCAATTGAATATGGCTGCGGGTAATCTTTTTGGAATCGAAGCAAGTAAAGCAATTGGCAAAAGGATTAATATTTTGTTCAGCCCGGATTCGTTCAGCAAACTTTACAGCGCCCTGAACGCACTAAACAATGTCAAGACAAGGAATTCATCGGTTAGGATTGCAGAACAGTTATGTTGCCTAAAAGTTTCCGGAAAAACTTTTCCGGCTGATGTAAATCTATCGGATTATACATTTACCAATGAATGGTTATTTGTTCTTTATATTCGGAACGTTTAAGAAACCCTTTCAGATAAATTAAAAATAAAACGGCTAGGTACAGAAACCTCTATGCTTCGCGAGAAAATAGCGTTTAATGAATTTGATTATATTATTGGAAAAAGTACCGCAATTACCAAAAGCCTTCAGGCAGTCAAACAGGTTGCCCCCACAGATGCAACCGTGTTAATTCAAGGTGAAACGGGCACTGGTAAGGAATTATTCGCCAGGGCGGTGCATGAAGCAAGCCAGCGCCGTTCAAAAACTATGGTCACCATGAATTGTGCAGCCCTGCCTTCACAACTCATAGAAAGTGAGCTTTTCGGACATTTAAAAGGGGCTTTCACAGGTGCAACGGCGAATAGGGAGGGACGTTTTACTCTGGCCGATAAGGGTACAATTTTTCTTGACGAGATTGGTGAACTTCCGCTGGAATTACAAGCCAAGCTGCTTAGGGTTATTCAAGAAGGAGAATTTCAACCTGTTGGTAGTTCCGGAACTGTAAAGGTGGATGTCCGGATCATTGCGGCCACTCACAAAGATCTTAAAAAACAGGTAGAAGCCGGTGCCTTCAGAGAAGATCTTTATTTCAGGCTGAATGTATTTCCCATAATGGTTCCACCCTTAAGGGAGCGCGAGGGCGATGTGGAATTATTGGCCAACGCCTTTATTTCTAAAATCTCAAGGAAAAAAGCTTTAAAAATGAAACCGTTAAGCAAAGCGGATATCAATAAATTATATGCATATCAATGGCCTGGGAATATAAGGGAATTGCAGAATATTTTGGAACGGGCCATTATATTAAGCAATCAGGGTGAAATTACGCTGAACCATCTGTTGCCAACAGGCCCCGATAAGAAGCAGGAATCCAATTCAGGCAATGAAATTCTCACGGATGCGATGATCAGGCAACTGGAAAAAGAGAACATTATCAGGGCTTTGAACCTCACCCAATGGAAAATCTCCGGGAAGGATGGGGCGGCAAGTTTGCTTAACCTTCCAAGGACAACCCTGGCTTCCAAAATAAAGAAATTTGCTATCAGGCGAATAGCCAGCGGCTAGCATAGGTGTGTACAACAGGCCGGGTGCGCTAAGGCGATAAAGACATCACCACTCAGGACCTGGAAAGCATCTATCAAGAATAGGAATGGTATTCCAATTTAGGGGCCAGGGCCAACTATGCGTATGGGATACGCATTCGAGGCAAAAGCATGCTCACTTTTGAGATTAATTATCCATTTTGCCCAAAGTTCTTTCGACAAAACAAGATAGCCCTTGTTGAAGAAGATTCCGTACTGATAAAAAATTGGTCCCAATAGATTGCCGGATACAAGGGCCTATTTTTCCAAAAGCGTATTTACAAAGTCGGGATCGTCCGGAATCCCTTTGAGGGTGTATTCCGCCGCTTTCGATACAAAGTACCGTGCAACCTTGTCTTCGGGGTTCATGCGTAGAATCTTGTCGAAGATGGATCCGGCCTTGGGAAACTCATTGGCCAGAAAATGGTCCATGCCTTTCCTGAAATCTCCCATTGTTTTGAATTTCAAACTCCTGCATTCGGGCGTATCCCCGTCAAAGCATTCATAAATGCCCATAGCCTTATCTTTTCCCTTTACCCTAACGCGGCCCAGGAAACGAAAGGAAAAACGGGAAGAATCTTTCATGGCATCCAGTGCTGCCTCACTGAGGATGATATTGGCACCATAATGTTTGGTAAGTCCTTCCATACGGGAGGCGGTATTTACCGTATCTGAAATGATGGCCGTATCGGTTCTGGAAAGGTCGCCGATAATACCCAGTACAAGGGCCCCGGTATGCATTCCCATACCTACAGTCAGTGGTTGATGACCTTCCTTTATCCGATCTGAATTGTATGTACGAACGGCTTCCTGCATATCTATGGCCGCCTGCAGGCTATCCCCGGATTCATTTGGAAAGAGCGCCATAATCCCATCTCCCAGGTATTGATTTACAAAGCCACGATTCTTCTGGATCAGGGGCCCCATTCGCCCTACATAGGAATTCACAAATCTGAAGTTCTGCTTCGGGGTCATGCTTTCGGCCAGCAGGGTGTATTCCCTCACATCCGTAAAAAGTACGGTCATCTCCCTTTCAGCATGGTCTCCAAGCACCACATCGGTAATGGTGGTGCGCCCTACCGACTTTATGAACTCCGCGGGCACGAACTTGCTTGTAGCCATATGAATCCCGTGAAGGTGGAGATGGGTGCGTATACGGCTCAGCAATTCATTTTTTGAAAATGGTTTGGAAAGATAATCGTTGGCTCCAACATTAAATCCGTAGACCAGGTCGCTAACCCTGTTCTTCGCAGTGAGGATGACTATGGGCAGTTCACTCGGCAAATACTTTTTCCGGAGGGTTTCACAGATTTCAAATCCGGATTGTCCGGGCATCATAACGTCGAGTAGCACCAGGTCGAAGGACGCACCGTTTTCAAACATCTCCAGCGCCTGTCTGCCGTCGGCAGCCTCGGTTACGACATATCCGGCAAGGCTAAGATGGTCGCCTACAATACGGCGGTTCACTTTTTCGTCGTCAATTACCAGAATGCGCTTCCCATCGGCCCCACCTTTCCCTACAGGGGTCCCCTCTTCGTCCCCAACCTCCTCAGGGGCATTATCTTCCATGAGTGAATTCAATTGATCCCCAAGTACTGAAAGCATGTTTTTTTGTTTTGCATCCCCGTGGGCCTGCCCTGCAGAAATCGGGAGCGTAAACCTGAAGATAGACCCCTGGCCAGGTTCTGATTCCACCTCAATCCTTCCTCCGTGCAATTCCACGAGGTGACGTGTTACGGCCAGCCCCAGGCCGGTTCCGCCATACTGCCTGGTGGCAGAGCCGTCGAGCTGTTCAAAAGACCTGAAGATGTCATGAAATTTATTTTTGGGGATGCCAATACCGGTATCGCTGACACAAACTTCCATCATTTCTCCCGATTCGCTGGAGTAAACGCGAATACTGCCTTCATGGGTAAATTTAATTGCGTTGCCAATTAAGTTGTAGAGAATCTGTTGCAACCGGTTCTCATCAGCCCGGACCGCCGGTATATTTTCAGGTATCTGATTAACCGCAATGAGGTTTTTGTCTTTTAAGAGTGGTGCCAGCAGCTGGAGTACCACATCAGTTAGCGTATGAAGGTCAACCGGGGCCAGGTTTAACCGGAGGTCGTGGTTTTTCAGTTTGGAAAAGTCGAGCAAATCATTCACCAGGTGCGAGAGACGCCTGCCACTGTTTGCTATCATGTTAAGGTTTTCTAACGCTTTGGGAGGCAACTTCCCGGCAATGCCGTCTTTTAACGATTCAGAAAGTCCAATAATCCCATGAAGTGGGGTTCTAAGTTCGTGCGAAGTATTAGCCAGGAATTCATCTTTCAATTTATCGATCTGTTCCAGTTCTTCCACCCTTTTCCTTTCCATTTCGGTTTTATGCTTTTCTTCAAGGATCAGGCGCTGCTTTTCTTCATTTTCCCTTTTTACACGTTGCTTGTAAGTATACCGGTTAAACAGGACCAGGGTAAATAGCACCGTCCCCAGGGCAAGGCCAATGGTAATGTTCCGGTATGTGGTTTGCCTTTTAAGCTGAAGCTCGGTAATCTGGGCGTCCTTTTCAAGTGCGGCGATGGCAGCTTGCTTTTTTTCAGTGTCAAACCGGATAAAGAGTTCTTCGATCTGCCTGGATTTCGTTTCGTTAAAAAGACTGTCTTTAATGCCGACGTATTTGTCCCTGTAGGCCAGAGCCACTTTCAGGTCCCCGGTTTGTTCATACAGCCGTGAAATGGCTTCATAATTTTTCTGAAGCTCGGCCTTGGCACCTATGGCTTCCGTTATTCCGATGGCTTTTTGCAATTGTTCCCTGGCCGTACTGAACTTCTTAAGTGCGATATTGTTGATTCCCAATTCATAGTAGCTCAGCGCCAATTCCCGTTTATGCTGCAGCTTTTCGCGCAGCCCAAGGGCCTTGTCGTGATATTCAAGGGCAAGGGTGTGGTTGCCCTGAAGACCGAAAACCTTTCCGATAGCTTCGTAATCATATGCCATACCCCAATCGCTGGCCAATTCACGATCAAGAACCAGGGCCTTATTGAAATAGTCTGAAGCCTGCCGGTAATTTCCCAGGATAAGGTGGGTATCGCCTATATTGAAATAACAGTTGGCCATCTCCCTTTTATTGCCCAGTTGTTCGAACATAGACAGGGCCCTTGTGTAACTCCGGATGGCCTCGTCTACCCGCCCTGTTTTTTTAAGGATTTCGCCAAGGGCATTCAGAGTGGTGGCAATACTGAAGGGGTTGTTCTGTTCCTCATAGATAAGGAGGATAGCCTGATAAAGCTCCAGGCTCTCCTCATGACTGCCAATATCATCCAGGATCACGGCTTTCTGGTACCATCCGTCGGCCAGGGCATTTATGTTGCCTACGCCTTCCCAGTAGTCGAGATACTTCTCTATCGCCAGCAAGGCGTCCCCATAATTTCCCTGCTGCCTTTTCAGAACGGCATCCTGGTAATTTGCAAGCGCCATGCCCCAGGATAGCTTGCTTCTTTCGCTGATATGGTAAATACTGTCTATGTACTTCCTGGCCATTTCTGCGTTAAAGCGGTCGTTCAGGTATTCCCAGGAAATTTCCTTCAGCACCTTTACCCTGGCCGAATCTGTAAGGCCTTCCGGGGATAGCGGATTCAGGCTGTTTTGTGGGTCAGCCTGACCGTAAAGGCAGCCGCCAAGCAGGATGGTTAAACCGGATATGTATACATACCGTTTGATAGGAACATGTAATTAGGTGTTTGCCACTTAAATGTAAGACTTATTGGAAGAATAAAAAAGTCTGAAGCCCGGATCGGCAGGATTCCCCTGATCTGTTTGCCGGCAGCTTTTTATGCGCCAGCCGGATGCGGACCATCTACAGGGTGATGAGCTTTTTTGACTGTCAGGTTCACCACGTTCTTATGAGAATTAGCCCAAATTTGTACGAGCTGAATAAAATGTAGGAAAAATTATATTAATTGTCCGGCATCCTCTGTGGTATGGGGCATCGGCCGTGATCGATAAAAGGTCCTAAAACCGACCGCTTGGTCGGTGGCAGTTCATCGAAAAAATTGGTTTTTAATCTTGAAACACAGTACTTTTCCACTGCCCAAATCAAATTAGTAAACCTATGTTCCCCCCCAATTGTCCCCCTGGGTTGTTTCCAGCAACCCATACAGCAACTGATCTTTTTCAATACCCAAATCGTACGCAGGACCATTTTCGGGGCCGGGTTAACAATCTTAACCTCATGGCTTATGACAAGCAAAACTACTTCAGTACTTACCGGATTACAAGGGAGGAAAGGATTATTTTTTATTGCCCTCCTTCTGATCAACAGCGGTTTTTCCCAGGAGGAGAACCCCTATGTGACCTATGATGTGCCATTCCAGAATTTACTGAAATTCAACAGGTTTCTGGTTAATCCTACCTTTTCCACGGTCAGGGAAGACAAATCGTACATTAATTTTTTCCACCGTAGTCAGGCCGCCGCCTTCAGCGATAACCGGCAGGACTATTTCCTGAGTTACAGCGGACGCATCAACGATCGGATAGGTCTTGGATTCAGCCTCTATAACCAACAGGAAGGCGTTATTTCGAACATTGGCGCCATGGCCAACTACGCCTATGGGGTACGCCTGGGTGGCAAAAGCGTACTTACCTTCGGGATGAACGTGCCGTATTACCAGAGTTCCTTTGATGAGAATGAAGTAATAACTGTAGAGGAGGACCCCGCATTGAGCGATCTGGAAGACAGTTCCATCATTGCTTTCCAGCCCGGGTTGAACCTGGCGGTTGGTAAATTCGATATAGGTGTCTTTGCAGAAAACCTGATGGATTTTAACCTTAAAGGCGGGGGCATGCTCACCGAATTCGGGGAAAAGACATTTTCGGGCCACCTGCAGTTCACCCAGAAATTCGATAATGCTGCAGGTGTACTTGAAGATTCCCGGCTGATGCCCCTGGCCCGTGTCAGGAAAGTGGGTCAGGACGTCTTTACATACGGAGGCGGAATCATCCTCGATCTTCCCAAACTGGGATGGTTACAGGGCGGATACGACAGCCATTACGGAGCTGCGGTAGGCACCGGATTCACTCTTAACAAAAGATTGTCTATTGGCTACAACGTAGAAAAGGGGCTTTCGGAGAATATGGATAATTTCGGAGCCACTCATGAATTGTCGCTGGCCTATTCCTTCACCCCAAACCTCACAGAAAAGGTGGTAAAGCGTATTGCGAAGGATACCGGCGCCTATGTACTGAAAGAACCGGAAAGCAGTGATCAGGAGATGCTCATGAAGCGGCTTGCCGAACTGGAGAACAAATACGAACAGACGCAGCTGTTACTCGACGAAATGATTTACCGCCAGGATTCCATGGAACTTGCACATGTACAGGATTCCGAACGCCGCTTTGAATTG
Organism: uncultured Flavobacteriaceae bacterium; assembly: GCA_964434565.1. Classification (GTDB taxonomy): domain Bacteria; phylum Bacteroidota; class Bacteroidia; order Flavobacteriales; family Flavobacteriaceae; genus Zeaxanthinibacter. The sequence continues at coordinate 5,503 of CAYSVQ010000014.1, read as the reverse complement.
GTGATGCGATCTATGAAACGTGAGATCTCCGATGAATCTCGGATTACCTTCCGCAGTTCTGCGGATGAAATGTCTGTTGCCGAATACAATGCCTCCATGGCTGCCACGATGACCCAAAAGGCCGGCAGCAATTCTGCCGGAATCGCCAATGGGAAAGGATTTAACGATCCCAGAGACCTGGTTATCAGGCATATGGCAGTATCAAACGGAATTCCAAAAGGGCACTATGTAGTGGCCAATGTTTTTAAAACGGAGAAATACCTTAGCAGGTTTATGAATGAGATGAAGTCACAGGGCCTGAATGTCAAGTACTTCAGGAACCCGGAAAATGGCCTGAATTATGTTTACCTCGCGCATTACGAAAACAACACGGAAGCCCTGGAAGCATATAAGACAAGGCTTGGCGGGAAATACGAGGAGAATATCTGGATCATGCATGTAGACAATCCGCGATATTCGAATATGGCAACTCTTGAATTTGAAGAATAAATTGGGAAAGGCAGCGGTACTGCCTCCCTGAAGATTTTGGTTTGATTTGTGCAATGTCGACCAGAGCAGCCCTCATTTAGCCATGGATGAGGAATCTGCTCTGGTCTTTTTTTTATATTTTTTGGGGAAAGCTGTTAGTCCAGCCCTGCCCAGACTTTTTCAATCAGTTTTTTTGTAAGCCGTATACCCTCTGCCTCACTAAGGCTAGCACCTTCATACTCTATCCCGATATATCCCTCATATCCTGAATCCTTAACCAGGCCAAGAAGCCCGGGAAAGTCGATCAGGCTTTCGTTACCCGCTGCGTCAAAAGCATAGGATTTGGCGCTCACCCCCCTGGCGTATGGGAGGAACTCCGCCACCCCTCTGAGGGGGTCGTAAACCTCGCTGCAATCTTTATTTTGAGTACTGCCCCATTCCTTGTTCAGGCACCAGTTACCAAAGTCGGGTAAGGTTCCCAAAGCGGGATGGTCTGCCTTATTAATTATATCTACTATAAACGCCGCATCGGAAGTATGGAGGCCATGGTTCTCAATCAGGATGGCAATGTCTTCTTTGCCTGCGTATTCCGCCAGTTGCCGGAGGCCATCTGCCAGGGCCTCTTTCAGGGAAGCCCGGTCCCCGCTGCCAAAGGCATTGACACGTATGGAGTGCCCCCCCATCAATTTACATGCGTGTATCCATTTAAAATGGTTTTCAACGGCCTTTTTTCGGCTTTCCCCGTCGGGATTGCCCAGTTCCCCTTCATTATCTACCATGATCAGCAGGCTTTTTACCCCTTCGTTATCGGCCCGTTGCCGCATTTGATTCCAGAACACCTCATCAGTGCCCCGGTCTGCGTAAAAACTGTTGACGTATTCAACAGCATTAATGCCATATTCGTTTCGGGCAACGGAAGCGAAGTCGATGGCCTTGGTTTGCCTGTTTTCAATGGCCCTGTGAAGCGACCATTGGGCCAGGGAAATCAGGGGCGGGTTAATTGTTCTTTTCTTCATAGACCAGGCGGGCAACCCCTGTACCGCAAAGGCCGTTAGGAAGAGACCACTGTTTTTTATAAAAGTTCTTCTGTCGTTCATTTTAAGCGTTTCCGGAGGAATATTTATTTTTATTCAGAATTTCTATGATCCAATATATAAGTTGCCCAATACCGCTGGCGAACACGAAGAGCAGTATCCATATAACCAGCAGGTTGTTTTGTTGCAGATTGGGGTTCCGGCTGGCATGGATGATATAAAATACCAGACTTGCCAAAGACAGCAGCACGGCCAGAAAGATAAGCAGGAGGAAAATTCCCAGGCCCCCGAAAAAGGCGAGTGGGGCTCCATCAGCCTCCATATCCCATCCCGGACCCTGGCTTACCAGGTTAATGATAAATATAAAATAACCCACCAGGGCAATCACCAGGCAGGCCAAAGGTGCGATAGCAAAAAATGCCTGCCAGAATTTGCTTTGTATCATTGGGCAAGTGTTTTCCTAAATGTAGGGAAAATTAATAAATACCCGGGTTCAAGTGCAAGTTCAGGATCAATTTCAAAAGCAAATGTAAAAGAGGTTTTGGTGTAAGGGAAATGGTGCATACAAGAGCACGATCAAGTGTAAATTCAAATTCAATTAAATCACGTTCCGCAAAGTCTCCTGACTTTGAGGTTACTTCCCGTTCTCGTTCCGCAAAGCCTCGCTGCGCAAAGTCTCCTGACTTTGAGGTTACTTCCCATTTCATAAAATACTGCACAAACTATTAATAACGGTTTGCGCAGCGTCCCTTACTTCTGCCTGTATTTTTCGAACCAGCTTAATACACTCGCTATTTTGGCAACCAGGTTGCTTGGTTTATTCGCTATCCCGTGTGAGGCCCCGGGGATACGCACCATGGCGGTTTCTACCTTTTCCAGTTTAAGGGCTGCAAAGAACTGTTCGGATTCGGCAATGGGAGTACGGTAATCTTCTTCCCCCGTAAGCAGCATGGTGGGCGTTTTTATATTTGAAACATAGCTCAGAGGTGACCTTTTCAGATAGCTGGATGGGTCCTCCCAGGGCTTAGTGGGAAACCAGTATTTGTAAAAGAAGCCGGGATTATCGGAGTAGAGTACAAAACTGTACCAGTTAATAACCGGCTTGGCTACAACAGCCGCCCGGAACCTGTTAGTCTTCCCTACTATCCAGGCCGTTAGTACCCCACCGCCGCTCCCTCCGGTTACGAAGAGATTATTTTCGTCTATAAAACCTTTGGAGATAGCCGCATCAACGCCAGACATCAGGTCTTCATAGTCATGATTGGGATAGTCGTGATGGATCAGGTTGCCAAATTCCTCTCCATAACTGGTGCTGCCCCTGGGGTTGGTGTAAAGCACCGCATAACCCGCTGCTGCATAGAGCTGGATTTCTGCTGAAAACAGAGGGCCGTAACTTGTGAAAGGCCCTCCGTGGATTTCCAGGATTAGCGGGTATTTTTTTGAAGGGTCGAATCCCGGGGGGGTTACCAGCCAACCCTGGATTTCTCTTTGGTCAAACGATGATTTCCATCGCAATTCTTCAATTTTTCCAAGTTCCCTGAAGGAAAAAAGGTCGTCATTAAGAGCGGTTAACCGCTTGTTTTCCCCTTTGTCCCAAACCGCCAGGTCGGACGGATGGAGGGTGTTGCCCAGGGTATAGGCCATTCGGTTGTCTTTGGAAACGCTAAATGAAGCCTGGTTATAGGGCCTCCCCAGGGAAAGCCCACCCAGGCCATCAGTGATGGTACGGACCTTTCCGGTGAGTGCTACATGTCCGATCTTGGTGTCGCCGGATTCATCGTACTGAAAATAAAGGCCTTTACCATTACCTTCCCATTGTACCTCAGCGATATCCCTGTCTAAAGTCGGCGTTAACTGCTTAATATTGGAGCCGTCCGAATTCATTACATACAGGCCGGTTATTTGGTAGCCCTGGTAGCGGTCATCAAAGCCGGTGAAAGCAATCATCCGGCCATCAGGGGAAACAACCGGGCCAGTGTCCGGGCCCTGGCGGCTGGTAAGGGCCACAACGCTGCCCCCGGCAAGGGTAAGCCTGTAAATCTCGCTGTTGCGCGGGTCGAATTCGTGATCTTCATGAAGGTTGGCCGAAAAAATAAGCGAACGCTGGTCTGCTGCCCAAACGGGAGTACCGTGATTAAACTCGCTAAACGTCTGCTGTACCGGGGTACCCCCGCCAACCGCCAGGGTAAAAATCTGGTCGTGCCCGGCTTTTAAATACCCACGGCCATCAAACCGATAGGTCATCTCATCGATATAAGTAGGCGGCTCATTCCATTTGGCACCTTCAGGTTTTGCCGGCAGTTTTACCGGGGATTCCTTTTTTTGAGGAACAAACATGGTAAAGGCCAGTTGTTGGCTGTCGCCCGACCAGGATACGCCTTTGGGTGCCTCGGGCGTATTGGTGAGCGCCAGCTGCTGCCTCGTATCCATCCACATGAGGTAGAGTCTGGTCCTGTCTCCTTCCCTGTTGGATTTAAAGATGATCTTTTCCCCGTCGGGAGACCAACGCGGATAGCTGTCGTTTTGGTTCCCCGTGGTCAGAGGACGGTTCCGGCTGCCGTCTGTGTTTGCAATCCAGAGGTTAGACAGGTTCTTGTCTGTCATGATATCCTTGAAGTTTCGTACATACACGACCTGTTCCCCATTGGGTGATATCTGAGGATCTGAAACATATTCGAGGTTATAGATATCTGTAAGTTCCAGGGGGGATTTTTCCTGTGCAAACAAAGGCAAACAGCTTGTGAGGACCAGTAATAGTAAATAAATGTATTTTTTCATAGCAATTTTTCTGAAATAAGTTTTTCTTATTAAGGAATTTGACGTTGCGGCCAACCGCAGAGGAAATTAGGTGGTAATATAAAAAAAGGGTTTTTAATCAGGGCCCTAAAATAAAAAAACCCGGAAACTATCCGGGTTTAGCGCAGGAGGAAATCCCGGCTGTTATAGCGTCGGGGATTATTGCCTCGCGGCAGCAGCTACTCGACCGCTTAAGCCGCTGAGGTCTTCACGGAAGATCCACAGTTCTTCCACCTCACCCTCGGAGGTCTCTTCCACATCACTCAGGAATTTTATGAAGCTGCCGTCGCCGTGCACCGTTTCAAATTTTATGGGAAAAGTATCCGGTTGTCCAAGCCATGCCGTAGCCGGGAAGAAATCAATCCAGACGAAATCCTTACCCCTGTTATTAGCCATTTCGTTGGTATAAACCCCATAGGTATGATCCGGATATTCCTGCATATATACCTTCTGTATTTTTTTTACCACCTTGTCTATGAATTCCGTATGCCTGAAACGCTTCAGGTCCACATAGGAAACCAGCAGGTTCTTAAGATCGAAATCTTCCGGAAAATGGGATAACTCCGGACGGAAGCGCCAGTAATCCTGCTCGCCTTCAATCAACATATTGGGTATTACGTTTGTGTTCCAGTCTGCATCATGGTCGCCGCCAGCCGGGCCCTGGTCTACATCACTCCATGGGAGGGGCCCCTTCACCCACATATACCTGCCGATGTTTGGCCCGCTCGAAATCCAATACACCCTGGCACCATGCAGGCCGTTTGAATGGTATTTTTTGTTATGGGCGGCCAGGCCAGCTTCAAATTCAGTAATCCTGGACGGGTTGGCGGTAAGGAGCCCGTTTTCGAACACGGTATAAGTGTACTGGTTTTGAGCCTGGATGCAGATGGAAAAAAGTAACAGGGTAAAGAAAGTATTTTTCATAGATATTATTAAAAGGTTGTCCTATAATCGGAAACAATAAAGGGGGTAGCCCTTTGGTTGGAGTACCCCCTTCATGGCTATTACATGAAACTTGGTTTCGGATTGCTATTCCTCCGGGACTACTTCTTCCATTGTCTGGGCTGCTGCCAGGGCCTGCATTTCGGCCGAATAGGCAGACAGGTCGTAATAGGCGTGCTCTTCCACGATTTTCCCGTCAATAAATTGCATTGTCAGGTGCACAGGAATGCTCAGGGTTTTTCCACCCGAAGCCAGAGTACCTT
>CAYSVQ010000013.1:0-2700 GCA_964434565.1 uncultured Flavobacteriaceae bacterium | reverse complement strand
AAATTCCTTCAGGTCCCTTTCATATGCACTGACGGTATGGGGCGAGTAGTTCTTCTCCAGCTTAAGATAGGTAGTAAATGCTGTAACAGACATATAACAAAGCTAATAAATCCGTGCGAGGCCGGTCAAAAAAAATCCCGCTAATGCGGGATTACTATTTTTACGGATATCGGGATGGTGTTAAATATCTTCCTTATCCCTCAGACCCTGAATGTATTCGGCCTTTTGAATCTGTTGTCTGCGTTCTACTGAAGGTTTGGTAAACTGTTGCCGCTTCCTTAACTGTCGCATAGTGCCTGTACGATCAAACTTCCGTTTGAAGCGTTTTAAAGCTCTGTCTATGTTTTCTCCTTCCTTAACTGGTATTATCAACATGGGCTACAACCTCCTTTCTTTAATGGTTTTGGGTTTGCAAATATAAAAGGTTTCCTTTAACCCGCCCAAATTATTTTAAAATATTCTTGGCAATAACCACTTTCTGTATTTCCGTGGTGCCTTCACCTATAGTACAAAGCTTGGAATCACGGTAGAATTTCTCAACGGGATAATCCTTAATGTAACCATATCCGCCATGGATTTGCACCGCTTCATTGGCCGCCTGCACACAAATTTCGGAGGCGAACATTTTTGCCATCGCACTGAATTTGGTCATTTCACGGCCTTCATTCTTCAAAAAAGCAGCTTTATGTGTCAGTAACTCAGCAGCTTCAATATTAGTGGCAATGTCGGCAAGTTTGAAAGAAATTCCCTGAAACTCGCTAATTGGCTTTCCAAATTGCTCCCTCTCTTTCGAATAGGTAACCGAGGCGTTCAGGGCACCTTTGGCTATCCCCAAAGACAAGGCTGCGATAGAGATCCTGCCACCATCCAGGATTTTCATGGATTGGATAAAGCCCTCCCCAGTTTCGCCCAGCCTGTTGGCGTCCGGGATCCTGCACTGGTCCAGGATGATTTCTGCCGTTTCACTTGCCCTCATGCCTAGCTTATTCTCCTTCTTGCCGCTGCTCAACCCTTTGGTTCCCTTTTCCACGACAAATGCCGTCATCGAGCGGCTATCGCCCCTTTCGCCCGTTCTTGTAATAATCACGGCAATATCCCCGCTTTTTCCGTGGGTGATAAAATTCTTGGTCCCGTTCAGTACCCAGTGATCCCCCTCCTTAATTGCGGTGGTATTCATATTGGCCGCATCCGATCCGGTATTGTGCTCCGTAAGCCCCCAGGCGCCCAGCCATTCACCTGTGGCGAGTTTAGGGATCCAGCGCCGTTTCTGATCTTCGTTTCCGAATGTCAGGATGTGGTTGGTGCATAAGGAATTATGGGCGGCAACCGAAAGACCTATTGAAGGGTCGATTTTCGAAATTTCCTCTATCATCGCAATATATTCGTGATAGCCAAAACCCGATCCGCCGAGTTCAACCGGAACCAGCATCCCCATAAATCCCATTTCGCCTGCTTTTTTGAAAAGTTTTAGCGGAAAAGTTTGGGATTCATCCCATTCCATCACATGGGGCCTTATATGCTGTTCAGCAAATTCCCTGGCGGATTCTGCTACCATTAGCTGCGTTTCCGAATAGTCAAATGCGGGGGTAATCATCGTTTCTGTGGAAATCATTCAGGCAATTTTTTTTTACAAGCTCAAATATAGTTTAATTCTATTAATCTTGTCGGCGGGAAAGCCTTTCAAATGTAAGATTTCGTCGAAGGAACCGATACTTCCGACCTGCTCCCTGTAGTGTACAATTTCCCTGGCAAGCGCAAAACTGATGTAGGCGTTTCCTGCAAGTTGTTCCACCGTGGCCGTATTAAGATTAATCATGCTAACCTCCGGGGTATTCAACACCTTGAACCGTACCAATGCCAAGGAGGCAACTTCCGGATCCAGGCCGTACACATCTTTGAGCTGGTCCTCAGAAATAAATCCTCCCAGCGCTTGCCTGAAACGGAGAATACGTTCAGACAGGACCGGGCCTATTCCCCGTATTTCCATGAGCTCAGCCGCGGTAACGGTATTAAGGTCTCCCACCACATTCGCAGGATTTGCGGTTATTTGATGCTCAATCACGGTTTTATCAGCGATTTCAGATAGTTGGCTTTTTTTGAGAACCCACTCAGGAAAACGGAAAAGCGGGGCTAACTTCCCCAGCATGGAATCCGAGATTCCGGTCACATGCTGAAACTCGGCAGCAGAATTAACAAATTTATTTCCTTCCCTGAATTTATACAGACGATCCAGTTCTGAAACAGAAAGCCCCAGGGTATAGCCCTTAAAATCGTTTAAATAGTTAGGGTTAAAGGTATACTGTCCCATTGAGTCCCTCAGGTTGTCACTTGTCTTTTGGAGAAGAAGCCCCTCGGAGAGGCTGATGTCGGGCAGGAAAGAGGGGTGCGGATTAAGGCTACCGCTGCTAACATACATATAATAGACAGACTGCAGTAAGAATATGCATAATAACAGAAAGAAAATCCCACTTCTTTCCTGCCTGTTAAAACTAAAGAGCAACTTCCGGATTTTCATAACAGGCAATAATTATTAAAGGCCCTTCACTGATTTGTGGTATTTTTTTTTTGGCGCCTCCCCCAACTGCCGAAACGGACTTAAAAAGCCCATTATGTCCGGAAACACCAAGATCAAGCGTCCTGGCACCCGGAATACCATCTTCAGCCATATTAAACGCCCCTATTCTACCCTCGAGGGTTTCA
>CAYSVQ010000012.1:0-14486 GCA_964434565.1 uncultured Flavobacteriaceae bacterium | reverse complement strand
AGTTCCTTGCTGCCTCCCAGCCTGAGGCTCTTTCCGTTAAAGAGCTGGGAGTTTTCATTGTTATTGAGGTAGAGGCACAACAGGTCTTTCCCTGATTTATAGTGGCAATCTTCCAGAGCCTCGGTGCTGACAGGGATAAATTTGCTTTTGGCATTGGTGGTCCCGCTGCTTTTGGCGAACCATTTAAGGTGGGTCGGCCAGAAAATATTCTGCTCTCCTTTCCGGCTGCGTTCAATCAAAGGTTCAATTTCCTCATAGGACACTACGGGCAGCCGCTCTGCAAAAGTTTGGTAGCTTTGTATGCTGCCGAAATCGTACCGCCGTCCTATTTCAGTTTCTCCCGCAATATCCAGAAGCTGGTGGAGCACTTCCTGCTGCACTTCTGCCGGGTATTTAAGAAAAAGTTCTATCTGGTGATAGCGTTTTTTCAATAACCAGGATGCGATAGAATGGAACAGGTGTATCGGCATTTTTGGGTATCTTTAACAGCTAAAAGTAGGTTTTAAAGTTAGAAGATTAAAAAGAATTATTGCAAAAAAGGCTTTATGCAGTACGAAGGGGTATTACAAAAAATGCCTGCCGAACTTGGCAACCCAATTCAATACTTTCTCGTTTTTGAAAATGACTTCCTGAATGTCAATCAACTGCTCGACCAAAAGCTCCAAATACGTTTCCTTAAATTCCAATGCCTTAACTGTGGGGAAGACCTGCCAGTTTTCAGACAGGGTTTATGCAGGAGGTGTTTTTTTGAGATCCCATCGGCAGGTGATTGGATCATGAGACCTGAACTGAGCACCGCCCACCTGGAACAGGAAGACAGGGACCTGGAATTTGAGAAGAAAGTGCAACTACAGCCTCATATCGTTTACCTGGCAAATTCGAGTAATGTTAAAGTAGGCGTTACCCGTAAAACCCAGATACCCACCCGATGGATAGACCAGGGAGCCCATGAAGCCATCGAAATCGTGGAAGTGCCTAACCGCTACCTTGCCGGAATCACCGAAGTGGCACTGAAAGACCATGTTTCCGATAAAACCAACTGGCGTAAAATGCTTACCAACACCCTGGATGATGAGGACCTGGTTTTGTGGAGGAATAATCTGAAGCCTTACATCCCCAGAGAAGTAGCCGATTTTTATATCAGCGAAAAGGAAGAAACTCAGCTGATTTTCCCGGTATTGAAGTATCCAACCCGGGTGAACAGTCTGATCCTGAGCAAAACCCCGGTCTATGAAGGGCGCTTAAAAGGGATCAAGGGCCAGTACCTGATCTTTGAGGATAATACTGTTTTTAATGTCAGGGGCAGTGAGGGTTATTATGTAGGCTTGCGGACGCTATAAATATAATCACTATGGCCCCTGCACACAGCAATAACCGTAGCAGAAATGGACGGTTACCCATGTACCTGACGGCTGTGCTCATCATTGCAATGATCGCCACAGGAATCCTTATCCCTGCTGCCCGTGCGTTTTTTGGTAATGCGTGGGATGTTTTAAGCAGTGGTAATCAGGACCCAATTTATGAATGGGTAGGTACTTTTGGCGCCTATGGGCCATTGATAATAATAGCTTCGATGATAGTTCAAATGTTCCTTCTGGTTATTCCAACTGTGTTGTTGATGGTGGTTGCCATCCTGGCCTATGGGCCTGTATGGGGCAGTTTGATTGCATTGATAGCAGGTGGCTGTTGTCTCCACCGCCGCGTATGCCCTGGGACGTTATCTGGGAAAGAACGCCCTCTCGCGGCTTATCGGAGAAGGAATGGACAAAATACTCGCATCATTCATTGAAGATTATGGTTTTTATGACCCGGCTCAACCCCTTTGTGTATAATGATGCTATTAGCCTCGTAGGGGGATTTTTCGGTATGGGCTATCCTAAGTTAATGTGTGCCACTCTTCTGGGAATCAGCCAGTTTTTCATTATCATCGCTATTGTTAATGAGAGTAGTGGCCCCTGGTAAATCATTCTTTGTGGTGTTCCATAACTGAATTTATCCTGGTCGGACTCTATCTCTGGCTTGACCACCGCAGGAGAGGCGGCAATAAACTTCAATAACTCAGAGCCGGTTCTGGGTTACTCAATTCACACTGTCTTTCTTTTTCTTTCCCAACAGCCCACCCAGAATCTGCCTGGCGGTTTCCTTCACAGGCTCTTTGGTGGCTGCCGATGAATCTGTGCGGGTCGCAGTGGTGTCAGCAGTTTGCCCCTTTTTGTTCAGGATGCCTCCAATAACATCTTTTACGCCGGTTTTCGTTGAATCTTTTGTACCAAGGGTATCGCCTTCCCGGTTGCTCCCCGACAACAGCCCGCCTATAAGATCCCTGGCCTTGTCTTTCCCCTGGTCTATAAGTTTCTGTTTCTGAATTTCCACCAGTTGGGTGGTGAGGGCTTTTACACCGGTTGTAAGGTCTGTAGTGACAACCGGATTTGTATAATTGCCGCCTATATTGGCGGTAACAGGGATAGTGAGGTTTTGTAACTGCTGGTCGTTTATCCTTGCAAGCAGGTCATTTACTTCATTCCCCAGATATGCTGCGGGTACTTCCAGGGTGGCGGTATAATTCAGGCTACGGTCAAATCCATGGCCCCCGTTAACATTGATGGCTATATCCTTATATTTTATCGTGAAAGGTTTAACATTTACCACTCCATTTTCAAAACTGAGGGCTGTCTTAAAATTCCCCAGATCAAAATCACTGGCGTTCAGGAAATTCAATTTACTGCTTAAAGCGTTCAGTATAGGAGCTTCTTCCGTATTCACTTCGGTTCCCAATAGGGAAGCCAGGGCACTCCCTGAAATGCTCGCCAGGTCCGGGGTAAAATCTTTTCCCAGCAGGCCTGAGATATCGACCTGTGAATTAAGCCTTCCTTCCAGGGCATTGGCCACCGGTGCCAGTGCCTGGAACAGTTCGAGCTCTTTGAAAGTTTCGCTTATACGGAAGCCGTCCATTCCGAGTTGCATGGAAAAGGTAGGCCGTTCATCTTTGGTAGATACCATTCCGTTAAGGGCCAGCTTCCCATCAAATATGGTAGAAGTAAGATTTGAGAGGACTGCTGTTTCGTCCTTGATCCTGAGGGTTCCACTTACGTTTCTTAAGGTGAGGTTATCATATTGAACCGTATTGGCAGCTGCCTCTATGGTACAGTTTAGGAAAGAAGGGATTTTCAACTGCTCCGGTTTTCCGGATTCCCCCCCTGAAGCTGAATCATCCGCCTTTCTATCCGCTTGTTGGGAATCCTCTTCAACCATAAAATCATTCAGTACAAAATTATTGGAATTAAGCTTGAAATTTCCTTCTACAAGTTCTTTGTTAAACAGGTAACCCAAAAGATTGCTGATAGCACCCGAGGCGGTAAAATCGGTGTTGCCGGTAACCCCCTTCAAATCCTTAAGGGTAACGGTGCTGGGGCTGAACTCCATGCTCATGCTGCTGATGGCCACCGGGTTGGCAAGTTCCGCAGAGTCATACTCAAAATTACTTAAGATAAAATAGCCGTTGGTACGTGTATTCGCGTACTGTTTATTCTCTACGGAAGCCATATCGAAGGCTGTGTTAATGTCGGCCTTCAGCTGCCCCTTAAGATCCAGATCGGCGGGAACCGGGTAGGCGGCGGAGAGGTTGGCCAGGTTAAGATTGCCATCGAGATGTGCATCTACCCTGGTATTGCCCATTAGTTCCCTTATCACAGCATTCAGGTTAAACTGGTCTGAATCTATCATAAAGGACACCTTGTTCAGTTCAATGAAGGTATCCTTCGCAAGCCCCGTGGTATTCTTTATAAGGGCATCAATTTGAATGTTTTGTACACTTTTTGGGAGGTCCGGGTATTTGAAGGAGGCATTTTCCGACGAGATGTCGATGTTGAATTTGGGAATATGCGTGTCGTCTACCCTGCCGTTAAAGCCTCCTTCAACTATAAAATTTCCCGTTGTGGTTACCCCTTCAATATTTTTTGAATAGGTTTCCGGGATAACTGCCAGAAAGTTTTTGAAATCAGATGAAGGCGTTCTGAATTGTATTTCGATATCCTGATAATCTTCATGTAACTGTACAAAACCCTCAAAAACCAGGGGTAACTGATTTATCAGCGCCTCATTCTTAAGGAAGGAATACTTACTCTCATTAAGATCGATCCCGATCAGCGCATCCAATTGGATGCTGTTTCTTTCCAGGTAGTTGATACTGTCCATTTCCAGTGAAATCAGGGCCGTTGTCTGGGTTTCCAATTCTGACTGGGTGAGGGAAAGGTCGCCCGTTCCCCGGTGGGCTATGTCTTCCAACAGGAATTTGATACCAGTTGACCGGTCGTAATAGCTCACCTCAGATTCGTTTAGTTCATATGCCTGCAGATCGAGGGTAAAACTCTCCTGAGGGGAAGCGGTACCCGCTGCAGGTTCGGTTTCCCTGGCGATATCATAATTGGTATTTTCCTGCTCATCTACGAGGATATTCAGCTTTGCCTTGTCTATCGTAAGCCTTCTGATCCCTATGGGTTCCCCCGCCCCTTTGAAAAGCTCGCCCAGCCCCATGGTAAGCGAAACCGCATCTGCTTTTACAAGTGTATCGCCTTCGAAAGGGGCCTTGTTAAGGATATACATCCCCCGGATGCTTAAACTGGCATTCGGAAAGTTTCGGATCAGGCTCAGGTTGGCTTCTTCAAAATCGAAGGTGCCGTTTATATTATTATTCACATTTGTTTTAAGGATGCCACTTATCCTGCTTTCAAGGAAAAAGGGAATGGCGATCAGAATCGCAAGGATAAATAACAGGACAATCCCTGTAATCTTCAATAGTTTGTTTCTTTTCATGGTATGATGCTATGTAGGTGTGGGGAGCTAAAATTCCATCTGGATTTCTTCGTTAGCTTTCAAATTAAAACGTTTCTTAAATATATATACGAAAAAATAAAGAAATGGGGTGTCGATCAGGGCGATAAAAATTTTAAAAAGAAACCCGCTTACAACAAGCCCGTAGAAAAGGCTCCAGGGAAGAACCCCAAAAAGGCAAAGCAGGCCAACCACAAGGAAGGTATCGATAAACTGCGACGTAAAGGTGGAAAAGTTGTTCCTTAACCAGAGGTATCTGCCATTCGTGAGTCTTTTCCAGAAATGATATATGGCAATATCCACATACTGGGCGCAGAGGCAGGCAAGCATGGAAGCCAGCACTGCAAGGGGTGACAGGGCAAACACCTTACTGAAAACATGATCGTCTACCGGTGAAGTTGGAATTGCAGGAACCAAGTCTGCCACCAGGATTATAGCCATGGAGAACAGGGAGGCAAAAATTCCGGCGGTAACCACCTGGTTTGCCTTTTTCCGGCCATAAACTTCCGATATCAGGTCTGTTATAAGGAAAGTTACGGGATAGGGCAAAATTCCCACAGAAATTTCAAACAGAGAGGCTCCAAATACATTAAGTTCCCCGAAAGGTTGCCAGTAAAAGAACTTTTGGAAGATAAGATTGGAGACCACCAGGGAGGTAATAAATAGCGCGCCCAGGTACAAATATATCTTGTACGCCAGCCGCTTGTCCTTTACCGTCATAGGCCTATTTGATGTTTAAAATAAAAGGCAGGCGGGCCTGTATACCCTTTTGGTTCAAAGCGGATATCAGCTCCCGGTAGGTGGTATACAGCTCGACACCCAGGTCGGATTTTACAAGCGACTCTCCGCCGGCATTGGCTCCGCCGAGGTCCTCCAGAAGGCGGGCTAATCCTGATTTGTAACGCGGATATTTATTAAGTCCGAAACTGGATATCCCTGCCAGAGAGGCGGCCTCGGCTATGGCGTCATCCAATCCTCCCATTTCATCAACAAGGCCCAGGCGCTGCGCCTCGGTGCCGCTCCATACCCTACCCTGTGCTAGGCTATCTACCCTGGCCATGGTTAAACCCCTTCCTTCGGCTACCCGGCTGAGAAACCGCTGATAGGTATCTTCAATCCCCTCCGTGACCACTTTTCTGAAACTATCGCTAAGCGGCTCAAACAGGGAATATTCAACAGAATTGGAATGCGTACTGACTTGTTCTGCATTGATGCCGATCTTATCAGCGAAATCATGAATATTTGGCGCGATCACAAATACGCCGATTGAACCGGTGATAGTGGTGGGTTCGGCAAAAATTTTATCCGCTCCCGCGGCAATATAGTAACCCGCGGAGGCGGTCATATCGCCCATAGACACCACAATGGGCTTTATTTCCTTGGTGCGTTCAATTTCACGCCATATCAGATCTGAAGTAAGGGCGCTTCCCCCAGGGGAATTAATACGAAGGACAATGGCTTTAACATCCTCGTCTTCCCGGGCTTCGGTCAGCGCTTCATTAATGACTCCCTGCCCAATGATATTCGGGCCGCCTTCTCCGTATAGCATTTCCCCCTGGGCAAAAACGACAGCGATCTTATCCTGTCCTTTGTAAACCTTCCTTTTTTTGGCGATTTTGAGATAGTCTTCCAGTAAGATAACCGGCTGGTCGTCTTCTTCAGTCAGGCCACTGGCATATTTGATCCGGCTCTCATACTGGTCGATATAGAGAATATCATCAACAAGTCCGCTTGAAAGCGCAAACTCTGCGGTACGGCCACCGAGGGTGTCGGCTATGCGGTTCAGGTTTTCCAGTGGGATATCACGGGTTTCAGAGATATCGGCAGCGATAGACTCCCAAAGTGAACCAATAAGTTCCTGTATCTGCTGCCTGTTGGAGTCGCTCATTTCGTCTGCAATAAACGGTTCCACTGCACTTTTGTATTTTCCGTGGCGCACTACCTCGAGCTTTACCCCTGACTTCTGCTGCAGTTCGTTAAAAAAAAGCACTTCGGCCGATAGTCCCCTGAAATCAACCACTCCTACCGGATTAACAAACACGCTGTCTGCGACGCTTGCCAGATAATAGTCTTTCTGCATATAAAAATCTCCGTAGGCATACACGAATTTCCCGCTTTCCCTGAAATCCTGAAGGGCATTCCTGATTGCCCTGGTTTGGGAAATCCCCGCCTGAATAAAATTGCTGTTGACGCTGATCCCCTCAATTTCGCTGTCATCTTTGGCAACCTGTATAGCATGAATGATCTCATCGAGACCCATCTTCTGCTCAAAAAGGCCGGCAAACGGATCCGTGGGGTCATTGCCAGTATAATCGTTGACAGGTTGGGGCAACTGGATTTCCAGCACCGAATTTGGTTTAACTGTATCGGACTCTTCCAGGTTTGCCATTGCGGCAAAAATCATTAACATAAAAAAAAGGATTCCAAATGCGAACAGGGTCCCCAGGATGGAAGCCAGTAGATTGCGTAAAAAATTCATATCACCGATTTAATTCCTGCCAAAGATAACCAATACAAGGTTCAAGTTTATTAATAAGGTTCTAAATTCACTCCGGGATTTCTGCCTAATCGCGAGTTTATTTTACCAAAAAACTACCTTATAATAATCGTGAACGGGCGGGTTGGCATGATCTCGATTAGTTTTACTTACTTTGCCTTTTTCCATGAAAGAAAACCAAATCATATACCTCTCCGTAGGTAGTAACCTTGGCAATAAGCTCAACAACCTCCAGAACGCAGTGTTACATCTGGGCCGGTTGATTGGAAGTCCTGTTGCCTTGTCGCCTGTGTATAAAAGTCCTTCCTGGGGTTTTCAGGGTGATACTTTCCTCAATGCCTGCCTGGCCATTGAAACAACGCTGGAGCCCGATAACATCCTCCGCGCTATCATCAAAACCGAAACCGCATTGGGAAGGGAGCGATCTGAAGAGAAAGGATACCAGTCGAGAACCATAGATATCGACCTGCTGTATTACGGTGATAAAATAATCAACAGTCCGGCTCTGCGCGTCCCCCACCCCGAACTGCATAAGAGAAAATTCGTACTGAAACCACTGGCCGACATCGCCCCTCAGTTGTACCATCCCGGGTTTGGGAAAGATACCAGGAACCTCTTGCAGGAATGCCGGGATGAATCGCATCCAGTGAAAATCCCGATGAAGTTATACCCAAGCAGGGAAGCACTTTTTTCTGACCTTAATTTTATAGCAATTGAGGGAAATATCGGAGCCGGAAAAACCAGTCTGGCAAAAAAAATTGCTGCCCGATATAACGGCAAACTTGTGCTGGAGCGCTTTGCCGACAACCCTTTCCTGCCAAAATTCTATGCCGATCCTACCAGATATGCCTTCCCGCTCGAGATGTCGTTCCTTGCCGACAGGTACCAGCAGTTTACGGACGACACTTCACAATTCGATCTTTTCAAAAGCTTTATGATAAGTGATTATGATATCTTCAAATCCCTCATCTTTGCAAGGATTACACTGGCTGAGGAGGAATTCGGACTTTACAGGAAAGTGTTCGATTTCATGTACAGGGAGGTGAAAAAACCGGGGATTTACATATATCTCCATCAGCATACGGAGCGCCTGTTAGAGAATATCAGGAAAAGAGGGCGTGATTACGAGCGCAATATTCAGCCCGATTACCTTGAGAAAATAAATCGTGGGTACCTGGATTTCATTAAAGGTTCCCCGAGCGAACAGAGTCTAATTCTTGATATCAGCCCCTATGATTTTGTTGAAAGCGAAGCAGATTTTGAAGCCGTTTTAAGCATGATTCAGGAACACCTTGTACAGGAGGATAACGCACATAGGTGAGCCGGTGGCAGGTTAACGGATTTAACGTTTTTTTCACAAAATGCTTGTGAATTCGAAAAGCTTTTGCTTTCTTGCAGGCCTAATCAGAGGAAACTAACTAACTCAAACTTTATATCCGAGACCCTGACACTACATGTCAGGGTTTTTCTTTTGCCTGACGCCTGTCGTTTATTTTAGACCAGAGATCCCAAACCACTATCCCTGCGCTTACGGCAATGTTAAGTGAATGTTTGGTACCGAACTGCGGGATTTCAAGGGCTGTATGGCATTCGCTCACCACATCCTGAGCCACGCCTTTTACTTCATTGCCGAAAACAAGGGCAAGTTTCCGGCCCGGTTCGGGGTAAAACCTGTTAAGGGGTACGGCAGTCTCGGTTTGTTCCACAGAAATGCAATAATAGGTTTGTTTTAATTCCCTGATCAGGGTGAGTGTATCCTTTCGATATTCCCAGGCTACGGTTTCAGTGGCACCCAGTGCGGTTTTATGGATATCCTTATTCGGAGGGGAAGCTGAAATCCCGCAGAGGTAGATCTTTTCTACAAGGAATGCATCTGCCGACCTGAAGACAGAGCCTATATTGTTAAGGCTTCGGATGTTATCGAGGACCAGAATTAGCGGAGTTTTCTCCGCCTGTCTGAATTCTTCCTGATTCAGCCTTTCCAATTCGGCATTTTTAAGTTTGCGCATAATACTTAATTTGCTTCAGCCGGCCAGGACCGGAAAATGAAATGATTAGATGAGATCCCGACGCTAAAGGTCGGGATTACTTCAGCAACGCATCTTGAGTTCCTCAAAATGCTGCTTCAGTAACTTATACAAAAATATTAACAACGGATGAAGGTGCAGGGGGAAACTTGTATTTTCGTTGGAAGAGAAAAGATAAGGAATCGTCCCCATTTTGGCTAAATCAAAAGACATAAAGAAAGTCACCCCCCTGATGCAGCAGTATAACAGCATCAAAACCCGGTATCCGGATGCCTTGTTGTTGTTCCGGGTGGGCGATTTTTATGAAACCTTCGGGGAAGACGCGGTTCGGGCTTCCAAAATTCTCGACATTGTGCTCACCCAACGCAACAACGGGGGAGACCGAACGGAACTGGCCGGTTTTCCGTACCATGCCCTTAACACCTATCTGCCGAAACTCGTGAAGGCAGGGCAGCGGGTTGCAATATGCGACCAGCTGGAAGACCCCAAACAAACTAAAACAATCGTAAAACGAGGGGTTACCGAACTGGTTACCCCCGGAGTGGCACTTAACGATGACATCCTTAGTGCCAAGACCAATAATTTTCTCTGTGCTATCCATTTTGGCAGGAACAGTATTGGGGTGGCTTTTCTGGATATTTCCACCGGTGAGTTCCTTACTTCCGAAGGTTCCGAGGAACAGATAGACAAGCTTTTACAGAATTTCGGGCCGAATGAAGTTCTGGTTTCCAAAGCCAGCAGAAAAGAATTTGATGCTACCTTTGGCCCTTCCTTCCATACATTTTATCTCGAAAACTGGATCTTCCAGGAGGATTACGCCCTTGAAACGCTAACCTCCCACTTCAAAACCAGCACCCTTAAAGGATTTGGCGTAGCCCACCTGCAACAAGGGATCATCGCTTCAGGGGCCGCGCTGCATTATTTGGCCGAAACCCAGCACCGCCGGTTGCAGCATCTTAACAGCCTTCAGCGCATTGCCGAAGAGGAATATATATGGATGGACAGGTTTACCGTGAGAAACCTTGAAATTTTCCAGGCAAACAGCAGCCAGGGGGCAAGTCTGCTTGAGGTAATAGACAAAACCATTTCCCCGATGGGCGGCCGTATGTTAAAACGCTGGCTGGCCATGCCGCAGAAAAACCTTGTAAAAATACAGCGCCGCCACCATGCAATCACATATTTGAAGTTACACGACACGAGCTTCAGGCGTCTTCAGGAGTATATAAGAAAGATGAGCGACCTGGAACGGCTTATATCCAAAGTAGCCACAGGAAAGATAAGCCCCAGGGAAGTTATCCATTTAAAAAATTCCCTGGATGCCATAGTGCCCATTAAACAACTGGTCCTTGAAAGTGGAAATGAAGCCCTGGAACTGATTGGCGATCAGCTTCACAATTGTGAACTCCTGCGTATTAAGATCCGGGACATGATTGATGAGCAGGCGCCTGCCCAGCTGCAAAAAGGTAATATTATCGCCCAGGGTTACTCGCCCGAACTCGACGAACTAAGGAAAATGGCTTTTAGCGGGAAAGACCTGCTCGACGAAATGCTTCAGCGTGAGAGTAAGCGTACAGCTATCCCTTCCCTGAAAATTGCATCGAATAATGTATTCGGATATTATATTGAAGTGCGTAACACCCATAAAGACAAGGTCCCGGCTGATTGGACCAGAAAACAAACCCTTGTAAGCGCCGAACGTTATATAACCGAAGAACTGAAGGCCTATGAGGAGAAAATCCTGGGAGCCGAAGAACGCATCGCAGACCTGGAACAACAATTATTCTCCCAGCTCATCGTTTGGATGCAGGAATATATTGCACCTGTACAGAACAATGCCCATCAGATAGCACAGCTTGACTGCCTCTGCGGTTTTACCCAACTTGCCCTGACCTACGGGTATGTGGCACCCGAACTTCATGAAGGCACCGAAATCAACATCATCAAGGGGCGGCACCCGGTTATTGAAAGGCAGCTCCCTCCGGGAAAACCTTATATCCCCAACGACCTTATCCTTAACCGTGAGGAACAACAGATCATTATGATTACAGGCCCCAATATGAGCGGGAAATCTGCCATCCTCAGACAAACAGCCCTTATAGTTCTACTGGCGCAAATGGGTAGTTTTGTCCCCGCGGAAGCAGCAAGTATTGGCATTGTAGACAAGATCTTTACCCGCGTGGGTGCCAGCGATAATATCTCCCTGGGCGAATCTACCTTTATGGTGGAAATGAATGAGACCGCCTCCATCCTCAACAACCTCTCTGAACGCAGTCTGGTATTACTCGATGAGATAGGCCGGGGTACCAGCACATACGACGGGATATCCATTGCCTGGGCCATCACAGAATACCTGCATGAACATCCGTCGCGCGCCAAAACCCTTTTTGCGACCCATTACCATGAACTCAACGAAATGGCGGTAACCTTTGAGCGGATAAAGAACTACAATGTATCAGTTAAGGAGTTAAAAGATAACGTGCTTTTTCTCCGGACGCTGAAGAAAGGAGGCAGCGCCCATAGTTTTGGGATCCATGTGGCTAAAATGGCAGGGATGCCGCAGCCGGTAATCCTGAAAGCCCAAAAGATCCTTAAAAAACTGGAGATATCTCATTCGAGTGAAGAACTTGCCGGGAAATTACAAACCGTCCGGAATGAGATGCAACTTAGTTTCTTTAACCTGGACGACCCGCTGCTGGAAGAGATCAAGGAAGAGATCCTTCACCTCGACATCGACACCCTTACCCCTGTGGAGGCGCTGATGAAACTCAATGAGATTAAAAGGATGCTGACAAAAAAGAACCAGGCCAGTTCATAAATCGGGTGCTGGTTTTGAAAACCCCGGCAGACCTTCATCATCATTGTTTTCACCGAAAGTTCTTTACTTTTTGGAGAATTATATTAAATTTGCATCCGCATTCCATTAAAGGGTGCGACGTTCATACAATCATGCGAAAATAGCTCAGTTGGTAGAGCGCCACCTTGCCAAGGTGGAGGTCGCGGGTTCGAATCCCGTTTTTCGCTCAAAGTGAATTTGATATATTGGATTTAGCAGCTGGAGACGGTCGCGGGCCACAGACGAACCGCTTCGCGGTTGTCTGGGTGCCGCCCTGCCTGACGAAGGAAGCCAAAGCGGCGGCATTCGAATCCCGTTTTTCGCTCAAAAACGCTGGCTCACAGCGTTTTTTTGCTTCGGTCCGATAGGAGCGACGACAGGCTCGAGTGGTGGAACTGGTAGACACGTTGGACTTAAAATCCAATGGCCAGTGCGGCCGTGCGGGTTCAAGTCCCGCCTCGAGTACGGATAGTTAAAAACCAGCGCCACCACGCTGGTTTTTTGTTAATCCGTCAGATTATTTTCGCTGATCATCCCGAACTCGTTATTAGAAGTTATTATTTCCCGAAACCTGTAAGTTCTTTAAAGAACTATAGGCCTATTCCCGTAAGACGAGCAAGGGGCAATACTCCGCCTGTATCAAATTTTTACCGAAGGATGGTGTAAAACCGAAATTCGACCATAATCGGGGCATCCGCAGCACAAAACTGACCATTGCCCAACCGTTGCGTTTTTCATCCCCATTGTTCATCAAACCGGGATCACCAGGCTGAAGAAAACAATGGTCTATTTCTGAAAACCGCCTGCGAAGCTTTGCATTATGCCTTTTTACAGATTCTTTGAATCGTCCATTTAGTTTGGGGTTGCATATATGAATGTTGGCATTATGTACCGATGCAATTTCGGTAAGTATTTTCAGCTGTTCTGAATTGCCACGGGCATGCTGGTCTGCATAAGTCAGAATATCGCGGCCGGTTATAGGGCTACTTTCCTCAGGAACCACCATTAACGCACAAGTCGTGATACGGTGCATCAGCTTGCGGGCATTTCTGCCGTACTTACCCGCACCACTACCACCGATGCCTTTTGCTCCCATCACAATCAGCTGTATATCCAGTTCCCCAACCACAGTATTTACCGTTTCCAATAAGGGCCCGGGACGGGAGATGACATTGAACTGATGATTGGGATTGTTCAGTTCAAAGGTAACTTTGGTTAAAATATGTCCGAGCCCCTGCAGTGAACCCCTTTCAGCCATACAATTGAAGCCCCGGTCGGGGTCTAGGGTAAAGTTACCATTCAGTCCGAAGTGTTCTATGTTATAGGTGTTCAACACGAAAAAGCTGCATGGAAATTTTTCAAGCATTATGGCGGCATACTCGATCGCCTTCCATGAGTTCTTTGAAAAATCGCTTAGTAAAAGGATGTTTTTAGTCATAACCCGGTTTTTAATTTAATAGCCAGCCTTTTTTAGTAGCCTGGCAAATAATTTTTTTTTCAGTGCTCTGAAATTCCTTACGAATTCAATGTATATTACCCTGTGACGTTCATGATTATGCAGGTAATAAGCATCACATTGCAAATCGTCGCATTCAAAGGAATTTCGCATACTTAACTCGTAGCGGTATAATTGCGCCGATTTTAAAGTGTTCTCCCGTCTGACTTGCTGTAGTTGCAAAAAGAGCGGGTGATCATGTATAATCCGGTTTTCCACTTCATGCAAATACGTAAGTTCCTCCCCTATAAATTCCAGGTGTTCCATCCAAATGGAGAGTTCCATTTTATCTTTTTTACGCATGATCCGGCTGTCTGATTCATGGTTATAAAAGGGCTTTGCATTCATAGGTCTATCGACAGATTAATAGCTTTCTTTAGCTGTTCTACCTCCCCGATCGACACCGTTTTCGGCCCTCCGGGAAAAATCCAGGAAACTGAATCCCCCCGGGCATAGCCCATAACTGCAGCGCCCATTGGTGTGAGAATGGATATTTTATCGGATTTTATATCGCTGTTGGAAGGGCTTACCAATTGAAATTTCCGTTTCCACCCATTTCCGGAGCTTACCTCCACCCTGGAATTTAAACGGACCACATCAGCGGGCATAGCCTCTTCATCCACTATTTTGGCATTATAAAACTCCTCCGAAAGTTTTTTAAGTGACGCCCTAAGGGTAGGATCACTGTAATAGCCAGACAGGTTTAAAAGCCGTTTCAAAAAAACGTATTCCTTTTTCTCAATAATCAGATTATCGTATTTCATTTAATTGACTTTTATGGAAATATGCCCCTCTCAAGATATG
>CAYSVQ010000011.1:0-29558 GCA_964434565.1 uncultured Flavobacteriaceae bacterium | reverse complement strand
GAAATATGGCCCGTTCGTCTAGGGGTTAGGACGCCAGGTTTTCATCCTGGTAACAGGGGTTCGATTCCCCTACGGGCTACAGGGACTGGTAACAGTCTTATTGCCCGGTTCAAACGGACTGATAGAATGGCCCGTTCGTCTAGGGGTTAGGACGCCAGGTTTTCATCCTGGTAACAGGGGTTCGATTCCCCTACGGGCTACCAGAATGGAGTACAGGTCTCCAAATGTAAAAATTATAAGCAAGGAAGATGGCAAATCATAAGTCGGCATTAAAAAGAATAAGAAGGAACGAAGCAGTGCGCCTGCGTAATCGCTACCAGCACAAAACTACCAGGAATGCGATCAAGAAATTGCGTTCCGAAACCGATAAGAAGAAGGCGGAAGAATTGCTTCCGGGTGTTGTCAGCATGATTGATAAACTGGCCAAGCGCAAAATTATCCACAACAATAAGGCAGCCAATCTGAAAGGCAAACTAATGAAACAGGTGGCTTCACTTTAAGCACCCAACCATTTGATAAAAATTGCCCTGGCGGGATAGCCGGGGTTTTTTTATGCACAATTTTCTGGGAGTATCAGCCGAAGTAGCTTGTAATAACATCAGGTAATAAGGTTAAAAATCCGCAAGTACATTTGTCCACTCTGGTTGAGGGCTGCGGATAAATTTATTCATCGCATTTAACGATTGATGCTAATGGGTTTATTGTTCATTTTAAGAAACCCGATGCAAAACAGGAGATTCATCGCCAGGATCAGACCATGTACGATACTGCGAACATATACTGGTTCATGGCCCCCGAATTTAAAATTCCAGTAGCGGTAAATTTCTATGGGCAGATAGCAGGCATAGAATACAACCAAGCCTAGAGATAACCAGAATATCAGGTTATAGGCTGAGGGAATTGCCGGGTCATTTTTGTATTGTTCAACGGAATACAACCCGATAGCCATTAGCAGTACCAGGGTTCCGGTAACATAGGCAAATGTCTGTGATTCATAAATAAAACTCTGAAAAAAGGGGTTAATAACACTGACAGCCATAAAAAGGAAGGCACCATAGGTAACCAGCTGTCGGAATACGCTGTTTCTCAGATAACTCCAATAAATATAATAGAAATACAGAAAGAAAATAATATAATAAATATTATAGATTACCAGGTTGTAATAGTTGAATAATTCGTTACTGAAAAAACTCCAGTTTTCGTTCACCAGGATAACCCCCCCTAAAACCTCGGTCAGCAGCGTATAAAAAAACAATACGGGCAAAAATTTCAGGGGAGTGTCAAAATACTTCGGATATCTGATAATTGATAACAATACTACAAGCAGATATGAAACCATAAATGCGTTTTGCAGCAAAATTCGGATAAAATCGTTCATTGCAAGGCGCGATCATTTAGAATCTAGAAATCCCCCTGCGGCGGTGGGCCGGAATTTCCCTTGTTCAGCACCAGGCTCTGGCTGGACTGTAAGAGAGCGGCTTTGGCAAAGCCCGCGTAAGAACGTTCCTTGGAATCTCCCATGGTCCCCATCCCACCTTCTTCAGCGGTGCCTACCTTGTTCCTGATTGGTTCGGCCAAAGGTTTCCCGTCTGGACCGGTGGCGATATAAAAGCCGTAATCCTGTCCGTTACTTCTGGTAGTTGGCACAACAAAAACGGTATTCCTACGTGAGTTATCCTGGCCCGTTTCCTCTTCGCCGTAATTGCCGAAATAAAAACGCAGGGTGGAGATATCCACGTTGGCACTAGCTGCTTCCTGTTCTATAAATGCCATGTATTGCTTCATGGTATTATAGTCGAAGGCGGTAAAACGTGCAGGCGCAAAAGGGTTCCCTTCCTCATCCGGACCTTCGGTCCTTAGGATGAGCTCTGCGCGCCGCCTGGTGTAAGTGTCATAAAGTTCTTTGGCTTCTTCCAGGGAGATGATCTGTTGAGGGGCTGATACCTGCTCCTCAACGCCTCGTTCGGCAGGTGATTTTCCTTCTTCGTTCCTGGCCGCTTCCCGGCAGCCAAGAGTGGCAATCATTACTAATAAGAATAGGCAAAGCTGTTGTAAACGCAACTCTTTTACAAGTTTCATAATTTCAGGTTTAGTGAATTAAATGAATAAGGTTGGGAACTTTTCGCTCCATAAATGTAGTACATATTGGCAGGAAATCCACTTTTGATTATCGATAATCGATATACCACAACCCAAAAATGCAAAATCCCAATACCTGCCGGGATTGGGATTTTTTTATAGATTTTGAGAAACCTCTTTTATATTTAGAAATTTTGGTTATCTCCTTATTCATTCATGGTCATCAGGAACTCTTCGTTATTCCTCGTCTGCTTGATCCGCTTTTCCATGAACTCCATAGCTTCAACAGGGTTCATATCGGCCAGGTACTTGCGCATGATCCACATTCTCTGGATCACATTGTCGTCAAGCAACAGATCGTCTCTCCTTGTGGATGAGGAAATAAGGTCGATGGCCGGGAAGATCCTACGGTTACTGATCCGCCTGTCAAGTTGTAATTCCATGTTGCCTGTACCCTTGAATTCTTCAAAGATCACTTCGTCCATTTTGGAACCAGTTTCAGTAAGAGCAGTGGCAATGATCGAAAGGGACCCCCCATTTTCTATATTCCTCGCGGCTCCGAAGAAACGCTTGGGTTTATGAAGGGCATTGGCGTCTACACCTCCGCTGAGAACCTTGCCGGAAGCGGGCTGTACGGTATTATAGGCCCTGGCCAGCCTAGTTATGGAGTCCAATAGTATCACTACATCATGTCCGCATTCCACAAGCCGTTTCGCTTTCTCCAAGACGATATTCGCAACCCGTACATGCTCGGTTGCCTCTTTATCGAAGGTGGAAGCCACGACTTCTCCGCGAACATTCCGCTGCATATCGGTAACCTCCTCCGGGCGTTCATCGATCAGTAATATGATCTGGTAAACTTCGGGATGGTTGGCTGCGATGGCATTTGCAATGTCTTTCAACAACATGGTTTTCCCGGTCTTGGGCTGAGAAACAATCATCCCTCTCTGCCCTTTACCAATGGGAGAAAACAGGTCCATAATACGTGTGCTGATATTGCTCTGGCGCTCTGCCAGCTTAAATTTTTCCTTGGGGAATAAGGGAGTCAGGTGTTCAAAAGCTACCCGGTCTCGCACTACCTGGGGGTCGAGCCCGTTAATTTTGTTTACTTTAATAAGCGGAAAATATTTCTCACCCTCTTTCGGAGGGCGTACATTGCCAAGTACCGTATCACCGGTTTTCAGGCCAAACAAACGTATCTGAGACTGGGAAACGTAAATGTCGTCGGGTGAAGAAAGGTAATTGTAGTCAGAGGAACGAAGGAACCCATAGCCGTCCTGCATAATGTCCAGTACACCTTCGCTTTCAATTATACTGTCGAATTCGTATTCAGGCTGCTTGTATTTGTTCTTCAGGTCCTTGTCGTAATTACTGCTCTTTTTGTCCTGGCCGTTGCTGTTGTGTTGCGGACTTCTTTTGCCCTGAACCTTTTGAGGGCCCTTGTTCCTGGGGTGTTCTTTCTTGGGAAGGTTGGCAGTATTACCCTGCTGGGTTTCTTCCCGATTACCCTGCTGGGTTTCTTCCCTGGGCTCCTGTTCCCTGGGCTGTTCCTGTTTTTGCTCAGGTGCATCTTCCCGGCGGCTACTGTGTTGTTCTTCCCTTCGGTGGCTATTTTGCCCGTCACGTACTGTGTCACCTGGTACTCTGGACCTTTTGGGTTTTTTCCTTGATTTTTCTTCCGTATCAGAAGCAGCTTCGTTCACCACTTTAGGGTTGCTGGCCTGTACATCAAGGATCTGATAGACCAGATCCAGTTTCTTCATGGTTTTATACTTGGGGACGTTTAAATCTTTAGCTATGCCCTGAAGCTCGGGAAGCTTCTTTGCTTTTAAATCTGAAATCTCAAACATTGAGTGTCTAATAAATGATTACTGTTCAAAAAGATTGAATTCTGGAGTATTGTGTTATTTGGTAATTACGCGGGAATGAGGTCCCAATCGGTAAGTGCTATAACTAATTACGCAACAATATTACAAATTATTTTCAATATTTCAGCGATATTTTTTAAAAAGACCTGTATTTTTGCACTTCAAATCGCGATTTACACAATGCTGCAAAGAATTCAGACTGTATATATGTTAGCCGTAGCCATTCTGGCGGGGATTTTTCCCTTCTGGCTTAACCTTTGGTCCGATTCGCAGGGTAATGAGATATACTCATGGAACGAGCTTATGGTCTCGGCTATATTCTATGGATCTGCAGCCCTTGCTGTTATTGCTATTGGCCTGTTTAAATATCGTAAAAACCAGTTTGTTTTAAACCGACTTAATATACTGTTAAACCTTTTTTTACTAGGATTTTTCGTTTACCGGTCGCTAAATTTATCCGGAGAAACTTCGGTTTCCGAGAAGGGTATTGGGATGCTGATTCCTGTATTTTCTATCGTTTTTTTGGTCCTTGCCAACAGGGCCATAAAGAAGGATGAAGATCTTGTAAAATCTGTTGATCGATTACGTTAAACCTAACATCTTAGTAGTATTAGTGCGCCCCCCGCAACGAGTTTAGACCGATGCGGGGGTTTTGCATTTATATAACCTACCTGCCGCCTTCACAAAACCGCATTCCGTAACCGGCTGTTTGTAAACATCCCCTTTTATTTCTTGCCAAAGCAAATAATCCGTGTGAGCAAAATGACAGTTCAGCATAATTGTATTTTTTTAAATGCTGGTTTCCTGCAGCAGGGGAATGTAACTTTAACCTGGGGAGGGGTGGGAATCCACCGAAATTAATTATGGCAGGAGTCGTGCCAGTACCAAAGAAATCTTCAATCGGGATGACATTATTATTTATCATATTATTAATTCTGCTGTTTCCACTTAGCCATTATTTATAAAATTACCAGGGGGAGGGGGGATGCACTCCTGATGTATTGAGAGAAAGCCAGACCCGGCCACAAATTCATTTTTGGGCGGCAGGCATGATTTTCCTGTTCGATTTAATTTGTTAACACTGCTGGTTTCCTGCAGTCCGGGAATATAAATTAAACCCGGGGAGGGGGTAAGCCCCCCATTTGTTTATGGGCCTGGTTATAATCTATTTCACTCCAAAAAAATCACTGTAAATACTTTGAGTATGCCGGTTTCCTGCAGTCCGCGAATATAAATTAAACCCGGGGAGGGGCGAAGCACCCTCTTTTAGTTAATGGGCATCCTGGTTTAAATAACATATCTATGATCAGCCAGCAGATTCCGTGCAGTTGGGCATTGTATATTTAATGAGGGACTTAATACCCCATTCCTCCATCTCATTATTTAAGCCCGAATTTACATTTGCCAAAGAAAGCATGTAGAGGTGGCAGGTAGCCCCAGTATCCATGAAAGTGCCCCGATTATTTCAGCAACGGCTGCCGGTAGTCAGATATATCCTTGAACAGCCCTGCACTATAGCTGCTTTTTTCAAACCTGCCTGTTCTCCCGTTACCGCTTTCCCAACTCAACCACTTCCAGGTTTTTGATTTCTTCCCCATCTATGACAAATTGAAGCAGGGTACGTACCTGGTGAATCCCAAGCCGGCCGCAGGCGCCAGGGTTCATATGAAGCACCCCCAGCTTTTTATCCCACATTACCTTCAGGATGTGCGAATGCCCGCATATAAAAAGTTTCGGAGGATTCTCCCTTATTATTTCCCTGACCCTGATATCGTATTTTCCCGGGTACCCGCCTATATGGGTCATCCATACTTCCACCCCCTCACAGTAAAAACGCTGGTCCAGGGGGAATTCCTGCTGAATATGATGGTTGTCTATATTGCCATATACAGCGCGCAATGGTTTTATCGCGGCCAGGGCATCGGTAATATCCAGGCTCCCAATATCTCCGGCATGCCAGATTTCATCCGCCTTTCGCGCATATTTCAGTATCCTTTCGTCCATGTGGCCATGGGTATCGGATAATAATAAGATCCGGGTCATTACTGGTGTAAAATTGATTATCCTGCCCACTCCTTTTTGGCTTATGGGCCTCCTGAAATTTTCAGGTGTCGGCTGTCCCGGAGAAACGGGTATCTTTGCCATTGCTAAAATAGTATTATACCTTGAGATATTTTATCAGCTTTTCCTATTTAGGCAAAGCCTATCATGGCTGGCAACGGCAACCCAACGCCATTGCCGTGCAGCAAATAATGGAGGAAGCCTTTGCAACCCTGATAAGACAACCTGTTTCCCTTGTGGGCGCAGGGCGAACCGATACCGGCGTTCATGCAAGGGAAATGGTTGCCCATACTGACCTGGAGGAAATCAGCGACATTCCCCTCCTGCTATATCGCCTCAACGCAATGCTTCCCGATGATATAGCCATCCGCGCCATGCAACCGGTAATCGTCGGCGCCCATGCAAGG
This sequence comes from uncultured Flavobacteriaceae bacterium, assembly GCA_964434565.1. Taxonomy (GTDB): domain Bacteria; phylum Bacteroidota; class Bacteroidia; order Flavobacteriales; family Flavobacteriaceae; genus Zeaxanthinibacter. The sequence continues at coordinate 23,143 of CAYSVQ010000011.1, read as the reverse complement.
TTCGATGCACTGGAGCGTACTTACGAATACCTGATCGTCCGCGAAAAAGATCCTTTTCATACGGGGCTGGCCCACTTTCTGAACATCCCCCTTGACCTGGATGCCATGAATGAGGTGGCCGGCATGCTGCTGCAATTTACAGACTTCCGCTGCTTTTCCAGATCTAACACGGACGTAAAAACCTATGATTGCGACATTCGTGTTTCCAATTGGAGGCAGGAAGGACAGTTCCTGGTTTTTACCATAACAGCCAACAGGTTCCTGAGAAACATGGTACGAGCCATAGTAGGAACCCTGCTGGAAGTGGGCCAGGGCAAGATCAGCAGGGAGGATGTTAAGGGAATTATAAAAAGTAGGGATCGAAGCCAGGCCGGGGTATCCGTTCCTGCAAAAGGATTATATTTGACACGGATTAGCTATCCCGGGGAACTTTTTATCCCGGGGGCCTGAAGCTCTTCATTGCCAGATCTTTATACTGGTTATGAGAGGGTTCCAGACCAGCCTTGCACAAGTCCGGGGCCATTCTTAAGTACGGCTATTCATGAATAAAGACAGCGGTAAAGCATTTGATTACAGGCTTTTTAAGCGGTTAATGGCCCACACCAGGCCTTACCGCCTTACTTTTTTTGGTGTAGCCCTGGCTGCCATCTTTATTTCCGGATTTGCCGTCCTCCTTCCCATTATTGTTGGGTGGATTATAGATGAAGCCATTAAGCCCAGTGATGCCGAAAGGCTGTTGTTCCTTACCATGGCCATGGCCGTGGTACTGGTTTTGCAGGTTATGAGCCAGCTCCTTTTTAATTACTACACGAACTGGTTGGGCGAATCGGTAATCAGGGATATCCGTGTCCGCCTTTTTCAGCACATGCTGAGCTTTAAAAAGACATATTTTGACAATTCCTCTATCGGGGTGCTGGTAACGCGTGCCGTGGCCGACATGCAGCGGATAGGGGAAATCTTCAGCGAAGGCTTTTTTGTCATAGTAGCTGATCTGCTGAAAATGCTGGTGGTTGCAGTGGTCATGTTACTGCTTAACTGGAAGCTGGCGCTTATCGTTTTTGCACTCCTGCCCGTAATCCTCTATGCCACCCGCCTGTTTCAGAAGGCTATGAAAATCGCCTTTATAGACGTAAGGGCACAGGTAGCATTTCTTAATTCATTTGTTCAGGAAAGGCTTACAGGGATGAAGATCGTGCAGCTTTTTACCCGCGAGCGTATTGAAAGTCGCAAATTCAGGGAAATCAATGAAAGACACCAGAATGCCTGGCTAAAGACAGTCTGGTACAACTCCTTCTTTTTCCCCATAGCCGATATAGTATATTCCATAACTGTAGGCCTTATCGTGTGGTATGGCGGCCTTCTCAATATATCTCAGCTGGAACGCGAAGATTATGGGATAGTTTTCGCGTTTATCATGCTCTCCAGTGAATTGTTCCGTCCACTCCGACAAATTGCCGATAAATTCAACACCCTGCAAATGGGTATGGTGGCTGCCAACAGGGTCTTTAATATCCTGGATACCGACAGCCATATACAAGACCTGGGCACCCTCGAGAAAGCTGAGGTAAAAGGGGATATAATCTTTTCAGATGTACGTTTCGGCTATCTGGCAGATGAAGAAGTGCTGAAAGGGGTATCCTTCGAGGTAAAACAGGGCCAGACCATTGCCATTGTAGGTGCCACGGGGGCCGGAAAATCAACCATCATAAACCTGCTGAATCGCTTCTATGAGATAAATTCCGGATCCATTAAAATAGATGGTACCGATATCAGGGAATACAAACTCTCATCCCTCAGGAGACATATCGCCGTTGTCCTCCAGGATGTTTTCCTCTTCGCAGATACCATAGCAAACAATATCTCCCTAAAAAACAAGACGGTTAGTACCGAAGCTATTGAAAACGCAGCACGGCAGATAGGAGTTCATGAATTCATCAGCAGCCTGCCAGGGGGCTACGAGTATAACGTGAAGGAAAGGGGCACTATGCTCTCAAGCGGGCAGCGGCAACTCATTGCCTTTTTAAGGGCATATGTTAGCAACCCCAGCATCCTCGTGCTCGATGAAGCAACTTCTTCTGTAGACACCTATACCGAACAGCTTATCCAGCAAGCCACAGAAAAAATCACCGAAGGCCGAACTTCCATAATTATTGCCCACCGCCTTGCCACTATCAAAAAAGCCGACAATATTCTGGTAATGGATGCGGGCCGGATCGTGGAAGCAGGTACACATAAACAACTTCTTAAAAAAGGCGGATACTACAGCAATCTGTATGAGGCCCAGTTCCTCCAGGAAGAAGAAGTGGCCTGAAAACATTCAAAATGTAAGTGCGTTTAATAAGTCTGCCTTCAGCCACATTGCAGCAAAAAGCCAGTAGCTAAAAGAATATCCCAAAAAGTTAACCGGTAGTAGCGTTGCCCTGAAATTTAAACGCTTAAAAATTAAGGTTCTGATGATACCACAATTAACGGCTTATGGATGTTCCGTCTTTAAATCCGAACACTGATTGTATGTTCGCCCGTGGATAATAGCCATTGGGCTAAATTTTATTGTAAGTCCCGTCTGATAGTGGAACCAAGTTCCGTAAAGTCTTTGTAAAGCACAAATTCACCATTCTTAATGTATGATAACAGGCCCGATTCCTCACTTACCACCAGGGCCAGGGCATCTGTTTTCTCAGTGATCCCCACCGCCGCGCGATGGCGTAATCCGAAACGAAGCGGGATGGACCGCTCCTTTGAAATTGGAAGGATTACCCGGGTTGCGATAATATAATTTCCGCGGATGATGGCGGCGCCATCATGCAGCGGGCTGTTCTTGTAAAAGATACTCTCAATAATCGGCTGATTCACCTCAATGTTCATCTCATCGCCAGAACTGCATACGAAATCCAGGGAATTGTTCCGCTCCAGCACGAGGATTGCCCCGGTCTTGCTCTTGCACATCCGGTCACAGGCGGTGAGAATCGCCTCCACATCTGCCTGGGAAACAATACCTTCCTGCCTTAGGAATTTAAAAGGTTTGATAAACTTACGGTTCCGGTTTTTACTGAAATTGGTAGATCCTATCATCAACAGGAACTTCCTAATTTCCTGCTGAAAGACTATAATCAATGCAATAAGTCCCACCGACATGAAACCACCCAGAACGCTGCTTATCATTTTCATGCCAATCATTTCGGTAAGCTTCCAGAATCCCCAGACAATGACTATCCCAATAAAAATATTGATCGCACCGGTGCCCTTTACCAGCTTGTATATATAATAGAGGAGAACGGCAACCAGGGTAATGTCTATAAGGTCGGTGATCTTAAAATCCAGAAAATCTATGTAATCCAAGCTTTACCGTTTTTGTAAATTTAGGAAATAAGCCCCATACCTGAAGCCAGCCAACTTAGTATTTATTTTGTAATGCCCTGTACAATGAAATGCATTCCATGGCTTCCTTCACATCATGTGCCCTTAGAATCCGTGCTCCCTTAAGCAGGGCAACCATATGCAGGGCACTAGTGCCGTTAAGTGCCTCCTTCGCGCTGCTGTTAAGTACATTGTATATCATCGATTTACGGCTGAGCCCAACCATTAGTGGAAAACCAAACCCCGTTATCTGGTCCAGTTGCCACAGTAACGTATAGTTTTGCTCCATGGTTTTGGCGAAACCAAAGCCTGGATCGAGGATACAGTCATTGATCCCAAGAAGCCTGGCCTGTGCCAGTTTTTCCGAAAAGTAATACAATAACTCCCCTACAGGGTCCCGGTATTGCGACTTCTCCTGCATATCCTGCGGACGGCCTTTCATGTGCATCATAATATAAGGTACCCGGTAAGTTGCAACGGTGGCCATCATTTTAGGGTCGAGTCCGCCGGCAGAAATATCGTTGATAGCGGCAACTCCGCGATCCAGGCATCGCTCTGCCACTGAACTCCTGAAAGTATCAACAGACAATAGGATGCCGGGAAATGTACGAATCAGCATATCTACAACCGGCAGTAGCCGCGCCTGTTCTTCCTCTTCCGGAATATGTGTTGCGCCGGGCCGGGAACTATAAGCTCCCAGATCTATAAAGGTCGCCCCCTCATCCAGCATGGCGGCAGCCTGCTTTAAAATAAGGTCGTTGCTGTTAAACCTGCCACCGTCGTAAAAGGAATCCGGCGTAAGATTCAGGATCCCCATTATCCTCGGCTGCCCGAGGTCGATCAGCTTCCCCAGGCAGTTGATGGTCATAAGGCTTTAAGATTAAAGGGTTTTATGGCTCTGGCTTGGTTTAAACCACTACTTTTGAACAATTCGAATTTTTAGGCGAAATTTACGCAAAATTAGCAAGAACTTCATGCAGCAAACTTCGGAGCAGTACGACGCGGTCATTAAATCCTGCAGGGATTTATTCAAAAAGAAAATGAAGGATTATGGCTGCGCATGGAGGATTCTCCGACTGCCTTCTCTGACCGACCAGGTATATATCAAAGCCCAGCGCATCCGGAGTATACAACAAATGGAACTGCGTAAAGTAGATGAAGGCGAGCAGGAAGAATTTACCGGGATCATCAATTACTGCATCATGGCTTTGATCCAGCTCGAAAAAGGGGTTGCTGAACAACCCGATCTTGAAGGAAAGGAAGCGCTGCAATTATTCGATGCGAAGGTGGGGGAAGCCAAATCACTAATGGAAGACAAAAATCACGATTATGGGGAAGCCTGGCGTGAAATGCGTGTAAGTTCACTTACAGACCTGATCCTTCAGAAATTGTTGCGGGTTAAACAGATTGAAGACAACCGGGGAATGACCCTGGTAAGCGAAGGGATTGCAGCCAATTACCGGGACATCATCAACTACGCAGTATTTGCCTTGATCCATCTTAGTACAAAAAACAAGTTAGTATGAAATACCTGGTTACCATCTCCAGAATCCTGGTAGGGGTGTTATTTATTATCAGTGGATTAATAAAACTAAATGATCCCGTTGGTTTCTCTTTTAAGCTGGAGGAGTATTTCAGTACCGGGGTCCTCGATCTGCCTTTCCTTATCCCGTACGCCCTGGCAATTTCCCTCTTTCTCGTAATCTTTGAGGTGATGTTGGGCATTATGCTGTTGATTGGGTACCAGGTCCGATTTACAGTGTGGAGCCTGCTGCTGATGATACTATTTTTCACCTTCCTTACCTTCTATTCCGCGTATTTCAACAAGGTTACGGATTGCGGCTGTTTTGGTGATGCCATAAAATTAACGCCATGGGAATCTTTTACCAAGGATGTTATCCTGTTGGTCCTTATCATTGTCCTGTTCCGCTGGCGGCAACTTATAAACCCCCTGTTTAAACCTGTTTCCGGCGCACTTTTCATCTTCCTTTTGATTATTGCAAGCGGAATCTTTGCCAACTATGTACTCAACCACCTTCCTGTGATTGATTTCAGGCCCTACAAGGTTGGTGCCAGTATTCCGGAGGGGATGACTTCTCCAGCCGATGCGCCTAAAGCCATTTTTGAGTATGCCTGGACCTTTAATGTGAACGGGGAAGAACAAACATATATAACCCGGGGGGAATACCCCTCGGTTGACGGGGAATTCATTGGCGTGGAAACCACGGAGCTGCAGAAAGGCTATGAACCGCCCATTCACGATTTCACAATCGAAAGGGAAGGGCAGGACTATGCCGATACCCTGTTGCAGGAGGATCAACTGCTTATGGTAATCGCATTCGACCTTGCTTTAAGCAATAAGGATGCTTTCAAGGAAATTAAGGAGGTAACAGACCTTGCCATGGACAAAGGCTATAGGGTAATTGGCATGTCGGCTTCCGATGAAGCTTATGCAGCCCGTGTGGTGCAGGAACACCGGCTTAATTTCACTTTTTATTTTACAGATCAGACCACCCTGAAAACAATAGTACGGTCAAATCCGGGGGTGCTCCTCCTCCAAAAAGGCGCCATCATTCAGAAAGTACATTATAATGACCTTGAAGAATTACGTTTCCCCTGATTTAACAATTGAAGGGCACGTATATCAACGTATCAACATATCAACAAATCCACTATCAATGAGAACCAAGATCGTAGCAGGGAACTGGAAAATGAACAACAACCGACAGCAGACCGAGGAATTACTGAAAGCGCTTTTAACCCGCTTGCCTGAAACAGCGGCCGAGGTCATGGTGGCCCCTGCTTTTGTGAATTTAGCCTCTGCCACCAACATACTCAACCAATCGGCCATAGAAGTGATTGCCCAGAACATGCATTTTGCAGACAGCGGTGCTTACACAGGGGAGATTTCTCCAGGCATGTTACAAAGTATCGGTGTGCATACCGTGATCATCGGGCATTCGGAACGCAGGGCATATTTTGGAGAAACCGATGAATTGCTGGCAAAAAAAGTAGCTGCTGCCATTAATAAGAAGCTGCGGATTATTTTCTGTTTCGGAGAGGAGTTGCAGGATCGCAGGGCGGCAAAGCATTTTGAGGTTGTAAAAAGGCAGCTCAGTGCGGCACTTTTCAACCTGCCTCAGGAATCCTGGGGGCAGATTGTACTGGCCTATGAGCCGGTATGGGCTATTGGTACGGGTGAAACCGCCAGCCCTGAACAGGCTCAGGAAATGCATGCTTTTATCCGCAAAACAATATCCGGGGCATTTAATGAATCAATAGCCAATTCCGTTACCATCCTGTACGGGGGGAGTGTAAAACCCGACAATGCAGGGGAGATCTTTTCACAGCCCGATGTAGACGGTGGCCTGATCGGTGGGGCATCGCTGGTGGCCGATGATTTTATTGCGATCATTAATGCCCTCTGACACCTACTTATTCTGAAAGGCAAGCGTAGGAAACTTGCAACAAAACTTCTTTAATTAATATCCGGAAGCATGTATCTGGTCTTCGATTTTAAGGTGTTTCCCCTCCAACCTGCCACCGACATTCTCCTGGCGGAATTATCTGCATTGGGTTTCGAGAGCTTTATGGAAACGGAAGAAGGCCTGCAGGCCTTTATCCCTGAATCAGGATGGAATGATCAAATGCTTAATAGTATTCGCGTCCTGAAGGGTGGCGAATTCGATATCAGTTATACTTATTCCTTACTACCGCTGCAAAATTGGAATGCAGTCTGGGAGAATAGTTTCAGCCCTATTGCGGTTGGGGCGGATTGCCGGGTGCGGGCACCCTTCCACACATCGGAAAAGGTACTTTATGACATTGTAATTGAACCCAAGATGAGTTTTGGCACAGGGCATCACGAAACCACCCATATGATGCTCGAATGGCTGCTGGAGATGGACCTTGAAGGAAAATCGGTGCTCGATATGGGTTGTGGAACAGGGGTACTTGCCATCCTTGCGGCAATGAAGGGCGCTGTCGGAGTAGATGCCATAGATATAGATTCCTGGTGTTATACCAATGCCCTTGAGAATATAGCCCGGAACGCCCAAGACCATATTCGGGTACGGGAAGGGGATGCCGCTATGTTACAGGCCGCTTCCTATCACGTAATCCTGGCCAATATCAACCGGAATATCCTGCTGGGAGACATTCCCCGCTACGCAGCCAGCCTGAAACCTGGGGGCACACTTTTAGTAAGTGGATTTTTTTTAGAGGATCTTCCTGTCATATCCGAAAAATGCAGCACGGTAAATTTAAAATATCAAAAAAAAACTCAAAAGAACCACTGGGTTTCAGCAAAATATGTATTTTAGGTTCAATGTAAAAGCCTAATTCCATGAGTACTAAGGAAAAACTCTTAGAGGAACTGCTGCGGAAGGAGCAGACTGTAAAACAATTTGAAATTGTGCTTTTCAATGATGATGTCAATACTTTTGAGCATGTCATAGATACCCTGATGGATGTCTGCGAACATAGCCCGGAACAAGCTGAACAATGTTCTCTCATTGTACATTATAACGGCAAGTGCACGGTAAAGACCGGGGAATACAAAGATCTGAAACCCCGTTGCAGCCGCTTGCTTCAGGCAGGCCTTAACGCGGAGATCCTGTAGGTTCCGGGCTTTAAAATGGCGCCATCTTTCTGAAAATCATAAGAGCCCGGATACTCGTTAGTAAAAGACGTTAATATCGCATCATTAATAATGGTCCCTTCCGGCCTTCTGAAAAAATTGCCTCCCTTATTGCTTCTGATATACCAACTCCCTTATTCCCGGCAAATCTTCATTCAGGGTGCGGGTGAGTGTATTGCCACTAAGGTGTAGGGTGCCCTCGGCTCCTTCTTCCAGCAGGATCTGGTTGTTAAGAAACAGCCAGTCTCCGGAATCATTATTTGTTTGCCCGCAGGAAATGCCAAATGCACCACCTGTTATTGGAGTAACGTTAAGTTGAACGGCTGTTCTGCTCCAGCGGAACTCATTAGTAAAGCTAATGCTGCCGGAAAGGCAATCGAGTTCTTCTACCAGGTTCTCAGAAGCCGTACCGTCTGCATCCACATCCTGGGGGGTGCTAACATTATAAGCTACCAGGTTCCAGGTGCCAACTATTGCATTCAGTTGTTCCTGGCTTATCTGTATGTTGTCCTCATCCTTATCGGAAGAACATGAAAAGAGGATGCCTGCCATTAACAGGCTTAGGGGGAAACGAATTAACTTGACCATGTAACTTTTTACGGCCTAAGATACTAGGAATAGATGTATTGAGAAAGAAATAATGGATTTAGCCTCATATTCCTGCACGCCACATCAAAAAATTATTCCCCTGCCGGATATTCACATAAGCTGCGATTGGTCTTTAATCAAATGGGAAGCCAGTTACAATTCGAAACATGAAAGCATAAAGTACCACCGCGAACATGATAAAACAGAACCAGGTAAAAAATTCAAAATATCTCCTGAGGATAAGGTTTCCAAAGTTTCTGAAAGCCTGTACGTAAATTTCTTTTACAAGTAATAGTTTATTCATAGGATTTGAGTTTATAAGACAAAGATCCTCGAATCCTATGCGTGCATAAAATAAACCGGATGATTGCCACCTGGCATCCGGTAAATGGCGGTGGCGAAATATAATTATCGGTAAGCTGCCACTTTGTCCTGCTTATCGGAGAATGGCTGTGACAACTGAAATACAGGGATTATCGATGAATGGTAAAGCACAAACCTACCAGAGATGCAAATTGCCCATATTGGCTACTATAAAGCAGACAAGTATAATTGCCAGTAAGAAAAGTGTGGTTTTAAGTAGCCTTAACTTAAAAAGATTCTTTTGCTGCTCCGGGTTGAGGACGGGAGACGCAATTTGGTCAGGGGAGAGAAAACCATTCTCTGAAGGCGGGCAAGGCGGGAATCCAACCAGGCTCAGGTCAGGATTCTCAATTTCCAGATAATTATAACCCGAATTTACAAGTCGCCGCCCTTTTTCACTCAGGGTGTAGACTTCTGTTTTAGCTTCCTTTCGGGCATATCCCAGGCTTTCAGCTCGCAGCAGTTCTTTCACAAAGTTTTTGCTGGTGTCTCTGGTTATAAGGATAGATTCCCTTTTTTCCAGCAGGGCTACCACGATCTCTATTCCCCGGTCCCGCATAGATCAAATGCTGAATTAACTGATTTCCGCCCTTTATAAAGGTAAGAAAAAGATCAATGGTTGATTAAAGAGTAGGAAGCTTTTCGACCAATGGAGAGAGGAAGATAATATTGCCCCGGGCCAACTATGCCAGGTACATTAATTATTGACGTGCTCCTCAACAAGGTAAATGCCTCCGCCTTTCGAAGAATACTACTATTCGCAGGCAATAATTCTAATGCCTGCTGATCTTTTCAGATGCTTGAAAAAGCAAGTGTAATCAGTGCCAGCAAATAACAGATAGCCGAAATGAGTACGGATCGCGCCGTGCTGAAATTAATAGTTTCAATTCTTGTGATAGATGTTCTTTTCATAATGTTATTTACGTTTGAACCCTGATGTCAGGGGTGTTTTATCGATTTGAATCTTGTCTTAATAAATATGCCTGAAATTTGTTAATTCAATATATCTGTGTTTATATTACTTACTTTGGAACCAGACATGATCTTCAAATGACCCCACTCTTGGCAGAATGCCGGGAATCTCAAGCTGTTGAAATTAAATGAATGGATAAGATGGCAGATGATGTAAAGTGCGGGTTAACGGAGAGTGCCCAACTGCCATTAAAAAAAATTTTCCAGTTTGGAAGGTAACTTCCCCACAAAGCTACCTTCTCAAACCAGAAATTGTATCTTTTTCTACTAAGTTACCCTGCAAAGATAAGCTGAATGCCAGGGCATGTTAACGGGTAAGGGCATTTACTTGACTTAAAAGAATATATAGTTTTGCCGGTTTCACTGGTACCGGTCCGGAGAACAGGCCGATACGGCATGTTATTCAGGTGATTAAAAACGGTGTGTCGTTCCTGCGCCAGGCATCACTGTTTTTTGTTCTTTTAACTTTCGCGGTATCCTCTTCTTATGGGCGGTTATAATTTTGGAAAGAGATCACATTTCCTTTCTCTGTAAATGGGCCCATTTGCAGCTTAAGTTATACCCCTCCCATTTGTCCTTATACACGCTGCGGAACCGTGTCCTGGTTTTCTTTAGCTCATCCTCACTACCGGCCAATATTTTATTATCAATTTTAGATGACCGTTAATTCTTTTTTCTAGATTTGGTATTGCTTCAAATATTTCCTTTTTGTCAGATATTCCGGTAAATTGTTGTTTTCAAACCGATTTAGAAATTATTATTTAGCATTACAACGCTAATACAATTCGAAACATTTCTGTATGTTTTTTGGATATAAATACTTTTTGGATTTGTAAAAGAGTTACATAAGTTTATCATTGCTTAATTTAATTTAAAATGGATATCCCAAAGAAGGCAGCTATTCTTAATGATCTTAATGTTGAACTTAATTACTATCATAAAGAGGACCAAGTATTTTTGGCAGCAGATTGCATAATATTTGGTTTTAATGGGGCCAACCTCAAGATTTTATTGATAAAAAGAAATTTTGAGCCTGAGCGGGGTAAATGGTCGCTAATCGGAGGCTTTCTAAAAAAAAATGAGAATCTCGATCAGGCTGCGACTCGGGTCTTGAAAACCTTAACAGGCCTCAGTGACATTTATATGGAGCAGCTTTATACGTATAGTAAAATTGACAGGGATCCGGGTGAACGTACTATTTCAGTATCGTATTACGCCCTTATAGATATTGAGTCGCACAACTTTGAAGGAATTCAAATCGAAAGTGCCAAATGGTTTGATTTAAAGAAAGCACCTAATCTAATTTTTGATCATAACGAAATGGTTGAAAGAGCAATATTAAGATTAAGGCGTAGAGCATTGACCAAACCTATCGGGTTTGAGCTGTTGACGGAAAAATTCACGATGAGACAATTACAAAATCTTTATGAATCTATTTTGGATAAGAAATTAGACAAAAGAAATTTTATAAATAAAATAAATTCATTGGATATCCTCAAGAAATTGGGCGAAAAAGACATGACCGAGTCAAGAAAAGGAGCTTACCTATATCAATTTGATAAAGAAAAATATGAAAGAAAGGTAAATGACGGCTTCAATTTTAAGATATAATTCAACCACTTTATTCTCTTTAGTTAAATTGGGATTCATCCGGTAGTATGAAGAATTTGAAAATCAAGAGTTTATCGTTGCCAGGGAACTCAATGAAAGGCTTAAGCTCTGGTGCCGCAATACCAGATGATGGGTTTCGATCTTCAAGAATAGTGCATAATTTATCAATCCCTGGGTTTACCCCGAAAAAGGCTATCTCTGAATAACCACTAATTGATAAAGGATTTTCAAACCCCATTTTAATTGAGTTTTTACCAGGTAACTCTAAGTGCAATGCAATTATGACCCTACAGAGGTAAAATTTTGGAATGGGTCGAAGTGAATTGTATAGGTAAATGCTGAAAGGGCCGGCCGGCTGAAATAGAATCCGTAACTCTCTTGTAAAATTAATACACCTTCTAATCTGTATAGTGTTAAAAATATTTTTAACACTAAAATCATTTGCATAATTCCAAAAACTTCCCTTTATTTATAAATGTGTAAAATACACATATAATTTTCATGAATGTTTTTTAATTATATCTCACTGCTTACTTATCAGTAAATCAGTCAGATAAGAGCTTCCTGTCCAGTACACCAATAACCGATGATGTATGCTGACGAAATTTGATGAATACCAGGTCGACCTGAAACATTTCCATCTTTCCTGTGAAATGTGGCGGCCAAAGCTGATGAAGAAGCCCTCTCGCCATAACGAAATTGAAATCAATTATTTACCGGAATGTTCAATCACTTACCTGATAAATAACTGTAAGTTAAAGGTTCGAAAAGGTTCTGCTGTAGCTTTCTGGTCGCTAATGCCCCATCAAATTGTCGGTTTTAATAAAGATTGCCCGTACTATGTAATCAAAATACCTTATTTAATATTACACGAATGGAAATTGCCAAAAGCATTTCTCGACAATCTTTTCAGGGGAGATGTACAAACCTTGATAAATCTTGAGGGCGATGAATTTGAGAAGAATCGTTTTAACAAATGGACGTGTGAACTTGAACAAAAAGATGCAGCGCAATATTCGGCTTGTTTACTTGAAATTTACGACTATACAAAAAGATTCGCTTTTAAATCTCTCTCTGCACAACTATGCTTGCATAAGGTTGGGCCTCCGCCAATTAAATTAGCGGAATCAATGGCCATGTTTATTGCCAATAATTTTACCGAACCCATTAAAGTAAGTGATGTTGCCAAAGAAGTGGGCCTTCATCCGGACTATGCGAACTCAATGTTTAAAAAAGCTTTTGGCAGCACCATTTGCAATTATATTATGGACCAGAGAGTCTTATATGCTCAAAGAAAATTGGCAAACACCAATGATAGTATCACCTCACTGGCTTACCAATCTGGCTTTAATTCCATTTGTAGGTTCAATGCAGCTTTTAAGAAAAAAAACAGTTTAACACCGAGGGAGTATCGAAAAAGCCACTTGCTCAACTACCAAATGCACTACCAACTCTGATCTGCTCAGCCCTCCGGTAATAAAGCCTCTTTATAATTAAAAACAGCTGTATCACTAAGATACAGCTGTCCTTAAACAAACTAATTCAAAAAACTAATTCAAAAAACTAACTAAACTCTTTTCTTATATTGATTTACTCAACATCCCAAAACACCCTCGACACCAGATTATCTCCTCCCATTGCCGACACTGCAGCTGCATAATTCTCCGCATTTGCGGAAGCCTCACGGTCAGGATAGGACATTCTGTGAGCAAATCCATCACCACTGGCCATGAGGTTATTATTAAAGTCATTTGGGCTTAAAGCGGGAAATCCGCTTCTCCTGAAATTGGCCCATGCTTCGGTTCCGTTTCTGAAATTAACCAACCAATACTGTGAATTTATTAAATCCAGCGCCTCTGCAGGGTTATAGGCAATGCCAGGTTCCGCCAGGTACGCATCAACTTCCGGAGTTGTCATAGGAGTTGTGTTCGGATAGAGTGCGTAAATTTCCATGTCTGATCTAATTCCTTCTTCGTAATAGGTTTGCGGATCACCGGCTACCCAACCACGGAAGGCTGCTTCAGCAAGGAGCAGGGATGTCTGGGCGTACGTGACGTAAAATGCCGGTGCTGCAGGTGATGCCACTGAGAAAATATTAATTTGGCTGTAGGCCAGGCCTGCACCGTTGGTTCCTCTGTAACCCAGAGAAGTGTCTGAAAGTTCTGCATCAGATACCCCTACAGGAACGCCAAACTGGTTGGCCAGATTGGTATCCGGATCATTGTCATTTGCCACAGCTCCCGGATCATCATAGGTAGCAATCATATAAGGACCTCTCGGATCATCTGTGGCTTTTAACTGGTTTACCAAAGGTTCCGCAGCATAATTGAAAAAGGAGAAATTCCTTAAGCCATTATTATCTTCCCAAACATAGACATTTCCGTCATATTTTACATATGCATTATCGTCATTGGAAGTCATTACCCCACCGGCAAAGGCTTCTGAAACAATCGATTCTGCCATAGACGGATTTGCCTTGGAATAACGCATCCCTAATCGCAACAGTAAAGAATTTCCAAGTTTTCTCCATTTTTCAACCTGTACGGATGCGGAACCGGAAGGTAATTCGCTGTTGCTACCATAAAAAAGATCTTCAGAAACATAATCTGCGCTCGGGTTCAAAGCCGCAAGTGCCGCGGTAATCTCATTATACAAATCATCGTATATGGCTTCATCCGCATCATATACGGGAAAATAGATAATATCGCTTACTGCCTTGCCAGCTTCAGAGTAAGGGACATATCCATAAGTATCTACGATACCCATGAACACCTGGGCTTTCCAAATACGAATCATGCTTAATAAGTTCACACGATTGGTATCTTCCCCTAACAGGGTCATGGCCTGCATCAGGTTTCTTACAACAGACGGATAGGAATCATTCCATTTGGGATTGTTAACCCCGTCTATATCCTCATTAAAATTAAAACCAAGCGTAGCTCCCTGATTGTAGGGATTTACAAAATGCTGCACAATGGTATGCTCTGCTGCCCATGTACCAAGATGACTTCTCTGAGATCCAGCAAACAAAAGTGCGGGGTCCACTTCATTAACGGCATAAGGATTTGTGTTTACTTCTACAAATTCATCGTCACATCCGCCAATAAACAGACAAACTAAAACAGTAGGTATAAAATGTTTTATCGTTTTCATTTTTCTAGAATTTAACATTTAGGCTAAAATTAATATTACGGGTGGTTGGAAGAGCGGAGTTTTCATAACCGGCCCTAAAATCACCAGAAGATTGTATAGCTTCTGGATCAAGCCCAGGAAAATCCTTGTATAGAATAGCCACGTTACGGCAGGAAGCTGATAAAGTCATCCCCTTAACAAATCTCAACTCGGATATATTACCAATAACATTAGTAAAATCATAAGATACCGAGATGCTTCTTAATTTTACAAAGTCTGACTTAAAAGTAAATGGATCCCCTATTTGAAGGTTTCGGTAGTCGGCGTAAAAAGTTTGCAGGTTGGTCACCGCTGTGGTATTGGGCTGCCCATTGCTTTCATACACACTGTTTGGAACTATAATTCCATTTTCACCTTCTCTACGACCCTCAAGGGAGAGTTTTGAGTGTCCTTGCCTTAACATATTCAGATGTGTGGAAGATAATACCGTGCCTCCAAATTTATAGTCGATAAGAAAACTAAAACTCAGGTTCTTGTATCTAAAATTGTTATTCCAGCCTCCGGTGTGTTTCGGAATTGAGCTGCCCACAGGTATAAAACCATTGGTATTCTCCGCACCCGGGGTTTCACCACTGGTTGCCAGTAACCGGCCGTCATCACTGACCAAAATTTGACCGTTGTCATTTCTTCTGAAAGTTCTGGTGTACAATTGGTTCATTGGTAACCCTTCCGTATACCGCAATTCACCAAGGAATTCGTTTCCTGTGCCATTAAAGAAAAGCAACAATAGCGTACCACTATCGTTTCCTACATCCAATACTTCTGTGGAGAGATAAGCATTATTCCAGGAACTTATCCAACTGAAATCGTTTGTCTGGATGGGTGTGTATTCGATCAAGGTTTCCAGTCCACTGTTCCTTAGGGAAGCTAAGTTTTGTTTAGAGTTGTCATAGCCAGAGGCATTGGAGAGGGTAACATCAAGAATCTGATCGGTCGTAACTTTATGAAATGCCGCAATGTCAAGATGCAACCTATTGTCGAACATTCGCATTTCAAGGCCTACTTCCTTTTCCGTTACGGTAAAAGGCCGAAGAAAAGGATTGGGAGCAAAGGTTCCTGAAACGCCGGCCGTGGTTTGACCATTGAATGCCGGGTTTATCGTATAGGTTAAAATTCCTTCATAAGTTCCAACACCATTTGCACTTCCCACCTCTGCCCATGAGGCCCTTAACTTACCAAAATTCAGCCATTCCTCTTTTTTAAGCAATTCTGAGAAAATTAGACTTCCCGATACAGAAGGATAGAAAACAGTGTTGTTTTCCGGATTCAGAACCGAAAACCAATCTTGTCTTCCTGTAAAGTTGAGATAGAGCAGTTCATTGAACCCGAATTCAGCCAGACCATATAGGGAATTGATTCTGAAACTCCTGAAATCATAGGGCTGGAAAGCAGCCTCATCAGTTTCAAAGCTTGTGCCATTTTTTATGGAATAAAGGTCCGGTACCACAAAAAGTCTTGAGTATTGGGCATTTCGTTGAAATTCTGACCTCCAGGTATTTCCGCCAACGCTTAAATCCACTGAGAACTTGCCGAATTCTTTGTTGGCACCAAGTAAAAAATCAGCATTAATGTCAGTTGACTGAGTTTGTTGAATGTCATAACGACCTCTATAGAATCCTGTGTCCCCTTCCAAAGTCGTAGGTGCACCAGCGCCATTTAGTTCATTCCACTCTATGAAATTGGTGGCATAGTCATAATTATACCGTCCTTGTAAATACAGCCAGTCCGTAAAATCATATCGTAGGGTAGCCGTTCCAAGCAAACGCTTTCGGTTGTCATTGAAAAATTGGTTCTTTTGTAACAAATAGTATGGATTGTTGATAGTTCCCAAAAATCCATTTGTACGCAGTTCAGATCCGGTAACCGGATCAATAGCGCTTTGTTCATAGGCTTCAATTGGAGTGGAAATAGTCATTCGGTTGAAGAAGTTTACGGCACCGGGACCCTGAGTACCAATTTGTGGCGGATTGATGTTTTCTTCATTTGTGTAATTGACGTTCAAAAGCATATTGAGCTTTTCAGTTACATTATAGTTTATCCCCACATTGAAAATCCTCTTCTTGTACTCATTCGATGGCTGAATGCCTTTGGCATCGGTATTTGCAAAAGACGCCCGGAAACTACCTTTTTCATTACCTCCGGACAATCCTATAGTGTTGGTTATGTTTGTACCCGTTCTTAAAAAGTCATAAAGTTGATTGGGATAGGCCGAGTAAGGCCTCATCACCCCATCGAAATTTATTGTTGGTTGTCCGTCCAATCTTTCACCAAAACCGAATTGGCCCGTACTCTGCGCTTCCCCTTGAGTTTGCGGTCGAAGACCTCCGGTTCCCTGACCATATTCAGTTTGGGTAATTTCATCCATAAAATTTAACGCCTGTGAGGTGGTAAGAGTAGAGGTAAAATCAATTCCTATTCCCTGGTTTAACCTGCCGGATTTTGTGGTAATAATAACCGCACCATTTGCCGCCCTCGCGCCATAAATTGCCGCCGCGGTTGCGCCTTTGAGGACGGTCATACTTTCTATATCATCCGGGTTTAGGTTTTGGAGGTTGTCCCCAAGGTCTCTTTGATTGTCACGCCCATTGGCCCCCCTTGCATCCTGGTCTAATGGCAGGCCGTTTATTACGAAAAGGGGGGAGTTACTTGCTCCCGCAAATGCTGCTTGCCCACGCAAGCGTATTTGCATACTGGAACCTGCCCCGGCTGAAGGTGGCGTAATATTTAAACCTGCCACTTTACCCTCCAGTGACTCCATTACATTGACTGTTCTGGTTTTGGTAAGCTCTTCAGTTTCAACGGAGGTGACAGCATATCCGAGTTTTTTTGAATCTCTTCTAATCCCCAGACCGGTGACCACTACTTCATCCAAGGATGTTACATCGGGTTCAAGGCTTACATTTATAACGTTTTGGTTTTCAACTGAGACTTCCTGTCTGTAATATCCCACAAAAGAAAACACCAGGATGCTGTTAGAATCAGGGACCTGAATAGAATAATTGCCATTAATATCTGTAATGGTTCCTATTGCAGTACCTTTTATAATAACGGTAACTCCTATAAAAGGCTCCCCATTTTCATCTGTTACCTGTCCGGTAACGGCTGTCTGTGGTTTAAGGTCATTTAAACTTGCTATGTTTGTGTACACCAGAGGTGCATGTACCTCATGATTTTTGGCCATTACTCCAGAGAGTGATAACAGTACAACACAACATAAATACCAAAAGTGCTTCATAGTTATTTGATTTAGTTAATTCAGTTTCAGTTTCAATTTCTGTGTGGCTTACTTTAAAATTAGGCCTGTAATTGTTTTACAATTACCAAATTGGTACATTCCTAATGGTTAGATAATATTTCTGTTTTGAGGCGATCTCCTATTGTACAACCGAGCAAATTAGAAAGTAGTATTTTTAAAGTGTCTAAAAAACACTTATTTTTTTTGACGTAGGTGTACATAGGATAAATCCTTAAAACTGTGTTAAATTAACATATGCATCACAATAAAACCTATCGTTTTCCTAAGTCCTTATAATATCAGGCAAAATTTGATGTAAATGATAAAGCGCAGGGATGAAATCAAGGAATGCAAATTCTTGGATACATGGGTGTTTATAACAGTCACACTCTAACCTGGAGTTGCGATAAAGAAGACCCAAATTAAATATGGACGCAACCACACCTCAAGTTGATTCTGAAATTTAGGAGAAGGATGTTCCGTTCAAACAAAATATAAAGCAGGGAGGTGGTTCTAATGAAAGGCATCATCTTGGCTTACTATATAAACTAAGCTGAAGTTAAGGCCAATATTCCTGTAGGTGTTTGCACATATTAATAATAGGACTTCACAATTCCAATATTCAATTTATTCAAAAAAGGGCAGTCCCTCCACCGCGTATTTTCTCATGCCATCTTCGTTGATTTCCACACCAACACCAGGCTTGTCGGAAACAGTAATAAATCCACTCTCCACCATAGGTCCATCAAAGTCTACAATTTCATTAAACATTGGATTCTTGTGGAAGTATATCTGCCATTCCAAAATCATAAAATTCGGTACGGATACGCATACGTGCGCAGATGCCATGGCACCCAGATACGACGCCACCATATGCGGCGCAAACGGAACATAGTAAAGATTAGCGAGATTGGCAATTCGGACGCCTTCACCCAAACCACCGGCTTTCTGAAGATCTGGCATGATGATATTGACTGCGCCTTTCTCCAACATCTCCCGGAAACCATAGGCCAAATAATGGTTTTCGCCAGCACATATTGGTGTGGTGGTCGATTCCGTGATCTGCTTGTAGGCATCAATGTTCTCTGCAGGAATCGGTTCTTCCAACCACATCATTCCCAAGGGTTCCAACATTTTGGCAACACGAATACCGGTCACGGCATCGTACCTCCCGTGCATATCTGCACAAATGTCTATATTCAGCCCTACGGCTTCGCGTGCAGCCGCCATTTGATCGTACATGCGTTTAAGCTCGGCGGGGCTGGCCGTCCAGTTGTAGTGGTCATATTTATTTGGATCATTGGCCTGGTCCAGATCAAACTTTACTGCGGTAAAGCCCATATCGACCGCCTCTTTGGCACTGGCCGCAAAATCCTCAGGTTTAGGCAGCTGGTTTTGGTAGAGTGCCGTATCCATATACACCCTTACCTTATCCCTGAACTTTCCGCCTAAAAGCTGATATACCGGCAGTCCAAGTGCTTTTCCGGCCAAATCCCACAGAGCAGATTCCACAGCTGATAACACAGCCACGTATATCCCGGCCTGTGCGCCTCTGAAAAAACCGGCTTTCCTGATATTTTCAAACAATCGGTTGACATTCAAAGGGTTGTGGTCTTTTAGCATCCTTCCGAACATTTTTACCAGGTGGTATGTTCCCCCCACGGCATCTACACCTTCTCCACAACCCCAAATACCTTGGTTGGTGTGTATTTTTACAAAGAGACCGCTTCCGCCCCTGATATAAGCGCATTTAATATCCGTAATCTTTAAATCGGACGGTGCTGAAAATTTAGGGTTGCCGTTTATGGCGGTTTCATATTCCTTTCCATAAACTGAGGATACCATACCTAATCCGGCGCCGGCAATAAGTGATTTCGAAATAAAAGACCTTCTTGCATTTTTCATTTTGTTGTTTAGTTTAGTTACCAGGTTCTTTCCTCTAAAATTTCTTGAATTTGTTCTTTGGGAACAGGCAGCTCATCAATATGGTCGTTGAGCCACTTGCTAAAATCCTTTTCGATTTCGTCGGCCCAGCGGGTATCTATTTGACCTGCGGTATACTTCCCCTCTCTTATGCGCTGATGGCCAAACATATCGCGCAAACGAACAATTTCTGAAGTAGTTACCACTTTTTCAGTTAAATGAGGTGGAATAAAGACAACGACCCCCAATTTTCCCAAAACCACATCGCCGGGCATAACGGTGACCGTTCTAATACGTGTGGGTTGGTTGATTCCAACAATCATGGTATTCAAATCGCCCGGGGGATTGTGGTGTGATGCATCGTAACTTGAATAGAAAGAAGTAAACCCCCCCATTTCCATAAGGCCTTCCACATCCCTAAGGGCACCGTCGTATACTATCCCATTTCCTGATTTCGCGTAGATGGCATTACCAACATTGTCTCCGATAGTCGGGCCATCGCGATCGGCCCCGAATTGGTCAGCCACATAGACATCACCCTTTACTAAAAGATCCACCGGCCAAGTGTTCTGTCCTCTTTTACCCTGAGCTTTTCCCCTATCGTCAATGGCTTTCCAGACGTCAGGACGACCTGGCATAAAAGACGCGGTAACTGCTCTTCCCACCAAAACACTGTCTGGATTGATCACTTTCCAATCCTCCGCAATTTGGTAACGGTATCCCTCATTTTTCATTACCGCCCAAGCTTCCTCGACACTTACGGATTTCATCCGCTTCAAAATTTCATCGGACACTTTAGGCCTGCCATCTTCAAACCTTTCGCCTTTCCATTCCTGGGTCAGAAACAGCAGCTCTTCCCTGGAGATCTGCTGTGACCGTAATTGAACCGCCAGGCCAAAAAGAACCAATAATAAAATATATCTTGTTCGTAACATATTAGGACTTTGTAGAGTTAGTAATAATTAGCTTGCCCTTCTATTAAAATTTGAATGTTTGTCTTACAGGCAAGACATTTTCGTTATTATCGTTTTTGAAAATCCATTAACTTACACATCCGAACCTCTGCCGTATTGCTTGCATTGGAGGCATCGGCATTAAGAATATGTCTTGTAAAACGAACTTCTCCGGACTAATCAATACGTTGAACTTCATTGGTAACCGGAACGGGCCGTTAAACATCGTTTAAAACTGATCCATGGCAAAAATTTCCAGCATAGTGCCTGTGGCTTAGATTTCCCGCAATTCTTGTTGTCAACACCTCTGTATCCCGTACAATCAGGTCGTAGCCATATTGTTTCAAGGTATTAAACTGCTGCTTAGTCTATGTCTTGGGCCGAGGCACAGGAGTTTAATAAACGCATACCCCAAAAATACAGTCCAAATCCTACAACGTATTTTTTCTCATAACTCAATCAATAATCAGGTAATAATCAGGTAATAATCAATTAATGTTTAACTACATTATTGTTATCTGTAGATGGGGTCTGATTAGCACAGAACCAGCTCTCTTCGTTTATACCTGGTGTTCACTTTATGGCAAATTGCCCGGCCGTATACTGTATTTCCGCAGCCCTTCATACTCAAATTCATCACACTATAGAAGAACTACTTATGCAAAAACCAACTCCGCGACTAAAGACATGGCAGGGCACCATTAAGTTTATCAAAGTTGTTCAGAAACCCGAGCCTGTCTAGAAAAGGTGCTAGCTTCTCCTGTTTGTAATTATTTGATTTTTCAGACCATTACATATGCCAAAACCCCTAGCAACTATTTGTAATCTATTAAATTAATAATACATAAAAAATGCGTACCATTTAAATAATATCAACACAATATATTTACTATTTTCTTCAATTTGTAAAGAATATGTAGCTAAGATAGTGGATGTTAGGAGTTGAAATGAATAAACGTGTGATTTTCACACTAATAAAGGGAATATTTTTTAATTTGGAAATATTAAGCCGGAAAAAGCTATACGCGATACGGATCAGAAGCTAAAAATTTCGCTTAAAATTAACGTGGGCCAGGAGGGAGGGATTATTTGTATTTCTCCCCGCAGAGCAAACGTGGTATCGACTTCAGGCTACCTGTATTTAGCCCAATCTGCACAACCTCCAGCCCCCATGCATTTTACCCGATGTAGGTAGTCTGGGGTTATTCTAAATCCTTTTTCAGCATTATCATGTGCCTTAACTGTATTCCATTCTCATAAATCGGATCCGGATAATTATCAATAAAAAATCTGTGTTTTATATCAAATATCTCAAAACCTGCTAACTGATAGAAATACAGTTGTTTAATTGCGGCATCTGCAGTACCTAAAATAATTTTTTTAAATCCTGTCTCCTTTGCTCTGGCAACAGCATCTTTCAATAACCTCCGGCCAATCCCCTGACCCTGGAAAGCTTTATCAACAGCAATGTTTTTTAACTCTATGGTATCGGAACTTACTGTTTGCAATACATATAATGCTATAATTCCATTGTCTCGCTTGAATACATAAATATCTGATTGATTGATATATTTATTAATTGCTTCTGTCGTTTCATCCGCAAGTAATAATAAATCATAAGGGATATCCTGGTCTTTTTCCAGCAGTTTAATCATTTATAAATATTGAATTGTAATCATCTTCAGTATACGATTTCAGGAACTTTAAAGCCTGAAAGCAATTGTTCATTATCAATTTTGGCATGGTTTCCATCCAGATAAGTTAGAATGTCAACAACTTGATTTTGATAAAGTACACCATTGAATTTCTTCCGGAATTACACTCTAAAGACCGATTTCACCCATAAATCACAAATTTAAAAATTATATCTGCAATCATCTAAATCACTATGGTCTCCGGGTAGAGCCAGGTCTAACAACCGTCCGGTTGGCGTTTCACCTTCTTTATTTTATTCCAATGCCAAACTGCGTTTGGCTTTTCCATAAAATAAGGAACCACGCCTTAAGGGTGGTTTCTTGAATGTTGTGACCTCTGGGGTGCGCTTTGGCTGACGACAAATGGCTCGAGTCTTGTTCTTAGGCTAATGTGGAGTAGCCGAACACTTAGAAGGTAGCAGTTTTCACTACTGCTTTAAGGGTGCGGGATTTAAAAATGTGGCTTTACGCTCATTCCAATATGTGGTTTCTCCCGGGCAACCTGACGGCCTCTTAGCCTGACCGGTGGTTATGAGAGCATTAGGTCACCCACGGAATGGACTTAGTACATGCAATATTCCTTCCTGCTTCCTACGTAATTTTGAAGCAATCAATA
>CAYSVQ010000010.1:0-3676 GCA_964434565.1 uncultured Flavobacteriaceae bacterium | reverse complement strand
GGGACGGAGGGTTTGACCAGATAAATCAACCAATAGACCTATTCAGGCAAAGCTGCAAAAAGTCGTGAGATTTCTCAGTCGCTCCGCTCCTTCGAAATGACATGTGGGGTGCTTGGCTGCGACGCAATGACAATACACGGTTTTCTATCGCCAAATAAACGCATCCACATTTCCCCAAATACACGCTCCTCTTCGTATCTTGAACCAACAAGCCAGCCAATCATGAAAATCCTCCTCGCTTCTATCGGGACCCGCGGTGATATGGAGCCCTTTTTGGCCGTGGGTGAATTGCTGAAAGCCCGCGGACATGAGGTTGTTTGCCTTTTTCCGGAACAATTCGGGGGACTGGCCTCCGAATCGGGATTTCGTTTTATTTCCCTGGGGCCCGAGTTTATCCGGATGCTGGAGAGCGATACCGGAAAAACCGCCCTCGGCGGGAGTGCCTCCACCATACAGAAAATAATTGCCTATGCCAAACTGACCCGGGAATACGGATCCATCAACCGCAAGCTGCTGCGCCTGCAGCATGAAGCCATTGAAGCCGAACAGCCAGATAGACTGCTGTACCATGCTAAGGCCATGTATCCGCTGCTATGGGGGCTTTCGCGCCCCGGCCGCGCCATCCTCCTCAGCCCCGTACCCTATGTGGTACACGCCGTGGATACGCATTCGCATGTAGTCTTTAACCGCAACCTGGGCAGGATATTAAACAGGGCGACTTATGCGCTCGCCAATTTAGGGCTCGTAAAAACAGTAGTGAAAGCCGCGAGGCAGTTAGGGATAAAGCCGCCGGTAAGCTCACGGCAGATCCGGAAGGCCATAGCTGAAAACCCGGCGATATACACCATTTCCCCCTCCCTCTTTGCCCGGCCTGACTACTGGCCGGAACACCGGCAAGTACTGGGATACCACGAGCGCGACAAAACGGTGGCCTGGAAACCTGCACCTGAGCTGCCGGAATTTATAAAAAGGCATCCGAAATTCCTGCTGATCACCTTTGGCAGCATGAGTAACCCGGAACCGGAAAAGAAAACAGCCATTATCCTTAAACTCCTGCGGGAACAGGGCATCCCGGCAATCATCAACACCGCCGGGGGTGGCCTTGCGGAACCCCCGGACTACGATCGGGAACTTGTTTATTTTGTAAAAGGCATTCCGTACGACTGGATTTTCCCTAAAACCTATGGGGTCATCCACCACGGGGGATCGGGCACTACCCATATGGCCTTGAAATATGGCTGCGCCTCGATGATCATCCCCCATATCATCGATCAATACCTCTGGAATACCGTTGGGTATAAAAAAGGCGTAGGACCCAAAGGTCCGGCCATTACTGCCCTGAAAGAAGCAACGCTAGCCCCTGAACTGACGGATCTCTGGCAGAACCCGGCCTATAAGAAAGCGGCCGGGGAAATCGCCTCCACGATGGCAAAAGAGGATTTCCGGGAAGAGCTGGTAGGGATGGTTACCGGGCCAGTAGGCAGCAGGCAGTAGGCAGTTAGAACAGCGGGCGTAAAAACTTCCCTATTAAAAAAGATGGGCTGAGGGAGGTGTTGTCCGTGATGGCTCCGATTCAAACTTTTACGTAACACACCCCTTGGTCCCCTACTTCGCTATGCTCAGCACAGGTTTTGTTAGAGGGGATACCCCGAATCAAACCCTATTATCTTCAAATCAACCCGCCTGCAGCCAGCAAGCTGGCACATTCGGGCTGGCACATCAAAAAATCAACATATTACACCAACTCCCTCTTCACCTCTTTCCTCAAATAATAACCGGTAACTATAGTAGAAAGGGTGTCCGCAATAGGAAACGAGATCCATACCCCCAATTCGCCCAGGTACCAGGGTAAAATTAAAATGAGTGGTATAAAAAAGAAGCCCTGGCGGGTAAGGGTGAGCAACAGGGCTGGTACGGCCTTACCTATTGCCTGGAAATACGCGGCTCCGATTAGCTGCAGCGCTATAATGGGGGTAGCCGCAAAAACCAGGCGCATGGCGGTGGGGCTATGCTCCAACACAAAAGTATTGGCAGCGATTTCCTCAGGGCTCATCCCGGGACGGTTACTGAGGAAGAGGCCGGCTATCTCAGCAGGGAAAATCATCAGGATAGCAAAAACGAAGATGGCTACAATGGCCGCATAGGTAATTGCTGTTTTTATAGATTCCCGGACCCTTTTGTATTTTCCTGCGCCGTAATTAAAGCCGGCTATCGGCAAAAAACCCTGGGTTACCCCAAATGCAGGGAAAAGGGCAAACATCAGCATCCGGCCGATTATGGCATAAACCGCAACCTGGGCCTCCCCCCCCAGTTCGAAAAGGATATTGTTCAGCAGCAGATACGTGATACTGGTTACTGCCTGCCGGGCAAGGGTTACGAAACCCAAAGAACCGATCTCCCGCAGGATGGGGCCACTGAGCCCGAAATGAGGGAGGCTGATCTTCAGTTCCGAATTACGGGAAAGGAAAAACCAGAAGATATAACCAAAACAGAGCAAATAACTCGCGGTGGTGGCCCAGGCCGCCCCTTCCATACCCCAGTCGAACACATAGATAAAAAGATAATCCATTACCAGGTTGCCCACAGAAGGGATGATCAGGGCCACCATGGCAAAACGGGGTTTGCCCTCGGCACGGATCACCGCATTGCCCATCATGCACAGGGCCAGAAAGGGTACTCCGTACAACACGATGGTGTAGTAGATCTTGGCAGGTTCGAAAATGGCCCCTTTCCCCCCAAAAGCGGGAATCAGGCTATCTACATAGTAGAGTCCGAGGACCACCATCAGAATGGTCACAATAAGGGTGAGGCTTATCTGGTTGCCAAAGGTTTTAAGCGCTTTATCCTTCAACCCGGCCCCCAGGGCCCTCGAAATAATGCTGCTCCCCCCAATCCCTATGGCCATTCCCAGGGCGGCGATAAAAAAGGAAACGGGCAAAACCACATTGATGGCCGCAATGGCGATAGAGCCTATCCAGTTGCCAACAAAAATGGTGTCGACAAGGATGTTAAGGCTCATCACCAGGATCCCTATGGAAGCCGGCACCGCCTGCTTTATCAGCAGCCGCCCTATGGGTTCCGTCCCAAGCTGTTCAGAGGTAACTTTAGACATTGACGCAAAATTACGATATAAAATTGCTACCCGATGACGGTTAACAATCAGCAATTAACAATAAACAATTATCATTTATGAGAGGGGGGTTAGTTGGCAGTGGGCAGTAGACAAGCCAGGGTTTAATGTTCAAAGTAAGGGCGCGTACCAAAGATGAGTGTTAAAAAGGAGGATTGAAGGAGCAGGCACGTAGTCCGCGTGCCGGTGTTGCCCGAGAATCTACATTTTAAGCTTTTCCCCAACACGCCCCTTAGTCCCCTACTTCGCTATGCTCAGTACAGGCCTTTTTAGAGGGGATACCTTGGTTTCAATCTCCGTGGTTATAATTCGGTCGGGGTCAAAACTTCCCTCCTAAAAAGGAGGGAGTGAGGGAGGTGTTGTTCCGGAATGCTTGATTTAAGTTTGTTCACAACACCCCCCTTTGACTCCATGTATTAAGGAGGGTTCTCTTGCGCAAACGCTGCATTCTGCAAATCAAACCATAGAGACTTTGCTACTAAAAGTTGGTGAGATTTCTCAGTCGCTGCGCTCCTTCGAAATGACATGTGGGGTGCTGTGCTTCGT
>CAYSVQ010000009.1:0-4049 GCA_964434565.1 uncultured Flavobacteriaceae bacterium | reverse complement strand
ATAGTAAACCATATCCATACTACCAAAAGGGCCTCAGCGCAATGGGAGAAGATCAAATCACTGGAAAATGTACAGGTCACTATAGACGGCTTCCACTGCGGCCTTGTCTTTTTCAGGAAGGAACAGGCCAAACAACATTTTAAGATTCGGATATAATCCCGTATTTTTAAGTTCCATTCACTTGTTTTTATGAGTTATAATATATATTATATCCTTGGAGCACTGCTGGTATTATACCTGCTCATCGGAATTTTCAACAAGCGAGCATCAAAACAGCGCAAGTCCAGGAAATTTATGGAAGGATACGAGCGAAAAGACCGTGATCAGGCCGGGACCGCCAAGGCTCCCGGAAAGTTGGAAGAAAACGGCAGGAAATGATGCCCCGGAGATCCCGAAGGATCCATCATACAAATACATTCCCAAAAACCTATGAAAATTTACACCAAAACCGGTGACAAAGGCAGTACGGGCCTTATTGGCGGAAGCCGGGTGGCCAAACACCATATCCGGATAGACAGCTATGGAACCATAGATGAATTAAATTCATGGCTCGGCCTGATCCGCGACCAGGAAATAGATGACGGTTACAGGCAGGTCATCTTAAAAATTCAAAATGATCTTTTTACCCTGGGCGCCCTTTTGGCAACCGAACCGCAAACCGCGGATCGAAAAAAGCATGGCGGGCGGATAAACCTCCCTGAACTGAAAATTGAAGACATTCGGCTGTTGGAAAATGAAATAGACAAGATGAATGAAAGCCTGGAACCCATGGATCATTTTATCCTTCCAGGAGGCCATAGCACGGTGTCATACTGTCATATAGCACGTACAGTCTGCCGCCGGGCCGAGCGCCTTATTTCCGCCCTGCATGAAACAAGTCCTGTAAACGGCCTCATCCTGGAATATACCAATCGATTGTCTGACTATTTATTTGTCCTGGCAAGAAGCATCTCAGCAGCGCTGAAGGTGAATGAAATAAAATGGATTCCGGGCAGGAATTCCTAATAATTTTATTATTTATTCGTTATCAATTTATTAAATCAAAAAAATTGAATTAGCATATTGTAAATATTCTGGATTTTACTTTGCTATTTAGCTTTAAAATCTATTTTTGCAAAAATTTTAAAATAAACTTGTACCATGTATTGGACATTAGAATTGGCTTCTTATTTGAGTGATGCACCCTGGCCGGCAACGAAAGATGAATTAATCGATTACGCTATCAGAACCGGAGCGCCCCTGGAAGTTGTGGAAAACCTACAGTCTATGGAAGAAGAAGGCGGTGAGATTTATGAGTCCATCGAAGAAATTTGGCCAGACTATCCAACCGAAGAAGATTACCTCTGGAACGAGGACGAATATTGATAGAATTAACCGAATTACATCAGAAAAGTCTCATTTGAGGCTTTTTTTTTATGTAATTTTGACAGCCCACGAGGGGATTTCGCAATTTATTCCAATATGGAATACCTTTTGTTGGTAAGAGGTATATGAATTCCCGAAGACAGCCTCCGGAGAGGCAATTTTCCACGGTTACACACCCCAAAAAGCCGGGAACAGTTTAATTAGTACACGCCATATGAGTTTTTTAAATTCCGTAATTAAGGTTTTTGTAGGAGATAAAGCAAAAAAAGATGTGCAGGCATTGCAGCCACTGGTGCAGACCATCCGGTCTTTCGAGCCGGCATTGCAACAGTTAAGCCATGATGAATTGCGCCGGAAAACGGCGGACTTTAAAGATCTCATAACGGAGAACTGCCGCGAAGTGAGGGAGCAGATCGCTGCCCTGCAGGAAGAAGTTAAAGCCTCACAGGACATAGACAAAAACGAGGAACTCTATACCGAAATAGATAAACTTGAGGAGGATGTATATAAAATATCTCAGGTTACACTGAATACCATCCTGCCGGAGGCATTTGCCGTTGTAAAGGAAACCGCCAGGCGATTCGTTGAAAATAACACCCTTAAGGTAAAAGCCTCCGAATTCGACAGGTTTCTCTCGGGCACAAAAGAATATGTGAGCCTGGAAGAAGACCATGCAATCTGGCAGAACTCCTGGGATGCCGCAGGGAAAGAGGTAACCTGGGATATGGTACATTACGATGTGCAACTGATAGGCGGCATAGCACTTCACCAGGGCAAAATTGCGGAAATGCAGACGGGTGAAGGTAAGACCCTTGTGGCTACCCTCCCGCTCTATCTGAATGCGCTCACCGGAAACGGCACCCATCTGGTTACGGTAAACGATTACCTCGCCAAGCGAGACAGTGCCTGGATGGGACCAATCTTTGAATTCCACGGTCTTTCCGTAGACTGTATAGACAAGCACCAGCCCAATTCGGATGGCCGCAGGGCTGCTTACAATGCAGACATTACCTATGGGACGAACAACGAGTTTGGCTTTGATTACCTACGTGACAATATGGCGCATACCCCTTCGGACCTGGTTCAACGCCCCCACCATTATGCCATTGTTGACGAGGTTGACTCAGTACTGATAGACGATGCCCGTACCCCTCTGATAATATCCGGGCCCGTACCGGAAGGCGACCGCCACGAATTCAATGAACTCAAACCCAAGGTGGCCGATATCGTCCAGAAACAAAGGCAGTACCTCACCGGCGTGCTGGCCGAAGCAAAGAAACTGATTGCCGAGGGGGATACCAAGGAAGGCGGTTTCCTGTTGTTAAGGGTGCACAGAGGCCTGCCGAAAAACAAGGCCCTCATTAAATACCTAAGCGAAGAAGGAACCAAACAGCTGCTACAGAAGACCGAGAACCAATACATGCAGGATAACAACCGGGAAATGCCTAAAGTAGATGCCGAACTGCTATTCGTAATCGATGAGAAAAACAATCAAATCGAGCTGACAGACAAGGGGATAGACCATATCTCCGGCGACCAGTCGAAGGACTTTTTTGTTATGCCCGATATTGGCAGTGAAATCGCCCGCATCGAGAACCAGGAGCTGGATATTGAAAAGGAAGCCGCATTAAAGGAAGAGCTCTTCAAGGATTTCGCCATTAAAAGCGAGCGTATACATACCATGAGTCAGTTACTGAAAGCATTCACCCTCTTTGAAAAGGATGTAGAATATGTGGTGATAGACAACAAGGTAATGATTGTTGATGAGCAGACCGGAAGGATCATGGATGGGCGTCGTTATTCAGACGGGCTCCACCAGGCTATTGAAGCCAAGGAGAACGTGAAAATCGAGGCGATGACACAGACCTTTGCTACGGTGACCTTGCAGAATTATTTCCGGATGTATAAAAAACTGGCAGGGATGACCGGGACTGCGGTCACCGAAGCCGGGGAGTTCTGGGAAATCTATAAATTGGATGTGGTGGAAATCCCCACTAACAAACCTATTGCCCGTGACGACAGGAACGACCTTATTTATAAAACAAAACGGGAGAAATACAATGCGATCATAGACGAGGTGACCTCCATGTCTGAGAAAGGCCGCCCCGTACTTATTGGTACAACATCGGTGGAAATCTCCGAACTTCTTTCAAGAATGCTCGCCATCAGGAAAATAAACCATAACGTCCTTAATGCAAAACTCCATAAAAAGGAAGCCGAAATTGTTGCAGAAGCAGGGAAATCCGGGGTGGTTACTATTGCCACCAACATGGCCGGGAGGGGTACGGATATTAAACTGAGCAATGATGTTAAAAAAGCCGGCGGGCTTGCCATTGTAGGTACCGAAAGACATGATTCCAGACGGGTAGACAGGCAGTTGCGCGGCCGGTCAGGACGGCAGGGCGACCCTGGCAGCTCCCAGTTCTATGTTTCGCTTGAAGATAACCTCATGCGACTTTTTGGATCGGAAAGGGTAGCAAAAATGATGGACCGCATGGGCCTTGAAGAAGGTGAAGTGATTCAGCACTCTATGATGACACGGTCCATTGAAAGGGCGCAGAAAAAAGTTGAAGAGAACAATTTCGGGATCAGGAAACGCCTCCTCGAATATGACGATGTTA
Source organism: uncultured Flavobacteriaceae bacterium (assembly GCA_964434565.1). Taxonomy (GTDB): domain Bacteria; phylum Bacteroidota; class Bacteroidia; order Flavobacteriales; family Flavobacteriaceae; genus Zeaxanthinibacter. The sequence goes on along the minus strand of CAYSVQ010000009.1, from coordinate 63 downwards.
TGAACGCCCAGCGGGAAGTTGTCTATAAAAGGAGGCGTCATGCACTTCAGGGCGATCGTCTGA
>CAYSVQ010000008.1:0-10155 GCA_964434565.1 uncultured Flavobacteriaceae bacterium | reverse complement strand
TTCAGTGTTGCACTGAAGACCCAAATTACATCAAGAAAAACAATCATAACCTAAATTAATTTAAAATTTAAGATCATGAAAACGAATGTAAATCTATCTATTCTCCTCACCATCGCGTTTTTATTGTTCAATAATTTTGTTGAAGCTCAGATAGGTAATTCCGCCTCAAAAGTTCAGCACGAAACATTTGACATTCAAGCAAAAGTTGATCGGCGGGTTGAACTTTTTACTATTGTAGCACGACTGGCAGGTTTAGAAGAGTACTCGACTAATATTATAAAATCGTATTCAGATGACATTGACAGACATTTTAAAAAATATGAACACCACCCAGCGATACTATTTGCAAAGGAATTACGAGCAAATCAAGGCCTTGGCTATGATGCCGTAATGACAATGGCAGTGCATCTAAGCCCGCCTCCGGAACTTGAGTCCCGGGTACCTTTTCAAATGGCTTTTACCGACGGGGGGCTTGATGACCGTTGGGGAACTATTAAAGATGCAGAAAAATTCGTAGGACTGCTCCAACAATTTTATAAAGAAGCCGATTGCGAAAAATTCTTTAACTCCCAAAATGACTTTTATTCGTCGGTTGAAACTAGATTTCAGCCGGTTCTTGATAAGGTAGATTTGGATTGGTACCCAAAGTTCTATGGCGAAATGCCAGGAGGCACATTCTATGTATATATTCTGTTGGACAGCAGAGGCAATTACGGTCCCGAAGTTGTGTTTTCTGAGCAAAAGAAAGATATATATGCGCTTATCACTTCAGTACAAGTAGATGATGAAGGATTACCGGTTTACGGTGAAAGACAGCTGGCAACACTTATTCACGAATTTAGTCATCCCTTTATCAACCCCTTGTTTTTTACCAACAAAAAGAAATTTGAGACAGCTGGAGAGAGGATATTTGCCTCCGCACAGAAAGTCAGGGAAATCGGCTATGGTAATTGGGAAAGCCCGGTTATAGAATCCCTTGTCCGAGCTGCCGTTATCCGTTATAAAATTGAACACGAAGAAGACGTTGAAGTAGCCTACAAGCGAATGATCTACGATCGGAATTTGGGGTTTATTTGGATAGAAGACCTGGTCAACCTGCTTGGTGCATACGAAAACAGCCGGGAAAGTTTCCCCACCTTTAGTTCGCTGTTTCCGCTTACTATAGGTTATTTTGATGACCTCTCAAAAAGGATTGAACGCGAAGCAAAAGAATTTGAACAAAGGTCTCCTCGTGTAATTGACATTACCCCCTTTCCTAATAACTCTCAGAATGTCAATCCGGAAATCACAGATATTGCCCTAACCTTTGATAAGCCACTTGACAAAGAAGCAGATTATGCTATTGAACCGAACATCAATGGAGATGAAAGTTCCCAAATGGTCAAAGAATTAAACTTGAACGAAAGCGGAACTGTCCTGACGCTTAAAGTAGAATTAAAACCAAGTATGGAATATAAATATGAACTTCCAGGTTCAAAGTTTAAAACAACTGATGGATATGAGCTGCAAAATTATGTCCTGAAGTTTAAAACGGAGTGACAGGCTTGAAAAATGGTATAAGGCAGTTTATTTGTTAAGGATCACTGCAGTGAAGGTATTTTCCAGGGTTCCCTTCCAGAGAGCTTCCTGAAGAAAAACCCGGTCCCCTGGGCAAATGGAATGCCGCCTTGTTTTATGTAGACCGTAAAAATTGCTGATATCTTTCGGCTACCAATTCGCAAGTGGTGTTACTGATCCGATCTTTGGTGGTTTTAGGATGCTTAGAATCTCCCTTTTAGAGAATAGTTTTTCATCGGGCAATATCTTCGACAAAAGTGGCTTACAAGGAGGGATTAGCTGCGCTGATCCCAAAAGGAGGGGCATACAAAGAAACCCAGGCCTGGCGGCCTGGTACTTCATTCCCGTTACGGCTTTCAAAAGCAAGCTTTTGACGCTTCCCGGGAATGAAAAACCCTGACGTTGCCGTCAGGGTTTTCTTTGCGGAGGAAGAGGGATTCGAACCCCCGGAGGTGTTACCCTCAACAGTTTTCAAGACTGCCGCAATCGACCACTCTGCCATTCCTCCAGGACGGATTTGAGCCTTCTTCGGCCCAAACCCTGGCAGCAAGCCCATCCGCCTATACTGGCGCGAGGCATTGCCAAAGAGGGTGCAAATATAACAAGCTTTTTGGTTTCAAGCTAGACTTTTTACGCTAAAATCCAGCCTGTCTCCGGGCATCGTTTTCCCGCCACCGGAAAGCATCCCTCAGCTAAAAATCAATGACGTGGAAATTTTACTAAATATCACAAAATAACGGCTAATTAGTAGGTCCGTAATCCCTTCCCCTTTTGAACTATTCCTTACATTTATAAACATTTTGGAATTGTCATAAAGCCATATACTTAAGAAAATGAAACTCAAAAAATCACCCCTCAAACGAACTTTTACAGCCCTCTGCCTGTTCTTTGCCTTCAGCATCGCAGCCCAGGATAATTTCGGGGGGATGACCCTCTATACAGTACGAGACCTTATGGACGAAAATCCTAAGGAAACCCTGAAACAGGTAGCCGATATCGGTTATAAATACATAGAGGCCACGGGTTACAAGGACGGGAACTTTCACGGGATGCCGCCCACCGAATTTAAAGAATACCTTGCCGAACTGGGCTTAAAACCCATAAGCACCCATATGGGGATGGTGACCCTCGACAATGCAGACCAGTTGATCGCAGATGTAAAAACCGCAGGCTTTAAATATTTTGTGATCCCCGTACCCCCTATGGGCCACTTCAGCTACAATGCCGAAACCCAAACCCTGCATATGAGCGAAGAAGTGGAGGAAATTAACAGTATCCTGATTACCCTCGGACAAAAATGCAAAGAAGCCGGACTGGAACTGCTTTACCACAACCATGCTTTTGAATTTGAGGCCAACGCAAACGGCATCGTCCCCATGGATTATTTCCTGGAGCATACCGATCCGGAAACGGTTAATTTCCAGCTAGACCTCTACTGGGTCGCCAAAGCAGGGGCCGACCCCCTCGCCTATTTCGAAAAATATCCCGGTCGCTTTATCATGTGGCATGTTAAGGATATGGACGATCAGGGCCGGTTTGCTCCTGTAGGCACCGGAACAATAGATTTTGCCCGTATCCTTAAAAAAAAGGAGGCTTCCGGCATGAAATATTACATTGTTGAACAGGACCGCACCTTCGATGGTATGGAACCCATTGAAGCTATTAAAATAAGCCATGGCAACCTCAAGGAAATAGGTTTTCACTAAAAACGAACCTTACTATTTAAATGAAAGCCGATATCCATCGGCTTTTTTTATATTGCCAGTCAGGGTTCGGCTACCAGCCAAACAAACCGCATCTTAAATCAACGGCATTAATCGGGCGATGATCATTAGAAATTATTATTTTCAGAAAATAACATGAACATATGAGTAGCAGGAGAAAATTTATTCGCAATATGGGGGCGGCTTCCCTGGCAGCGACATTACCCATTCAGGCAGCCAGTAACCACGGGGGATTAAAAGCTAAAGATACAGTAAATGTTGGCCTTATCGGCGTTCGGGGCATGGGCTGGGCAGACCTCACTTCCTTCCTGAAAAACCAGGGCACCTCCTGTGTCGCTCTGTGCGATGTAGACAGTATATTGTTAAACCGAAGGGCAGACGAACTCCAGGCATCAGGCTCGCAGAGGCCGGCAACATACGGAGATCACAGGGAATTCCTGAAGCATAAGGGTCTGCAGGCGGTAATAATTGGCACGCCAGACCACTGGCATTGCATACAAATGACCGATGCCTGTGTTGCAGGTAAGGACGTATATGTTGAAAAACCCGTGGCAAACAGCATTTATGAAGCCAACCTCATGGTGGAGGCAGCTTCAATATACCGGCGGGTGGTGCAGGTGGGCCAGTGGCAACGCAGCGACCCCCACTGGATCTCCGCCCTGGAATACCTTGGCACCGGAACATTGGGAAAGATAAGGCAGGTAAAGGCCTGGGCAGATGTCAATTATGGCCGCGGATTTGAAGTAGTACCCGATACCAAGCCCCCCGAAGGGGTGGATTATAACCGATGGCTGGGACCGGCTCCGGACAGGCCTTTCAATAAAAACCGCTTCCATGGAAGTTTCCGTTATTTCTGGGATTATGCCGGCGGACTTATGACCGATTGGGGGGTGCATATGATAGATATGGTCCTGGCCGGGATGCAGGTTACGGCTCCGGAATCCGTGGTAGCGATAGGAGGGAAACTTGCTTTCCCTGACAATGCAGCTGAAACGCCGGATACGCTGACCACAGTATATGATTTTGGGGATTTCAGTTTTATATGGGAACAGTTTATGGCCATGGGGACGTCGCCTTACCTCGACGACAGCGGGGAACCCGGGGTGGCTTTTATTGGAGAAAACGGCATTCTTGCCATTAATCGCAAACAATGGCAAGTGCTCCCTTTGCAGGATGATGGCGCTTACTTAACGGAGGCAATACCGCCCCGGATAAGCCATGAAAATGGCCTTGATGCCCATACGCGTAATTTTCTCGAATGTATAAAAACCCGTAACCAACCCAATTGCACAATAGAGATGGGACGCGATGCAGCCCTGGTAGGGCATTTGGGAAATATAGCCTACCGAACAGGTGTTAAACTGCAGTGGGATAAAACCATGCAAAGGATTACAAATGATCCGGAGGCAAACACCTTCCTTAAACCCACGTATCGGGCACCCTGGCAACTATGGACCGGATAATAAATAACTGCCGCGGCAAATAATCGTCAGGCCATACACTTTATGGGCATTCTCCCGACTTCCAGGAAGTAAGTCCCGCCCGTCCTGCCTGGCAGGGATTCCCATAGGTTTTCCCGTCACAGCCGCAAACCGGGTTGTATTCCATGGTGCACGGGCCGGAGCTGATCTGGTTTTCGTCAACACAGGCTGTGTCCCTGGCAGTGCCGCAGGAGATAAAGGATATGGCAGACAAGGAGACGGTCATTGCAGCTATTATAAGAGATTGGCGAGACATTATTTTCTGATTTACAAGGATTAGACCTTGTAAAAATAAAAGTTATTCCTGGATCATGCTGAACCGTTAGTAATCTTCATTCTATTTCCTGGCCATCCAAAGGCTGTCAGCCAGGAAGCTCCTCACATTCGTACCCCTTTAAAAGCATCAGCTTGCAAATCGCAAGTGCCTGAAGCTCCCGGACCTCCACCCGGAGGATGCGGTCGCAATCCTCCAGGTCAAAGTTCCACTCCCCGAAACCGTTAATCAGGCGGTTTAAATCAGGCCGCAGCCTGTTCACTTCCTCATTCCCGCTCACAGACGTTCTAAAGACAAAAATATTGTTCGTCTCCATAATGCTTTACGTATTGCTATCGTTCATAAAATGCGGGTGGTTCCACGCCTAGCGCCCTCAGGTATACATAGCCCTGTGCCCTGTGATGGATTTCGTTATCTATAAAATACAGCACGGACGAGATGACAGTCCCCTCGTATTGGCCGAATAACTTCAGCTGATCATGAAATTGGTCGGCCGTAAGTTTAGCCCAGCACGCATCTATCTGGGCAGTGGCTTCATCCCAGCGCTGAAGAAGTGTGGTTTTGCTGGTCCCCTCCCCCAACTCTTCACTGAAGACGGCTGTTTTTCGGCTTACGATCTCTTCCATCCCGGGACCGGCTATCCCAAGCAGTTCCATCACCATTTTAGCAAATGGCCGCATCCCGCCTATGCTGAATTCAAATAAATCCTTTTCCGGAAATGCTTCGATCACCCGTCGGGTTAAACGTCTGTGACCCTGCCAGTGATCTAATAATTCCATTGGGCTAATCACTTGATTTTGCTCTGTTTGTACTTCCGATTTGTTCATTTTTCTCAATTTAGATTTATAAGTTGTTTTAAATTTCAATTCAAAGATAAAATGGGATAGTGACAGCCTTATGTCAGTAGTAAACAGGCAAGGCTGCTTTTTTTCATTTTGATTGAGAAGCATTTAATATTGTGGGTTTACCACTCTTCTTTTTGTCTGCGTAATTTTTAAGGAGGTGCCATCTGCTGATGACATAGGGTTGTCACCCTCAGGTCTTTACTTTGCAGCAGCCATCCACATATGCCCAAGGAGCAGGTATTTTAATTTTATTTTATCTATATGTACAAGAAGCCGGCTGACTACTTTTCCTGTAAATCCTATCTTTATAATCTTTAAAAGACGCTAATGGAAAATGATTCCATAAAACGACTCGACCGGATTGTGGCAATCCTTATACAATTACAATCCAAAAGGGTAGTGACCGCACAGGAACTTGCAAACCGTTTTCAAGTGAGCCAACGCACCATCTACCGCGATATCAGGTCGCTCGAAGTTTCCGGGGTACCCATTATCAGTGAGGCCGGACTGGGTTACTCCATTATGGAAGGATACCGCCTTCCCCCAATCATGTTTACCCGGGAAGAGGCCTCCAGTTTTGTGGCTGCCGAAAAACTTATGCAGAAGTTCACAGACAAGACCCTGGGAGCCTATCACGATTCCGCAATGTTTAAAGTAAAGTCCGTATTGAGGGGAAAGGAAAAGGATTGGGTGGAGGCCCTGGAATCGCAAGTGGTGGTAGACCCGGCCCAGACACTTTTTAATGAAAAGATCCCCGATGCCCTTGAAATACTTTTTGAGAGTATTGCCGAAAAGAGGCAGGTGGAATTATTATATGAATCCCTCAACGCGCCGGAAGCCACACATCGCGCCGTAGAGCCGGTAGGGCTTTTCCATGAGAATAACTACTGGTATATCTTCGGGTATTGCCACATGAGGAACGATTACCGGCAGTTCCGCACCGACCGGATGCAGGCTATCCGCCGTACTGCCAAACCTTTTACCCTGATCCACCGGAGCCTGGACTATTATCGGGAAAACAGGGAGCCCGAAGAAAAAACCAGGGTTACAATAATAGTTGATAAAAAGGTGGCCAACTATATAAAAAATTCAAGAAACCAATATGGTTTTGTCTCCGAATCAGTGAAGAAAGACGGTGTTGAGATGACCTTTATGACACCATGGATCGATGAGGGTTTTGCACGCTGGTTCCTTATGTTCGGTGATTACGCCAATATTCTCGAACCTGAACAGCTGAAACACCGGGTTGCCGAATTACTCCGGAAGCAAGCTGCCCGCCTGCAGCAAAATTAACGCAGTACCGCTGAAGACAGCGAAAGTATGCTTTACTACACTCCGGCACACATGAAAAATAAAACCAGATTCAGCGCTAATGCCCCTGAACCTGGTCTTTACTACAAATAACAGTAATATTAATCGGCCCCGTCTGCCTGTGCCCTTGCAATGGTATAGCCGGCCACTTCCCTTCCCTGTTCGGTTCCTACTGTTGCATCGAAGGTCCAGTGGATCCCGCCATATACCCGTGAAATTGCAGCTTCTTCCGCCCAGCCCCGTACCTTGGCGGCTTCGTCCGGGAAAATATAGGCGAGCACCTCGGCTGCCGCAGCGGAGAAAACACTATGCCCGGAAGTATAACTGGGGAAATTGGGGGTTCCCGCCAGGGTCTCAAACCCTTCAATGGTTTGGATAGGACGGGGATAATGGTAAAAGTATTTGGCATCCCAGCAGCTGATTCCCCCGTCCATAATGGCCATGTTCAGATAAGCCAGGGTTCTGGCAGCCTGCAGGGGATTGAGGCGATACTTCGCGATAAATTCATTCGCAAACCTGTTCCAATGTCCCGGAGGGGTATAGGTACCCAGCCCATCCTGCCAGAAATTGGCGATGCGCCGGCGCTCTTGCGTGGCGTTCCTGGCGTAATCCTTAAGGATCTCGACATCTTCCACATATTCCTGTGAATCCAATGAAGGAGGTATAGGGGGCCTAACGCTTTCCACATCCGGGACATTCCACAGTTGTACCTGGCCGAACAAGGGGGTAAGCCCTACGGGCCGGGGTGGGATTTCCAGGTTATCCCATTGCCAGCCAAAACGCGCAAAGGCGGCTGCTTTTAAGGAATCTGAAACGGGTTTGGGAGCCTGGGCCCTGCTCATACCGTCTGTAGAGGCCCTGCTTAAAGCCCGCTGAGCTACTTCGTCGGCGATCAAAGTCCCGGCAGCCAGGTCACTTGCCACATTTCCGCCGGAAACTATCAGGCTTTCGAGGTGTTCCGTTTCCAGTTCCTCCAGATAATCCGCCTCGAGGGGGAACATGGCCCTTAGGATGTTTTTTGAAACCCTGGCAATCACTGCCCCATGGGAAGGATAGGCCGGAATATCACTGGCTTCATAGGCATAATCAATGGTTTCATCCACCTGATAGGGAGCCGCCCGGTTGTATTGGTATTTATGATGCCAGGCAGATATAAGCCCGTCAAATTGTGCAACCGACAAATAAGCCAGTGCCCTGCTGGCATATGGGGGATGGGCAAACGGAAATGCCGGAGGCCCTTCGGGATTGGCTGGGTTAGGCAGGGTATAGCTGCCATCGGCATTAGGGCCGGGGATCAGGTTGTATTTGGCGATCAGCTCCAGGGCCACTTCATTCCACCTGATGACGGGGTTTGCGGTCCAATATCGTACGGCTGCTTTTTGAGATCCGGAAGCCTGCTCCATAGCTGTTTTAGTCGCTAAAATTTCGGCCTGATAGGCCTGAGAATCTACAGGATCAGGGGTGTCAACTGAGATTTCGCTTCCCTGACTCAATAATACAGGGGTCCAACTTCCCCCATTGGGAGCCGCGTTTGTAAACGCATAACTTTCAAATTCCAGGTAGCGGGGCGTATCTTTCTCGCAGGAAGTAAATAGCCCCAGGGCTGCAAGTATTGCCAGGCTTATTATTCTAGTGTGCATTAGCTTCGTCTTTGTTTGAGTTGATATAATTAAACTGGTAGGTGAGTCCCATCCCGGTATTGCTCATTTTTGGCACATTGCGCCCATCTACAATCCGGTTATGGTATGCCACGATCCCAAGGCCTTTTATGGCTTTGATATAGTATTGGGCAAAGATTCCTATCCGGTCGAACTTTGTCTTATTGGTTGCCTGGGGGGCATTATATGAGCGTATGTCATCACCGCTCGTGGATACCAGGCCAGTATAAGCCATTTCCATCCTGAGGGAATAGTTAAAGAACCATTTGCCGAGAACCCCTTCATAGTGCCAGGCATTGGGGACATCCATCCAGGCGGAGTAATAACTGCCGTCATTGTAATAATAATCCCGCTCTGCTTCCGTATAGCCCCTCCAAAGATGGGCTGCCATTCCTCTCAGGTAAAAACCATTATTCGCCTGATATTCCGAGATAAGCCGGAGTGAGAATTCAGGAGCGCCGAAGCCAATACTGTAAGGCCGGTAGTCCGAAAGATAATTTGTGGCCGGGGTTGAATAACCTGCCGTAACAAAAGCAGATAGCTTCCCACTCCCCAAAGTATCGCGCAAAGCCCTGTATTTAACGGCAACCCCGAAATCCTGAAATCCCCTCGCTCCCGTAAAGTATCCTCCATTGGCTCCTGTAGTTTCGGTTTGAATAAAGGGCAGGCTCAGGAAAATATTCAAATCGTCAATAATTCCTATGGCCGCCATGGGCAGGATGGTATTCTGGTCAACATTGGCTATGGTTTCATTTCCCCGCAACAGGCTGCCCTCCCAATAGCGGTCGAAGGAACCCTGATCATACGCGAGTAGCAGGCAAGCCTCTTTGGCCGGCATCATCAGGGCGTCCGTGGGAGTTTGCCCGCTAAGCGAAGGGAGGAATAACAGCGCAAAAAGGCCGGCCAAAGCCCAGGTCGCCGTGGTCTTGCCAACATCGTGCCGGATTCCGGGCAAGGGCGGTTTTTTAAAATGTACTTGATTGGTCATTTGTAAAAATCTTTTTAGTGGTTGTTAAGGTTTTGGGAAAGAACTATTGCCTTTATTGGATGTGCCATGATACATGGTATTCGAAGCTATCCCGATATTTGGCGCGAATTTCTGCCCGGCGGCTAAAGTCGTAACTTGATTTAGTACAGTGCATTAAGCCATGGCCAAAAAAGCTTAACGGAAAGTTAAGGGCGTTAAGGAAGGGTTAAAAATGTTAAAAACATGCGGAATATTTGATGAGGGGGCCGGGATAATGGATCATTCCTAAAGGGTAAGCCAGTAATTTAGCTTAAAAACAAGCCCCCGGTTCTTGTTTG
>CAYSVQ010000007.1:0-4011 GCA_964434565.1 uncultured Flavobacteriaceae bacterium | reverse complement strand
CCTTGAAGGGAAGGTTATCGTTGCCGTTGATGATAAGGAAGTTAACGATATAGAAGACGCCAGGATTCTTTTTGGCAGTATTTCCAGGTACGGCAAGACCAGTATAACAATGATCAACGAAGACGGGGAAAAAGAACGGCTAATTTTCCAGTAAACCTTCCCGGCTACATAAAACAGGCACCCGCACAGGGTGCTTTTTTTATATCTTATATCTTGGTCGAAAACCTTTGAAATATCTACTTTTGTATTGAAAAATTCAGCATCATGAACACCCTGAAATCTTATGAGAAGGAACTGGCTTTCCAGGCCGACAGGCGTAAAGCCACCACCGAATTCATAAAAATCATAAGCGATCTGTGGTATGACAAGTCGATTGAAGTGGTTCTCTTCAAAAACCAGATTATTGATAAAAATGTCAGTGATATTATTAATCTGCATGAGTATGCCGGCGAATTTGTGCAGAAACCTATTTCCATTTTCGATTCAGTAGAGTTATTGAGGGCGATCAACGATATCCCACTCCCTCCTTCCAAACTCGATATTGGCAAACTTACCTATGAGTATCATTCAGATACACAGGAGAATTACCAGGATGTGAAGGCTTTTGTAATAGATAAACTTAAAGGAGCCAGCAGCAGCCGGGAAATACAACCCAAGGATGTAATCCTTTATGGTTTCGGAAGAATAGGTCGCCTCCTGGCGAGGGAATTAATGGCCAAAACAGGGAAAGGAAACCAATTACGGCTGCGTGCAATCGTTACCAGGGGCGAAAACACTGAGGAAATCCTGGCCAAGCGCGCAACCCTGTTGCGAACCGATTCGGTTCACGGACAGTTCAGCGGGACAGTGGAAGTCGATTTTAGTCAACAGGCTCTTGTTATTAACGGTACCACGGTTCATATGATCAATGCAGCCGCCCCAAACGAAATAGATTACAGGAAATACGGTATAGACAATGCCCTTGTTATTGATAACTCGGGGGCATACAGGGATAAGGCTTCCCTGGGAAGGCACCTGGAGTCGGCCGGGGTAGGCAAAGTATTGCTTACGGCCCCGGGTAAAGATGTACCGAATATTGTACACGGGGTCAACCAGAAGGATTTTGACCCGGACATCATTGATGTTTTTTCGGCTGCTTCCTGTACAACCAATGCCATCACGCCAATCCTTAAAGTGGTAGAGGATTCTCTGGGGATAAGTAAGGGTCATCTTGAAACCATCCACGCCTATACCAACGACCAAAACCTGGTAGATAACATGCATGGCAAATACAGGCGCGGCCGGGCTGCTGCCCTGAATATGGTGATAACGGAAACAGGCGCAGGGAAAGCAGTCTCAAAGGCCCTGCCCTCCCTGGAGGGGAAGCTTACCTCCAATGCCATCAGGGTTCCGGTCCCAAACGGTTCGCTGGCAATCCTGAACCTGCAGATAAAAACCCGGACTTCAAAAGAGAGTATTAATACCATCATTAAGAAGTATGCCCTTGAAGGCGACCTGGTGGAACAGATCAAGTACTCCCTTAGCAATGAGCTGGTATCGTCTGATGTTATAGGTACCTCGGCCCCCGCTGTTTATGACAGCAATGCAACCATAGTTTCACCAAATGGCAAAAACATAGTATTGTATGTCTGGTATGACAATGAATACGGATATTCGCACCAGGTAATCCGCCTGGCAAAGTATATCGCCAAAGTGAGAAGGTTCACCTATTATTAAACGGCCATACCAAATTGGAGATTATGCCGTTGTAAAGTACGGGTCGCTGCTATGTAGTCTGAGACCGATTTGTTTTTATTAATTGATATTATTGAACTACCTTAGTTCTATCTCTGAATCTCATTACTAATTTTAAGTCTTAATTACATGAACACTAAAAGGTTAGGATTACTTACTATGCTATTGGCCCTGCTGTCTTTCCAACTGCATTATGGCCAGCAGGAAGAGGAAGACCTGTCCTTGGAAGGGGGCACCATAAAAAATCAATTTGAATATGTATACAAAAGTTCCGGCAATTATAATTCCGAAGGAAGGCGATATGAGGTAGTTCGAGCCATAAGTCTCGACAAATTAAGGGATAATGTGCTGGATACTATCAATGCTGCAAACAGCATGGCCACACAGCTCAAGGCTACCATTTCGAGCCATGAGGCTACCATAAGTTCCCTTAACGAACAGCTTAAGGAAACCACCGACAACCTCACAAATGTTACCGAGGAGAAAGACAGCATGTCTTTCCTTGGCATTCCGGTTAGCAAAGGCACCTATAACTTTATATTATGGACGATCATCCTGGCGCTTTTGCTCATGTTATTGCTGTTTGTTTACAGATTCAGGCGCAGTAATTACCTTACTCAGGAGGCTAAAGCGAATCTTGCAGATCTGGAAACCGAGTATGAAGACCACAGAAGAAGGGCTTTGGAGCGGGAACAGCGCATTAGCAGGCAGTTACAGGACGAAATCAATAAATACCGAAAGTCCAAATAATCAGTCGGGAGGCCGCAGGGCTTTCTTTTACCCATGACCCGGATCATCCAGGCTAAAGAAGAACACCTTCCGGGACTTGTTCCGCTGTTCGACCATTACAGGATTTTCTACAAGCAGGATACAGACCCGGCCGCAGCTGAAAGATTTCTCCGTGATAGAATGAGATTAAAGGAATCCATTGTCTTTATGGCCTATTATGAGGGAGAACCTGCAGGGTTTACCCAGCTTTTCAAAAGCTTCTCCTCCGTGAGCCTTCAGGAAGTACTTATCCTTAATGACCTTTATGTCGCCAGCCGTTACAGAACACAGGGAATTGGAGGCCAACTTCTTAAAAAGGCCCAGGCCTACTGCAAACAGAATCAATATAAAGGTTTGGCCCTCGAAACCGCTGTAGATAATCCTGCCCGACATCTGTACGAGCGTTTGGGGTGGATTAAGGATTCGCACTGTTTTCACTATTTTTGGAAAGCCGGCTGACCAGGTTTTCGGGATTTTACGACATAACAATATGCGAATTGACATCATAACCGTTTTGCCAGGACTCCTCGAGAGTCCCTTTAACGACTCCATCCTTAAAAGGGCTTTGGAGAAAGAGCTTGCTGAAATCCACATTCACAATCTAAGGGATTATACCGACAATAAATACAGGCAGGTAGACGATTACCAGTTTGGTGGCGGGGCGGGCATGGTCCTGATGATAGAACCCATCGATAGGTGTATCTCGGCCCTGAAGACGAAAAGGAATTACGATGAGGTCATCTACATGAGCCCTGATGGTGAAACCCTGTCCCAGAAAACGGCGAACAACCTCTCGCTCTTAAAGAACATAATAATCCTCTGCGGTCATTATAAAGGAGTTGACCAACGGGTAAGGGATAGCCTTATTACCCGGGAGATTTCTATTGGCGACTACGTACTGTCAGGTGGGGAACTTGCGGCCGCTGTGCTTTGTGATACGGTCATCCGCTTGCTGCCCGGGGTCCTTAATGACGAGACCTCCGCCCTCACCGATTCATTCCAGGACAACCTCCTGGCTCCCCCCGTGTATACAAGGCCAAGGGAATACAAAGGGTTGCAGGTTCCGGAAATCCTTTTAAGTGGGGATTTTCCCGAAATAGAAAAATGGAGGGAAGCGCAGGCCCAGGACAGAACCGAACAACTACGGCCCGACCTGCTTAAATAATCCCTGGTTTAAGATTAAAGAAGCAACAGCTGGTCTTCAAATCCGTAGTATCTTCCGAAAATCCCATTTTTTACTTGTGTATCATCAAATATTACTTAATTTTGCAATCGATTAAAATCAACCGCTGGCGAGATCCGTGAATGTTGGTTTTAACAAACCTTTAAATATTCAATTACGCGATGGAATCCCTATTAAAATTTGTTGAAAACGAATTTGTTCCAAAAAAAGACTTTCCCGAGTTCTCGGCCGGAGACACTATAACCGTTTATTATGAAATCAAGGAAGGTGAAAAAACCCGTACGCAGTTTTTCAGGGGGGTGGTAATCCAAAGGAGAGGCTCCGGT
>CAYSVQ010000006.1:0-16482 GCA_964434565.1 uncultured Flavobacteriaceae bacterium | reverse complement strand
TTTTTTAGAGGCATTGATAACGGCCTTCTTTACCTGAACTATGTCCCAGTCGAACTCGGTCAGGCCATGAACGGAATCCACATAGCCCGTCCCTATGAACCCGTAGTCTACCCGGATCCCGGCAAGATTGTGCACCGCATTCGCCCCGACAGAGATCTGCGCCTCCCTGGAAATATTTCCCCCGATAAAAATTACGTCGACCAGGGGTTTGTTAAGCAGCTGCAGGGCTACGGGCAGGCTGATGGTGAAGCAGGTTAGCTGAAGCTGGCGAGGAATAATCCGGGCCAGTTCCAGGCAGGTTGTGCCGCCGTCTATAAAGATCACACTCCCTTCTTTCAGGAGTTTCACCGCTTTTTTGGCAATGGTGGTTTTCTGCGGCAGGGCATAAATGTTCTGGTTCCCGGAAGCAGGTAGGGTAAACCCCAGGGAGATAGCCCCACCGTGTACCTTGCGCAACCGGTTGGCTGCATCCAGTTCTTTTACATCCCTGCGCACGGTGTCTACGGATACATCCAGTATTTCCGCTATATCCGTAAGCAGCACCCTGTTGTGCAGTTCTACCTCATTCAATATGGTTTGCTGTCGCTCTTCCTTTAACATACTATGCGGATTTGAGCAAAGATAAGAATTATTTTAGTTTGCAGTTTTTTGTAATGTTTATTTTTAATTTTGCCAATTTCTTGCATTATACCGCAAATAATACTGCAAAAAACTGCAAAAAACTGCAAATGTCAGGATTATTGATTACCTTTGTCCCGTTTAATGCCATAAAAAATCTCTTTAAAAATGTCAGACGCAATCTCAATACCCAGTATTCCCGCCTATCCCACCGACGAGGAATCCCGTAAATTCGAAAAGATCAACACTCATATCCACGACAGCTCGGAAGAAGCTTCCTTTTTTGTGGCAAACGAAATTGCCTTGCTTATCAGGCAAAGGCAAAAATTAGGCAAAAATGCTGTGTTAGGTTTAGCCACGGGCTCTACCCCTACCCGGGTTTATGACTTTCTGGTAAAATTCCATAAGGAGGAAGGCCTTAGTTTCGGTAATGTGATTACCTTCAATCTGGACGAATACTTTCCTATAGCTGCTGATTCCATACACAGCTATGTTCGTTTTATGAACGAACACCTCTTCAATCATATCGACATTAAAAAAAGCAATGTCAATATCCCGGACGGAACCCTCGATAAGGAGGATGTACGGGAATTTTGTGATGCCTATGAGAAAAAGATCCAGGATGCCGGGGGCATAGACATACAGGTATTGGGTATAGGACGTACCGGGCACATCGGCTTCAACGAACCTGGTTCTTCTATGATCAGTAAGACGCGTATGGTAAGGCTCGACCGGGTAACCCGACTCGATGCCGCCAGCGACTTTTTCGGATTGGATAACGTACCCTCCAAAGCCATAACCATGGGGGTGGGCAGCATTATGGCCGCTAAACGGATCATCCTGATGGCCTGGGGCGAAGGGAAGGCAGGGATCATTAAACAGGCTGTGGAAGGCGAGATCCGGGAGTCTGTTCCCGCCACTTTCCTCCAGCATCACCCAAATTGTGATTTTATAATAGACCATGCCGCGGCTTCCGCACTTACCAGGGTAAATACCCCCTGGCTGGTATCTGAATGCAACTGGAGTGACCCCCTTATTAAGCGAGCTACCATCTGGCTCTCAGAAAAGGTAAATAAAGCCATCTTAAAGATCACCAACGAAGACTACAACGAATATGGAATGGGAAACCTGGTGGCCGAAATAGGATCTGCTGAAGACATTAACCTTCGGGTTTTCAACCAGCTCCAGCGCACCATTACCGGCTGGCCCGGAGGTAAGCCCAATGCCGATGACAGCAACCGGCCCGAACGAAAAGATCCCTACCCAAAGCGCAGCCTTATCTTCAGTCCGCACCCCGATGATGATGTGATCTCCATGGGCGGAACCCTCTTAAGGCTGGTAGACCAGGGCCATCAGGTACATGTGGCCTACCAAACCTCCGGGAATATAGCGGTGTTTGATGATGAAGTGCTCCGCTTTCTAGACTTTGCCACCGACATTCAGAAAGATAACAGGGAATTGCTCGAGCAATTCAGCGAAGTTCGCAAGTTCCTTAAAAAGAAGAAACCGGGGGAAGTAGACAGCCCTGAAATACAAAAATTCAAGGGCCTGATCCGTAAAGGGGAAGCTCTGGCTGCCTGCCGTTACTGCGGCGTAGAGGAAGAGCACGCACATTTTCTGAACCTCCCTTTTTACGAAACCGGCACTGTGAAGAAGAAGCCCTTTTCCAGTGAAGACGTGCGGATCACCTATGAATTGCTCCAGCAAGTAAAACCCCACCAGATATTTGCAGCAGGCGATCTTTCAGACCCCCACGGTA
Source organism: uncultured Flavobacteriaceae bacterium (assembly GCA_964434565.1). Taxonomy (GTDB): domain Bacteria; phylum Bacteroidota; class Bacteroidia; order Flavobacteriales; family Flavobacteriaceae; genus Zeaxanthinibacter. Next base: position 14,105 of record CAYSVQ010000006.1, on the reverse strand, counting down.
CCCACCGGGTGTGCCTTCAGGTGGTGTACAAGGCCATAGAACAATTGCAGAAAGAAGGGGCCGATTGGCTGAAAGACTGCTATGTTTGGCTTTACAGGGGCGCCTGGCAGGAGTGGGACATAGCCGATATGGAAATGGCCATTCCCATAGGACCCAAGGATATGGAACGCAAGAAAAACGCCATCTTTAAACACCAGTCGCAAAAAGACAGCGCCATGTTCCCCGGGAATGACGACCGGGAGTTCTGGCAACGTGCCGAACAACGAAATAAGGAAACCGCCAAAAAATACAACCAGCTGGGAATGGCAGAATACGAGGCAATGGAGGGATTTGTACGCTACAAATTTAACTGATGCCTGTACCATAAACCTGCAAAAGGCCTATTTTCGTGAAAAATGGGCCTTTTTATTATCTTCCCTATATGCTAAGAACAACTGCTATCTTAAGCCTGTTGGTGCTTGCTTCATGCAGTGTCTTTCAGCCTGCCGTTCCTCAGCCAAAAGAAGAGTTCCGGGGAGTATGGATCGCTACCGTGGCCAATATCGATTGGCCAAAAAGCGGCACCGATTCATGGCAGAAAAAGAAGGAATCCTACCTACAAATACTCGATTATTATAAAACCATGCACTTTAACGCGGTAATCGTACAGCTGCGCACCGCCGGGGATGCCTTATACCCCACCGAATTGGCGCCCTGGTCGCGTTATCTTAGCGGGACCGAGGGCGTTGCCCCTGACATGGATACCGACCCGTTGGAGTGGATGATCGCTGAAGCACACCGCCGGGGAATGCAATTCCACGCCTGGTTTAACCCGTACCGGGCTACTATGAACCCGGATACCCTTTCTCTTGCCACCAACCACGATTACTACCTGCATCCGGAGTGGATGCTTCCATATGGCAACCGCTATTATTACAATCCGGGAATCCCCGAAGTCCGGGAGCAGCTCGCGGAAGTTGTGGGAGAAGTTGTGCATAATTATAAAGTAGACGGGGTTCATTTTGACGATTATTTCTACCCCTATAAAATTGAGGGCGAGGTCTTCGCCGATTCGCTCGCCTATAAACGACATGCCCTGCCCGGCCAATCTCCGGAGGACTGGAGGCGTAGCAATGTGGATTCGCTTGTCCGGAAAATCCACGGTACCATAAAAGCAGGGAAGCCCTGGGTGCAATTCGGGATCAGCCCTTTCGGAGTCTGGCGCAACCGTGATGCCGATCCTTCAGGTTCGGATACCAGAGCAGGACAAACCACTTTCGACGACCTTTATGCCGACCCTTTACTCTGGATGCAACAGGGCTGGCTGGATTATATCGTACCCCAACTTTACTGGAGCATGGATTTCCCGGTGGCTTCGCACCGGAAATTGGTGTCCTGGTGGGCCGAAAGAAGTGCGGGGACCCACCTTTATATCGGCAACGGTGTTTACAAAGTGCGCAACAATGCCGATAAAGCCTGGGAAAAGAAGAAAGAACTCCCGACACAGCTCGCCCTGGCAAGGAATACTCCCGAAGTGCAGGGCAACGTCTTCTTTAGTGCAAAATCCCTGGTAGCACATCCTGATCTGACAACTTATCTCAGAAAACACTATTACAAATATCCGGCCCTCCCGATGGGCCCGCCTGGTGGAGAGGTACCATTAGCCAGTCCTCCACGTTTTCTTGAACTAAGGCAGGAAGGTAACCGTTACCTGATCGTCCTTGATGAATACCCCGCAGACACCTGGCGGTTTGCCGTGATTTACGCCGCAAAAAGGCCGGGCCGCCTCGATCAGGCCAACCCGGCACAGATCATGGAAACTATCTACGTCGACGGCAGGGAGCGCTTAAGTGTAGGCAAAGGGCTGCTAAAGGGCAGAAAAGCCCTGGCCCTTACATTTCTCGATGTCTACGGGAAGGAATCGCCCCCTGTATTAATAAATCTGGAAAACCAACCCTATGATCCGTAAAGATAAATGGGCCTGGGCCTGGGTGCCCACCCTGTATTTTACCCAGGGCATTCCCTATGTGCTGGTAGTTACCGTTTCGGTGATCCTTTATAAAAAACTGGGGGTGAGCAATGCAGACATCGGCCTCTACACCAGCTGGCTTTACCTGCCCTGGGTTTTGAAGCCACTGTGGAGCCCGTATATAGACCTTAAAAGTACCAAGCGAAAGTGGTTCCTGAGCATGCAACTGCTCATTTCAATTGCCCTGCTCGGGGTAGGCCTCAGCCTTCCTACCAGCGTTTTCTTTGTAACCACCCTGGCCTGTTTCTGGATGGCCGCTTTTGCCTCGGCGACCAACGATATAGCAGCGGACGGCTACTATATGATTGGGTTATCTGAAAAGAAACAAGCTTTTTTTGTCGGAATCCGCAGTACTTTTTACAGGCTGGCCATGATTACCGGCCAGGGACTGATAGTGATCCTGGCAGGATTCCTCGAAAATTATTACGGCGATAATACAAAGGCATGGTCCGTTACCATGACCTGTACCGCTTTCCTGATGCTCCTGCTTACCGTTACCAATTTTTTTACCTGCCCAAAATTTGAAACGGCAGTCGCATCCGGAGGACAGAAACCCCAAAGTTTTTATGAAATATTCGCCTCCTTTTTCAGGAAACCTAATATTGCATGGGCTCTTGCCTTTATCCTTACATATCGCCTGGGCGAGTCGCAACTGGTAAAAATGGCCGCCCCATTCCTGCTCGATTCCAGGGAAGCCGGAGGCCTTGCCTACTCCACGGAAGCAGTAGGCACCATATACGGTACGATAGGTGTTATAATGCTTTCCATAGGCGGCATCCTGGGCGGGATCCTTATTTCCAGGGATGGACTCAAAAAATGGATGCTCCCTATGATCCTTTCCCTTAACGTCCCTAATTTTTTCTACGCTTTACTCGCCCTCACCCACACCAAAAGCCTGGTCGCAGTAACCGCCACGGTGGTGCTTGAGCAATTCGGCTATGGTTTTGGCTTTGCGGCCTTCCTGATCTACCTCATCTATATTGCGGAAGGGGATTCCAAAACTTCCCACTACGCGATTGCAACAGGCTTTATGGCCCTGGGGATGATGCTGCCCGGGATGTTAAGCGGGTTCGTGCAGCAATGGCTTGGTTACGGGGGGTTTTTTGTTTGGGTCTTTATAGCCGCCCTGCCTTCGCTGCTTATGTTGAAGTTTATAAAGTACCCTGCCGACTTCGGCAAAAAATCGCGGAATACAGATGAATAATCTCCTGCCATACGAGCTAGCCAAGGCCAGACTGGACCCCGGACAGAAAGTGGCGCAATTATTTATGCCGGCTGCGTTTATAAACGATTCCGAAGAGGATATCCGGCATCTGGAATCACTTATTCGCGATTATGGGGTAGGCGGCCTCTGTTTTTTTCACAGCAGGGCAAGCGCTGCCACCAATTTTGAAGGAAAACGCAAGATTATTTATAATGAACATAGCCTGCGAACCCTGAAAAGCCTGATTGCAAGGTACCAGAATGCTACCGCCATCCCCCTGTTGATCGCAATAGATGCGGAGTGGGGCCTGGCCATGAGGGTCGAAAACACCCCCCAATTCCCCTACGCTATTACCCTGGGGGCCATCAGGGGGCAGGAAGAACTCATATATGAGGTTGGCAGAAGCATTGCACGGGACTGTAAAAATGCGGGCATACACTGGAACTTTGCGCCTGTGGCCGACATCAACCTTAACCCGGAAAATCCGGTAATTGGCTACCGATCATTTGGCGAAAACAAGAATGAAGTAGCGCAAAAGGCCATTGCCTTTATGCAGGGCTTGCGTAGCGGCGGTATCCTCGGCTGTGCCAAACACTTTCCCGGTCATGGCGATACCGCCACCGATTCGCACCTTGGCCTGCCCGTTATATCCAAAGACATTAATACCCTGAAAAACCAGGAGCTTTACCCCTTTTCACAAATGATAGCGGCAGGGGTTGACGCCATCATGGTGGGACACCTGTCAGTACCGGCTCTGAGCCGGGGAGATCACATGCCGGCCTCGGTTTCCCCCGCCATTATTCAGGATGTACTGAGGGCAGAGTTGGGATTTGAAGGGGTGGTGGTTTCGGATGCCCTTAACATGCACAGTGTCTCCCGTCTGTTCCCTGAAAAAGGCCGGCTTGAGTGGGAAGCATTCAACGCCGGCAATGAGGTATTATGTTTTGCCGAACATGTTGGGGAAGGAATCAGCACCATCCTCGAACATGCATCAGCAAGGAAGATCGAACAGGCCTTTATTCATTTCTGGAAGTTAAAACTGAAGGCTTTTGAGGCGCAGCCCGGGGAGAGCGCCCCGCTAATAGCCCCGGAAGCCCTTAACCGGAAGCTTGCCCGGGCCAGCCTCAGCCTGCTGCCTGGCAACAAGGAGGTAATCAATGAATTCCGGGAACAGGAGCCTTATATTCTCGAAGTGAGCAACAGCCCGGGGAGGGTATTTCTCAGAAGTCTCCAAATGGAAATGGCCGGTTTAAAATCAGGCTGTGCAGCCCCTTCGGCCAGCACCCTGCCCGAAGGGTTAAGCCGGACAAACGGGGTGCTTGTAGCCCTCTATCCACCCAGTGTAAAACCCCCGAATAACTTTGGCTTTTCCAAGGCGGTCCTGGACGCCCTAAACAGGCTGATGGGCGAGGAGGAAGTGGTGGTATATAATTTCGGGAACCCCTATGTACTGAACCTGCTGGCATATCACAAAGCAAAGGCTGTGGTGCAGGTATACCAGGATTTCGAAAGCTTCCAGGAAAATGCCGCCCATCATTTCATGGGCAGAACACAGGCAGCCGGCCTCTTGCCGGTGACCCTTAAAAATTAATTAGAACCATGACTTATAGAATTCTTGGACTGATGTCGGGTACGTCTCTGGACGGGCTCGACATGGCTTACTGCCATATCCGACCCGCCGACGGCTGTTGGAAATACCAGATAATAACCGGTAAGAGTATCCCCTATCACCCCGAGTTGCGCGACCGGCTAAAGAACGCCATCTTTCTGAACGGCGAAGAACTGCTGCTGCTACACAACGAATATGGCCTCTGGCTGGGGGAACAGGCAAAATCTTTTATAGACATGCAGGCCCTTGAAGTGGATTTTATCTCCAGTCACGGACATACCTCCCACCACCGGCCGGAAAAAGGGCTGACGTTTCAGCTGGGTTCCGGCCAACATCTTGCCACCGCCAGCGGCTTCAAGACCGTTTGTGATTTCCGTACGCTTGATGTTGACCTTGGCGGTCAGGGCGCGCCCCTGGTACCCATTGGAGACCGCCTCTTCTTCGGGCAGTACGACTTTTGCCTGAACCTGGGGGGCATCAGCAACATTTCCTTTGAAGTCGGGGGAAAACGCATAGCCTACGACATTGGCCTGGCCAATATGCTCCTGAACCATTTGTGCCGGGATACCGAAAAAGGCTTTGATGAAGGTGGCGTCCTGGCGGAATCCGGGCAACTCCTGCCGGATTTATTTAAGAAATTGAATGCTTTGGAATATTATAGGCTACCCTATCCCAAATCTACCGGCTACGAATGGTTCCTCCGGGAGGTAGTTCCGGTAACGGATAAGGCCGAAGGCAGGCTGCAAGACCTGCTGCACACCGGTGTTCACCATATTTGCGAACAAATCGCCATTCAGCTCGGCAGGTTCAAAAGCGGTTCCGTGCAGACACTGCTGGTTACCGGTGGGGGCGCTTTGAACGGATATCTCATGGCCGTATTAAAAAAACGCCTTGGCGATGGTATAAAAGTGATAGCACCGGACCCGACACTGATTGAATATAAGGAAGCACTGGTATTTGCGCTGATGGGCGCCCTCCGCCTGGAAGAAAAGGTAAACGTACTGAGATCGGTAACCGGAGCGGTCCGGGATTCCTCAAGCGGGGTCGTCTTCCTCCCCTGAACTTAAAACGGCTACCTTTGGCACGAAGAGGAAGGCTGAATTTGTTTCAAGCCAAATCCTTATTTTTGAATAAATTTCAGGCAGATGCTGATCATAGGAATTGCGGGAGGTACCGGCTGCGGGAAAACAACTGTGGTCAACCAGATCATCGGCGAACTGCCAGACAAGGAAGTAGGGGTCATTTCACAGGACGCTTATTACAACGACCTCTCGCACCTTAGTTATTCCGAAAGATCGGAGATCAATTTTGACCATCCCAGGGCGCTTGATTTCGAACTGCTTGGCCGGCATTTAACCCGGCTCAGGAAAGGCCAGCCTATAGAGCAGCCGGTCTATTCGTTTTCGCGGCACAACCGTACCGGCGACACCGTTCTGGTACAGCCGCGAAAAGTGATGATCGTGGAGGGGATCCTTATAATGACCAACGCCAGGATCAGGGATATGTTCGATATAAAGATCTTTGTACATGCAGATACAGACGAGCGGCTCATCCGCCGGATCAGGCGTGATATTAACGAAAGGGGGCGGGATATAGAGGAGGTACTCACCCGTTACCAGACTACCCTGAAACCCATGCACGACCAGTTTATAGAACCTACAAAGGAGTATGCGGATATCATCATCCCAAACAACAAATTCAATACGGTGGCAATAGATATTGTAAAGACCATCATCAACGAAAAACTTGTATAGGCAATGCGTTTAAGCGAGCTCAGAAAGAAGAAGTGGTTTGCCCTTGCAAGCAATATCTATGTGATAGTGCTAAGCGTCTTTGTGATCTGGATGATTTTCTTTGACACCAATTCGCTCCTCATCCACCTTGAACTCCGCAAGGAGATCAGGAAGCTCGAAAAGCAACAGGAATTCCTCAGGGAAGAGATCGCTAAAGACAAAAAAATTATCGAAAAATTATCGGACCCCGAAGAACTTGAAAAGTTTGCCCGTGAAGAGTACTACCTAAAACGGAAGAACGAAGAGATTTACCTGATCGAATACCAGGACAGCCTCAAAAACAGGAATGATGGGAAAGACTGACCTTAACGCCACTTTCCCTACTGCCGGAGCCAAACTTTGGAAGCAGCAGATACAGTATGAGCTTCAGGGAGCGGACTATAATGAATCCCTTGTTTGGGAGTCGGCAGAAGGGATCCGGGTAAAACCTTTTTATACTCGGGAAGACCTGGAAGGCCAGGCAATCAGGCCGATAATGCCGGGCTGCTCCCCCTGCTTCGCCCAGGCAATCAGGGTAAAGCGCGCGGCGCAGGCCAACACCGAGGGCCGGGAAGCCCTTGCATCAGGCGCCGGGGCCCTGCGGTTCATCCTCCCTGAAGAAACCGGAAAAGCCAGAGAATTACTCCAGGACATAGACCTTACGCGTACCCCGGTACATTTTTCTTTCGGTTTTCTATCCCCTGCCTTTATAGAAGAAGTACTGGAGCTGTTGCCCGACGAACCTTCGGGCATCTATTTCCACCTGGATATCATTGGCAGGCTGGTTAAATCGGGCAATTGGTTTCGCAGCAAGGAAACGGATATTGAGATGATCCGAACCCTTCTTGATAAAACAGGAAAGCGCCAGGGCGTGCACTTTTTGGGCGCAGACGGCAGCCTGTATCTGAATGCCGGAGCCAACAGGGTGCAGCAACTGGCGTATACCCTGTCACATGCCCATGAGTACCTGCATATGTTCGGGGAAAGCTTATCCGGTCCTCCAATATTTACGATGGCCGTGGGCTCCGATTATTTCTTTGAGATAGCAAAGCTGCGGGCATTGCGTTTGCTCTGGGAACCTCTTGCTCATGAATATAGCCTCCCTCCGGGCTGTCATCTTATGGCGGTCCCCGGGTTAAGAAACAAAACCATTTACGATTACAACAACAATATGCTCCGTACCACCTCGGAGTGTATGTCGGCCATGCTGGGGACAGCAGATACCATAGTGAACCTGCCTTACGATGTGTTCTTCAGGGGGCCCAATGCCTTCAGCGGGCGCATGGCCCGCAACCAATTGCTTATCCTGAGGCATGAAAGCGGTCTCGATGACGTGGCGAACCCCGCCGACGGGGCATACTATATAGAATCCCTTACCCTGCAGCTTGCCGGGAAATCCCTCGCCTTGTTTAAACAGCTCGAGGCCGGTGGGGGATTTCTGAAACAGCTTAAGGAGCATACTATCCAGAAAAAAATAAAGGAAAGTGCCGCCAGGGAGCAAAAGCTATTCGACAACGGGCTGCAGGTACTTGTAGGGATCAACAGCGGGCAGGATATGGCAGACAGGATGAAACCACAATTGGAGGCTTTGGCTGAACCGAAAAATAAAGGTAAAACGCTTATTGAACCCCTGTTGGGAAAGCGTCTCGCATCTGAGATGGAACTTAAACGCCTGGCAGATGAGTAGAAAAAATTTACAACATATAAGCCTGATAAATGATATCCGTACGGGTGGAGCTGGCCAACAGCCGGGAAAGTATCTGAATGGTACCGAAGGCCCGGCCGGAAAAAACATTTATACCCCGGAAGAAACGGCAAAACTTACACACCTTGATTATGCCGCAGGCATCCCTCCTTATGTTCGGGGCCCCTACGCCAGTATGTACGTCCGACGACCGTGGACCATCCGGCAGTATGCCGGCTTTTCCACCGCCACGGAAAGCAATGCTTTTTACAGACGCAACCTGGCTGCCGGGCAGAAAGGCCTATCGGTAGCCTTCGATCTGCCAACCCACCGGGGATACGACAGCGACCACGAACGGGTGGAGGGCGATGTGGGTAAGGCCGGGGTAGCCATTGATTCGGTGGAAGATATGAAAATCCTGTTCGAAGGCATCCCACTCGACCAAATGTCGGTTTCCATGACGATGAACGGGGCTGTCATCCCGATAATGGCCTTTTATATTATCGCTGCCGAAGAACAGGGTGTGCCGGCCGGGCAATTGTCTGGGACCATACAAAACGACATCCTGAAGGAATTTATGGTGAGGAATACCTATATCTATCCCCCGGCCCCTTCCATGATGCTCGTGGCTGATATTTTCGAGTATACCAGCAGGCACATGCCAAAATTCAACAGTATAAGCATTTCGGGCTACCATATGCACGAAGCGGGAGCCCCTGCGGCAATGGAGCTGGCATATACGCTGGCCGATGGCCTGGAGTATGTGCGCACCGGCCTCAGGACAGGGCTGGGGATAGATGATTTCGCTCCACGTTTGTCGTTCTTTTGGGGGATAGGGATGCACCACTTCACCGAGATCGCCAAATTACGGGCCGCCCGCCTTCTATGGGCACGGCTCATCAAGGATTTTAACCCGAAGGATCCGCGGTCGATGGCCCTGAGGACCCACTGCCAGACCAGCGGGTGGAGCCTTACTGCCCAGGATCCTTTCAACAATGTTGCACGGACTTATATTGAGGCCGCGGCGGCCGTCTTTGGTGGTACCCAGAGCCTTCATACCAATGCCCTGGACGAAGCCATTGCCCTGCCAACGGATTTTTCTGCAAGGATAGCGCGGAATACCCAGCTGGTTCTGCAGCAGGAAACCGGGGTAACACATACCGTTGATCCCTGGGCAGGAAGTTATTATATGGAGTCGCTCACTAACAAGCTTGCCGGGGAGGCCTGGGATTTAATAAGGGAAGTGGAAGAATTAGGCGGGATGACCCGTGCCATTGAAGCAGGAATCCCGAAAATGCGCATCGAGGAAGCCGCTGCACGGAAACAGGCCCGGATAGACAGCGGGCAGGAAATCATTGTCGGGGTAAACAAATACCGCGTCGCGGAAGAAGACGAGCTGCAGACACTGGAAGTAGATAACCGGGAAGTACGCCGGCAACAACTGGAACGTTTGGCAGCGCTTAAAAGTACCCGAAACCGGGTTGCGGTAGAAAAGGCCCTCAACAACTTAAGGGAGACCGCGAGGCTAAAAATGGCCGGCAGCAAGGGGCCAGGCACCGGTAAAAACGGGGATGGCGAAAATTTACTAGCTTTAGCCATAGAGGCGGCAAAAGCGCGGGCTACTTTGGGAGAGATCAGCAATGCCCTCGAAGAGGCCTTCGGCCGGCATAAGGCAGTTTCCAAAACGTTCAGCGGCGTGTATTCAAAAGAAATAAAAGACGACAAGAGTTTTATAGAGGCCAGGGACCTTGCCAATCGGTTTGCGGAAAAGGAAGGGCGCAGGCCCAGAATCCTGATCGCAAAAATGGGGCAGGACGGGCACGACCGGGGAGCCCGGGTAGTGGCTACCGGATATGCCGACCTCGGTTTTGACGTAGACATTGGCCCGCTATTCCAGACCCCCGCCGAAGTAGCCAAACAAGCCGTTGAAAACGATGTGCACCTGCTGGGGATCTCCTCCCTGGCCGGCGGGCATAAAACCCTGGTTCCACAATTGATCACCGAATTAAAAAACTATGGCCGCGAAGATATCCAGGTGGTGGTCGGGGGCGTAGTGCCAGTTAAAGACCATTCTTACCTGCGCAAAAAGGGGGTTTTGGCCATTTTCGGGCCAGGTACCAGCATCAGTGGAGCGGCCCGGGAAATTCTTCTTCGGCTGTTAGATGAAAACCCGTGAAAAAAGGCCCCGGGGAAGGCCTTAAGATGTGCCCTCGTATTTTAAGTTACTTTAACAAAAACCCCTTAAGTTATTCACTTTGTGTTAACAAAATACATTTTTTAGCACCGTAATTAATCGTATTTTTAACCCCTAACTTACTATTACCATGGGCAAGATAATTGCTATTGCTAATCAAAAAGGTGGGGTAGGAAAAACCACCACAACCGTAAACCTTGCAGCCTCGCTGGGAGTACTTGAAAAGAAAGTCTTACTAATTGACGCGGATCCTCAGGCCAATGCAACTTCAGGCCTTGGGATCGAAGTGGATGAAGTGGAACTGGGGACTTACCAGTTGATGGAACATACAAAGACTGCCGAAGAAACTATCATACAAACCAGTTCGCCCAATGTAGACCTTATTCCTTCCCATATAGACCTCGTCGCCATAGAAATTGAACTGGTTGACAAGGACGAGCGGGAATACATGATGAAAAAGGCTTTGGAGGGCCTTAGCGACAAGTACGACTTTATCCTTATCGATTGCGCCCCTTCCCTGGGGCTGCTCACCCTGAACGCCCTCACCGCGGCAGATGCCGTAATCATCCCTATCCAATGCGAATATTTTGCCCTCGAGGGGCTTGGAAAGCTTCTGAATACCATCAAAAGTGTGCAGCGGATACATAACCCGGACCTGGATATAGAAGGCATGGTCCTTACCATGTACGATTCCCGCCTTCGGCTTTCCAACCAGGTTGTGGAAGAAGTTAAAAAGCATTTCGGAGACATGGTATTCGATACCATTATCCAGCGGAATGTACGGTTGGGAGAAGCCCCCAGTTACGGCGAAACCATCATTAAATACGATGCAAGCAGCAAGGGCGCGGCCAATTACCTGAACATGGCCAACGAGCTACTGAAAAAAAACAGGGAGAAAGTATAATGGCGAAGGCAACTAAGAAACAGGCACTCGGAAGGGGGCTCTCCGCCCTGCTTAAAGACCCGGAGAATGACATCAATTCGGTAAGCGACAAGAATGCCGACAAAGTGGTTGGCAATATTGTGGAACTGGATATGGACAGCATAGAGGTAAACCCTTTCCAGCCCAGATCCAACTTCAATGACGAGGCCCTCGAAGAGCTTGCTTCCTCCATAAAGGAATTGGGGCTCATTCAACCTATTACCGTACGTAAACTCAATTTTAACCGCTACCAGCTGGTGTCAGGCGAGAGGCGTTTCCGGGCATCCCGGCTTATCGGCCTGCAAACCATTCCTTCCTATATCCGCATCGCCAACGACCAGGAATCCCTGGAGATGGCACTGGTGGAGAACATACAGCGACAGGACCTCGATCCTATTGAAATAGCCCTGTCTTATCAGCGCCTGATAGACGAAATTCAACTTACCCAGGAGAGACTCAGCGAGCGGGTTGGAAAAAAACGTTCTACTATTGCCAACTATCTCCGATTGTTACGGCTAGACCCCATCATACAGACCGGGATGCGCGACGGTTTCATAACTATGGGCCACGGCCGGGCCCTGGTAAATATTGAAAAAAAGCAGGACCAGATAGACATATACGAAAAGATAGTGGGGCAGAACCTGTCGGTCCGGGATACGGAAAAACTGGTACAATCTTACCATGACGGCAGTGAAAAAACATTCCCTTCCCCTAAAACCAGCCACGAACAACCTGATTTTGTTAAGAACAGCCTGGGCGATTTCCGCCAGGCGCTCTCCACCAGGGTATCTATCAAAGCCTCGGGGAATGGTAAAGGAAAGATAAGTATCCCCTTTTCTTCCAGAGAAGAATTCCAGCGGTTAAAAAAACTGATCACCGGTGATTAACAACCCCTTTCTATTTCTTTTTTCCATCTTCCTGTTCCAGGTTGTCGCAGCACAGGAAACAGAAACCGAAGCAACACCTGCAGACAGCCTTGGGGCCGATCTGCGGCAAAAGGGAATTACCATTGATGAGGTTCGGAAAATGGAAAATGTCAACCCCCTGGCGCCGAGCAAGGCGGCATTTTACTCGGCCGTCCTACCCGGTCTTGGCCAGATCTACAACCGCCGTTACTGGAAAGTACCTCTGGTTTACGCGGCTATAGGTACCGGGGTGTATGTTTACATATATAATGACACTGAGTACGACAGATTTCGTTCGGCCTTTAAAAGGCGCAGGGCTGGGTTTATTGACGATGAATTCTACGACATCAATAATTCGGGGATAGTTCCCGGAGAACCAGACCTGTCTGACCAGGCCCTTCAGAACGCTCAGGAACGCTTTCAGCGCGACAGGGACCTGGCGCTTGTTGTCACTATTGCACTATATGCGCTGAATATTATTGATGCCAATGTAGACGCCCACTTAAAACAATTCAATGTGGATGAGAACCTGGGGCTGGACATCCGTCCGTATCTCGATTACCATCCCGTTACCGCAGACCCTAATTACGGGCTGGCTTTAACCGTTAAGTTCTAGCATATGAATATTGCCCTGTTTGGATACGGAAAGATGGGAAAGATGATTGAAAAAATTGCCATAGAAAGGGGGCACAGGATTGTGGTCAAAGTTGATGTAGATAGCCCCACTCCTGATTTTTCAGCTATGGACGTAGCCTTAGATTTCAGCAGCCCTGATGCGGCATTCGAAAATATAAAAGGATGCCTGGAAAACGGGGTGCCTGTAATTTCCGGGACCACCGGCTGGCTCGATTCCTATGAAAAGGCAGCAGCTATCTGCAAAAAACACAGGGGCGCTTTTATTTACGCGTCCAATTTCAGCCTGGGGGTCAATATATTCTTTGAACTGAATTCCTTTCTGGCCGGTATGATGAACAGCCTTGTGCAATACATACCGGATATAGAGGAGATCCATCATCTACAAAAACTGGATGCCCCGAGCGGAACGGCCATCACGCTGGCGGACGGCATAATTGCCAACTCGGGCTATGAAGGTTGGTCCCTGAACGGAGACGGGGAAGACCAGATTCCCATCTTTTCCAAAAGGGAGGGGGAAGTGGCCGGCACTCATACCGTATCATACAGGAGCGAGATAGACAATATCGAAATAAGGCATACGGCGCACAGCCGAATGGGATTTGCCCTTGGCGCGGTTATTGCTGCCGAGTGGATCCCTGGCAAAGAGGGGGTGTTTGGCATGAAGGATGTGCTGAATCTGGGACGTTGAAGAGTAGGCAGTAGCAGTAGGCAGGGTGTGGTTAATTTGTGTATTTGTTTTTGTTTAGGCATGCTCAACCCTTGAACCTTGAACCAAGGATGTTCCGACACAATGTAGTTATCAATATATACTTAAGGGCGGTCATTGGCTGTCCGCTTAAATCGCAATAGTTATGGATGCAGCGCAATGGCTCCTTTTTATACTTTTTGTTCAACTGGTTCACTTTGCAGGAACCTGGAAACTATACCAGAAAGCAGGCCGGAAGGCATGGGAAGCCGCAATCCCTCTATATAATGCCATCGTCCTGATGAAGATCATACGCAGGCCTTCCTGGTGGGTTATCCTGCTTTTTATCCCCATTATCAACTTGCTCATGTTCCCAGTAATATGGGTGGAAACTATCCGGAGTTTTGGAAAAACAAGTCTGTTCGACACCTGGCTGGTGATCCTGAGCCTTGGTTTTTACATCTATTTCATAAATTACGGCCAGGA
>CAYSVQ010000005.1:0-11797 GCA_964434565.1 uncultured Flavobacteriaceae bacterium | reverse complement strand
CAGGGGTATTACATATCGTTTGCCTGCATAAGGTTTGTAACAGCATATGAAAAGAAGCCTTGTACGCTTTAGGAACAGCAGCTTACGTAAATTCATCAGGAGGCATGAAAAATATCTCCCTGTCATATTTTTTATGGGGGGATTTATTTTTGATACGCTTACCCTGGAACGGATAGACAGGCTATACGATCTGATAGTGCTGTGCCTCCATATGACTTCGCTTACCATTACCCTGTACCTTTACAACCTGGCAGAGGACGGCAGATGGAGAAATACGTTTCTCGGGCGTTATGAAAAATATTTCCCCCTGGCGATACAATTCTTCTTCGGAGGGCTATCGAGTGCCTATGTGGTTTATTTCTCCAGAAGTGTTTCCCTGTCGAAAACCGCCTCCTTCTTTATCATCCTGGTTGTCCTTCTGATCGCTAATGAGTTTCTTAAAAAACGGATTTCCAATAAATACCTGCAGTTCAGTGTATATTCCTTTATAAGTTTTACATTCTTCGCCTTTATGATCCCGGTTTTTATCAAAAAGATGAATACCGAGATCTTTCTGTATTCAGGACTGGTAAGCCTGGTTTGCACCCTGTTGCTGATTGGTATAATTTATGGCATAAGCCCGAGTACCCGGGCCGAGATCCGGATTGGCAAGCTATTGGCATTTATCATAGGTATCTATCTATTGATTAACGCATTTTATCTATTACGACTTATTCCTCCCGTACCACTCGCATTGGAGGAGGGGATTGCGGCACATTCCGTAGAAGTAGTTAACGACGACTATGTGGTTGGCTATGAAAGCGATGAATGGTTTATCTTCTGGAGAGACCATAAGAAAAAATACACCTATGAAGCCGGACAGGACGTTTATGTGTTTTCTTCCATATTTGCCCCTACAGGCCTGGAAAAAACCATGATCCACAGGTGGAGGTGGTATAACGACGACACTAAAGAATGGGAGCTGGTGGAGGATATTGATTTTGACATCACCGGAGGCAGAAACGGGGGTTTCAGGGGATATAGCTATAAAAGCAATGTGAAGTCCGGCCAATGGAAGGTACAGGTAATTACAAAGGAAGAATTATTGTTAGGGGTAATCGATTTTGAAATCACACATGCTGAAGGTTTGAATCCCAACCGGCTGGTCCATAAAAGATTCTGAAAGAGCAGGGCCATGTATGTCAGCGTGATAAATATTGGGAGAAATGTCACGTAGTTTTTGATTCCTGCAATTTAAATCACTGTTTGGCGGCCTGCAGTTGATAGTTTATGAAAACAAATTAAAAGGCATAAAATCCCATAACATAGTATTGTTCAGGAAGGCTGCTGATTTGCATTGAATTATGAGTTTTCAGGCGTCATTCAGCCTGTATTAGGGTTAGCTGCCCAAATTACCGTATCTTTGCGCCTTATTTTACAATATGACATTTAAAGAACTCGGCTTAGCCGACCCTATACTCAGAGCGCTTCAGGCAGAAGGCTACGAAAATCCAACCCCGATACAGGAACAGGCAATCCCCATTCTCCTCAAAGGCAAAGACCTTTTAGGGGTCGCACAAACCGGTACCGGTAAAACCGCGGCCTTTGGAATTCCAATCCTTCACCATTTGTATAAGCTGCAAAACGGACACCAGGGAAAAAGGCGCCTTAAAGCCCTGATTGTTACGCCTACACGGGAACTGGCCATACAGATCGGTGAAAGTTTCACCGCGTATGGAAAATTTACCGGCTTGCGAAATACAGTAATCTTCGGGGGTGTTAAACAAGGCGCGCAGGTAAATATGCTGAGAAACGGCGTTGATATCCTGGTGGCAACCCCTGGCCGCTTGCTCGATCTGATGAACCAGGGGTTTATCACTTTTCGCGACCTGGAATTCGTCGTTCTGGATGAAGCCGACCAAATGCTTGATATGGGCTTTATTCACGACATAAAGAAGATCATCGCCAAACTTCCCCCGAAACGGCAGTCGCTTTTCTTTTCGGCAACCATGCCCAAGGATATAGTGGAACTTTCCAGAAAAATACTGGGAGATTTTGAACGGGTGACCATCAAACCGGAACAGCCAACCGCTGAGAAAGTGGAGCAGGGGGTTTATTTTGTAAGCAAAGACAACAAGCCCAGGTTATTGGTGCAACTTTTACAGGACCGGCCAAACGATTCTGTTTTGGTATTTTCAAGGACCAAACACGGGGCCGATAAAATCGTAAAAAAATTAAACCAGGCCGATATCAGTTCCGCCGCCATCCACGGCAATAAATCGCAGCCGGCAAGGCAGAAAGCCCTCGGGAATTTCAAGGATGGAAAACTGAAAGTTTTGGTCGCTACCGATATCGCTGCAAGGGGTATCGATGTAGAGGAACTATCCCTGGTAATCAACTATGACCTGCCCAATGTTTCGGAAACCTATGTTCACCGGATCGGGCGAACGGGGAGGGCGAGTGCCAGCGGGATCGCGTTCTCTTTTTGCGACGAGGAGGAACGGCCTTTCCTGCGCGATATCGAAAAACTCATCAAACAGGAAGTCCCACGGATGCCCGCACAACAGTTTGCGGAAGTGCTGAGCGAACCCCCCAGCCGTATGGAACAAAGCCCGGAACGGCCTCAGAGGCAGCATCACAATGGAAATGGGAACCAAAATCGAAACCGAAACTGGAATTCAAACGGCAGCGGTTCCCGGAACAATAGCAGGAATCGTAGCCGTAACAGGTAATAGGCCATAAGCGAAGGTTCAAAGTTCAAGGCGGAGGTTTAGTGTTCCGGGTTCAGGGTGTGAGCATTGAGCAGGACTGAATAAGGTTGCCCTTTTTTGTTAATAATTTCATTGTTAGCAGTTCCAAAATTAAAACCTTGGTAGGTGTGGGGGATGCTAATCCCTCCCCATTTAAAGATATGTGCTATCACTGCAAAAAGAAAGCAGGCTTGGGTTCAAAGTTCAAAGGGGAGGTTTGATGTTCCGGGTTCAGTTTGAGCATGCCTGAATAAGGTTGCCCTTTTTTGTTAATAATATCATTGTTAGCAGTTCCAAAATTAAAACCTTGGTAGGTGTGGGGGATGCTAATCCCTCCCCATTTAAAGATATGTGCTATCACTGCAAAAAGAAAGCAGGCTTGAGTTCAAAGTTCAAAGGGGAGGTTTGATGTTCCGGGTTCCGGGTTCCAAGTCCAGGGTTTGGGTGCAATTCATGAATCAACGTATTTTCAGTTCGTACCTCGTACTTCCGATCTGCCCACTGCCTACTACTTTGTACTTCCGATTCTGGCTACTGCAACTGAGTCCGTTTAATGGCAACAAATTCAGCAATCTGAGCACGTTCTTTTTCACTCAGGGAAGAACTGCCCTTTGTTCGCCTGTCCAGTCCGTTAAGCCGTTCCTCATTGAGCTGGGAATGCCATAGTTCGCCGGTATCCAGATCGAAAATTGCTATAGCTCCCGGTTTATGGGATGCCAAAGTACTTTGATGGCAGCGGCCACAAGGCAATAACAGGGCAATTCGCGTATTTTCCGAAACTTTAGCAAAGGATGTGGTGGTGTCCGAGGCAGGGATCAAATTTACAGCAGGGGCCAAGGTGGCCTGTTCCGTTTGCGGGTTGTCTGTATGATGCAGGCAGGTAAACAGAAGGAGGAATGCAGAGACAAGGCACCCGTAAAACACAAAGTATTTGCTGCTTAACATGTCGATTTAAGGTACAAAATTTCTTTTAGAACCTATCCCAAATTTTAATTGGGGTCTTGTTAAAATAGTGCAGGAATTCTATGTGATAAGGAAATGACAGGTAAAAAGTACAAGAGGATTTTCTTAGAATAGTGCACGAATACGAATTTTTATTGGAGTGGGCGGGGTAATAGCTTTGAAAGACCGACAGGCAAATTCATTTAAATTAAACCGAAGGGTTTTGTGGTACTTATAGCAGGGGGGCAGCGAAGAATTTTTTCCCTATCTTTTGCAAATAGTATAAGCCAACCAAACCAAGCTTTCCATGAAGAAATTCCCGGATACCCTTGTAATCATGCTGGGAGGAATCCTCCTTGCCTGGATACTCACTTTTATTATTCCCCAGGGCGCGTATACCCGCCTGGAGGATCCCGAAACGGGCCGCAGCATGGTCGTGTCAGGTTCCTATGAAGAGGTATCGGCAGAATCCCTCGGTTTTTTCGACTTGATCCTCTCCATTCCTGAAGGCATTATTAGCCGTGCCGACTTAATTGTTCTGATTCTATTGGTGGGAGGGAGTTTTTATGTCATTGAAAAGACCGGAGCCCT
The DNA here is from genome assembly GCA_964434565.1 of uncultured Flavobacteriaceae bacterium. Classification (GTDB taxonomy): domain Bacteria; phylum Bacteroidota; class Bacteroidia; order Flavobacteriales; family Flavobacteriaceae; genus Zeaxanthinibacter. The sequence goes on along the minus strand of CAYSVQ010000005.1, from coordinate 7,535 downwards.
CGGGCAAGGCCTACAGCGGGTAGTAGACCTACTCCAGGGTCGTGAAAGCTTGGCGCTGGCCATAGTTTCCCTTCTCTTTACGGTTGCGGGGACAACCATTGGCCTGCAGGAAGAGGTTATTGCCATGGCGCCCGTCCTGATCCTCTTCGGGCGTTCCCTCGGTTATGATGCCCTGTCGGCTTTGGGGGTCAGCTTCGGCTCGGCAGTCATAGGGTCCGCTTTCAGCCCTATGAATCCCTTTGCCGTGGTGATTGCCCAGCAGGAAGCGGAACTCCCGCTGCTTTCAGGTATGCCATTCCGACTGTGGGTCCTCGCGCTGGCTTTTATCCTGTGGACGGCCTATATGATCCGTTATGCACGCCGCAACCGCTGTCAGAAACAGCCGATGGCTACCCAAGGGCAATCTCTATCGACCGGCAACCTTATCATTTTAGTAATGCTTTGCGCAACATTTGCCCTGGTGAGCTGGGGTTTAATGTGGTGGGGATGGGGTTTTAACGAATTGTCGGCCTGTTTTTTTACCCTGGGTCTTATCGCCGGCATCTTTGGGAAGCTTGGGATAAATGGTACCGGGAAAGCTTTTGGGGAAGGGTTTCGGGAGATGATTTTTGCAGGGGTCATCCTTGGCCTTGCCAGCAGTATTACCCTGTTACTGCAAAAAGGTACCGTAATCGATACGCTGGTATACGGGCTGTTCTCGCCCATGGAGGGCCTGCCGGCCAGTATCCTGGCCCTGGGCATGCTGGGAAGCCAGGCCATCCTGCACTTCCCTGTGCCCAGCTACTCCGGGCAAGCCATCCTGACCATGCCGATTTTGATTCCCTTGTCGGACCTGGCAGGCATAACCCGCCAGACCTGTGTGTTGGCATACCAGTACGGTGCTGTAAATATGGACCTCATCATTCCAACCAACGGGGCCCTGATGGGGATCCTGGCCGTAGCAGGCATCTCTTTCGACCGCTGGGTGCGGTTTATCTGGAAACCGCTGCTGCTGATCTTTTTACTTGCAGCTGTCGCCCTTGTGGTTGCCGTGCAGACAGGTTATTCCTGAGTAGTATCGAATTTTTGTTGAGGATATCGATGTTATCCATGGATCTATGAAATATGCTTTATACGCCATATTACATAGATCATCTATTTGTATCATAATTTATATTATGTCAAATAGAGTTTTCAGCCAGGCGAATCTGACTGTTTCCTGACCTCATCCTATTCCCCTATTGTACTTCCCTTTTAGGAATGCTCTTAAAAGAAGCGTATCTTACCAGACACAAAATATCCAACATGACATATAAAAGAAATTCTTCCGGCAGCAGCCAGGGTTCTGGTATTGTATATATTTTAGGATTTATCGGCGCTGCCGTTTACTATTTTGAAATTTCTTCCGGCTTCTGGCCAGGCGTGATTGCCTTCCTTAAAGCCCTTGTCTGGCCCGCTTTTTTAGTTTATGATGTCTTTGTATACCTTGGAAGTATGCAATAAGTGGATACGGTTTTAGCTTACCTAAGACGAGACTTTGCATCATATATGCCTCCCGGTTAACAGAACGATTTTAACGATTAAATATTTTATTAACTTGCTGTATTAGTGAATAGTGAGCTATATTTATTAATGCTTAAATATAAGTGGATTTACTGTTTTACCAGAGAAATTAATAGGAACAAACCCATGGTGTCCCCTCATCAATACCGGGGTTTTGGCGGGCAAATTGCCTATTAACTTCACCCACTTCCCAGCCTTTCCCTCAGAAGTACCTCCCGATCCATAGATGAGAATGCTTCATCCCGACTGCAGCGTCGGGATTCGCAAAGACAGGTTCCTTTTCATCATCAAAATTACCCTCCTCCCACCCGCGGGACAGGGGCCCGGGTACGCGCATCAACGCTTCCGACTGCACCATTCCCGTCTACAAATCAACCAACTCCAGCTTACTGCTACCGCCTACTGCCTGCTCGTATCAGGCTCCCGGCTTTTTTCAAAGGCCTTTAACAGCCGTTTCGATTCCCTGCTGCGGTAGAGATCGCGGATCAGATTGAATTTCCTGGACTCCGAGATGTCCATGGAATCTATCAGGGCAATTTTAAGTTCGAGCTCCTCCCGTTCCTTTTCGTGGGCGCTTTTATAATTCGGGGCAAAACTGAAGATTAGCGGACTTGCTTCGGCTTGTTCTTTCAGCCTGGCATCCAACTGAGGGGTTTCCTGTGCCGAAAGCGAAGAATTACTTATTGCACAACAGCCCGTTGCAAAAAGGGCTATAAGGACCTTTTTCATTGAAGTGTTCTTGTGTTCCGATACAATGCTAGGGATTTTTCCCCATTTCCCGATGTTTTCCCGACCGATGGTTTAACATTTCAGTTCAATGAGCAATAATCAATTGACAATAAACAGGATGCAAGTACAAGATCAAGTTCAAATCAACCCGCCTGCAGCTATACTATTCACCAAAAATTGCTTACCCCCGGTCCTTGAGCTTATTTATTGTCGCCAATTAACCATATACACGAATCCACAAATAAACCCAATCAACATACGTTAAGTTTCCTGTCTACTAACCCTCTCCACCCTCACCCTAATCGATTTGCTGATCGGGGTGCCACTCCTGTCGGCATATTGATTGTGGGGAATCAGGACATTGGTTTCAGGGAAATAAGCCGCCATATTACCGCGGGGGATTTTGTAGGGAACGACCTTGAAATTTCGGGCTTCCCGTGTTTTGCCGTTATAACGGCTGTTCAGGTGTACCGTGTCTTCAGCCTCCAGGCCACGGGCCTTCATGTCGTACCGGTTCATAAACACCACCCTCCTTTCGTTATAAACACCCCTATACCTATCGTCCAGGCCATAAATGGTGGTATTGAACTGGTCGTGGGACCGGATGGTCATCAGCAACAATTCATCTTCCTGAAGCCGGTGATCCGGAAGCTGGTTGAGGGTAATCTTCGCCCTGCCATTGGGCATGTTGCTGAAATCGCCCTCCCTGGCATTATTCGGAAGGTAATAACCTGCCCCGGCTGAGCGGGTTGCCGTGTTTTCGAAACCCCGGGCCACAAGGTCTATCTTCTCCCGGATCCGGTCGTAATCACTGCCCAGGGCTTTCCAGTTCACCGGGTGATTTCCCTGGAAATATTCATGGGCAATACCTGCGATAATTTCCGGCTCGCTTTTGAGGCTGTCCGATGCCGGTCTCAGCAGGCCGCGCGACCGCCGGACCCGCCCCATGCTGTTCTCTACCGTTATATAGCGCTGGCTGCCACCCGCCATATCCTTCTCTGAACGGCCGAAAGTAGGCAGGATGAGGGCCATTTGCCCTGTAAGCAGGTGGCTGCGGTTGAGTTTGGTACTCACCTGTACACTTAACCGGCAGCGGTTCAGGGCTTTGGCTGTATAGGCCGTGTCCGAGGCTGCCATCGCAAAATTGCCGCCCAAAGCCATAAATATCTTAGCGCGGCCGTCGTGCATTGCTTTTATGGCATGCACTGTATCAGTTCCTTCCTTTTCCGGGGGGTCAAAGCCCATATGTTCTTTGATCCGTTCGTTCAGTTCTCTGTCTACAAAATGCATGATCCCCACAGACCGGTCGCCCTGCACATTGCTGTGCCCCCTCACCGGGCAGGTACCCGCGTGCGGTTTCCCGATAGCCCCTTTTAACAAAAGCAGGTTTACATATTCCCGTATCGTTTCAACCCCGTTCCTGTGCTGTGTTAGCCCCATAGCCCAACATACGATGATTTTAGATGCTTTTGCCAGCCATTCCACCGCCTGGTCTATCCGTAGTTCGGAGACCCCGCATTGTTGCAGCAGATCCACATTTTCATAATTATCCAGATCGGCGCACAAAGCTTCATACCCTTCGGTATTTTCACGGATAAATCCATGGTCCAGCACCGGCTCCTGCGCGTTGTCTTTTTCAATAAGTTTTTTCAGCAGCAGTTTAAGCAGGGGAATATCCTGATTGATATGGAGCTGCAAATGGAGATCTGCAAGGGGTTCTCCTGTACCTGTCCATCCCCCAAATGTCTGGGGGTTGCTAAAGCGTACAAGGCCGCTTTCTTCCAGGGGGTTGATACTGATAATCCGCCCGCCGTTCTTCTTGCAATGTTCCAGGGCAGTAAGCATCCTTGGGTGGTTAGTACCGGGGTTCTGCCCTGCCACTATGATCATTTCCGCTCCATACAGGTCTTCCAGGGTGGTACTCCCCTTCCCTATCCCAAGGGTTTCGGTAAGGGCAACCCCGCTTGATTCGTGGCACATGTTGGAACAGTCTGGCATGTTATTGGTGCCAAATGCCCTCGCAAACATGCCGTAGAGAAAGGCCGCCTCGTTACCCGACCTGCCGGAGGTATAAAAAATGGCCTCATCAGGGTCTTCAAGACTGTGGAGTTCTTCCGCTATCAGTTTAAAGGCGTCTTCCCAGCCTATGGCTTCATAATGCACGCTGCCAGTACGCAGAACAAGGGGTTCGGTAAGTCTGCCCAGCCGGTTCAGTTCAAAATCGCTGAAGTTGGAGAGTTCTTCCACCGAATGCTTCCTGAAAAAAGCTGCACCAATACGGGAAGAGGTTGCCTCATCAGCCAGGGCCTTGGCCCCATTTTCGCAGTATTCACCAATTTTTGATGGCTTTTCAGGGTCCGGCCAGGCACAACTGGGGCAATCGAAACCTTTGTGCTGGTTCATTGCCAGCAAGGCGCGCATACTTCGCAACACCCCCATTTCCCTGAAGCTATGTTTCAGGGCTTCCTGCACCCCCAGGAACCCGGCGGCTATCTGCAGGGGGGCTTTTAGGCGGAGGCCGGTAAATCCATCAGGGCCGCAAACGGAGACTATGCGTTTGTTTTTTTTTGCCATGGAATGGTGAACGTTTGGTTTGGACAACTACTGTTGCAGCACTCCTAAAATACGATTTTTATTATATGCCCGAACATGCATTTAAGTTCACTTTCCTGTTTTTAGAGCCCTTATTAAAGTATTTCCTGTATATTGAAATTTGTATATTTACTAAAAATGCAATCCATTGAAAAACCTTCTGCGTGCCATTCTTGCGGGAATCGGGGCTAAAAAACTTGGCGGTGGCCGTTGTGGCTGTATAGGAACTATCATCGTATTTATCATTTTGTACTGGCTCCTTGGTTACGTATTTGATATCTTTTAACAATCTGCTAACTGTATACGGCTGGTTCATACGGGATGAATCGGTTACTTTTGCCGGGTGTTAGAAAAACAGCCACCTCAACTCGAGTTTGTCGCCCTTATGGCGGCGCTGATGTCTATCGCCGCCCTGGCGCTGGATGCCCTCCTCCCCGCCCTGGACATTATCGGCCTTGCGGTCGGGACCACGGGAATAGCGGAAAACCAGTTACTCATCACCTTGTTTTTCCTCGGCCTGGGCGTAGGCCCCTTGCTTTTCGGACCGGTGTCTGACAGTATCGGCCGAAAACCGGTTGTTTACATGGGGTTCGGGCTTTTTATCCTGGCCAGCATGCTCTGCGTGTATTCCTCCTCCCTCGAATGGATGATCGTGGGCCGTATCCTGCAGGGAATTTCCCTTTCGGCGCCCAGGACTATCAGTATAGCGATGATCCGCGACAGTTACAGCGGGGATTATATGGCACGGATAATGTCGTTCGTAACCGTGGTTTTTATCCTGGTACCAATTGTTGCTCCCGCAGTGGGGAAATGGATCATGGATATATACGGATGGGAAGCAATCTTTCATGTGCAGGTGTTTTTCAGTATCCTGGTTTCATTCTGGTTCTGGAAGCGACAGCCGGAAACACTGGCTTTGCGAAATCGAAAGTCTTTCCGCGCCAATGTTTTTATCAAAGGGTACAGGGAATTGCTCGGCTATCGTCAAACTATGGCATTTACCGGTATCTGGGGCCTTATTACCGGCTCCTTCCTGGTATACCTGAGTACCTCCCAACAGGTATTTCAGGTGCAGTACGGCCTGGAGGATGCCTTCCCCTATATCTTCGCGGCCCTGGCCATTACCATAGGTGCGGCCACCCTTCTTAATGGAACTCTGGTAATCAGATTTGGGATGCTGCGTCTGGTAACCATCGCCCTCCTGGCTTATGTGCTGATCCCTCTTTTATATCTTTTAATCTTCTCCGTTCAAAACCCGCCCTTATGGGTGTTGCTGCTATTCTTTGGTATGCAGTTCTTTGCAGTTGGCTTTCTATTTGGGAACCTTCGTTCCCTGGCAATGGAGCCCCTCGGACATATGGCGGGAATTGGGGCCGCCCTTACCGGCTGCCTGGCCACCCTGATGGCAGTGCCAATCAGCGCTTTTATAGGCCAGTTTGTAAAGACTTCAGTATACCCGATGTTTACAGGCTTCCTGATATGCGGCCTGCTTGCCTCAGGAATACTCTTCTATGTTTACAGGTATGCCCGAAAGACAAGGGCCAGGGTGGTTAATCATTAAGTATAAAAGGAATAACAAGCTCATCGCCCTGGCTAACGACAATCTCCTCTGCCTGCAGGTTAGTGTCGAAAAGACGATTAACCGTATTGCCCGCTAAATCCTCAAGTGATGCATCAATTAGTAATTCATATTTTCCTGTTTTCCATTTATTTAATGGAATAAATAGTAAACTTTTGTTTGCGACGGATTCCTGCCATTTACCTTCCAGTACTTTACCTTCGGAATTCCTGATCCTGCTGCCCGTAGCCGCCATAAACAGGTCCGGGGGCCTGTCAAAAAGTACTTCCAGTTCCTGCAGGGTACCACCGGCGGGAAGTTTTAATCCCCATTTGGCTGGATTAAGTTTTTCCCTGATGGCTTCTTCGACATAAAAATTTTTGTAATAATCCCTGCCCAGGGTTATTCCTTTGGCCGATCTCCACCGGCCTGAAATCTCAATGCGGTAAGTATGACCCTTGTGAATGGGAATCCCCTGGCTGCGGTTGGGGATCAGATCGGTTTTAATCCTGCCCGGGTCAAGCCAGAGGGTAAGCCGGCTGTGATCCCTGTTCCAGAGCTCGGATTCGAGGTCGAGGAAAACCGACATTTCTTCCCTGCTTTCCAGCTGTATTACCCTTACAAAGTCGAGGGCGCTGCCTACGGCCTGCATGGGTTCAGAGAACTGCAGGTAGCACTTCAGCAGGTTTTCCGGCACGGTATCCCTGAGCGGGTGTATGGCGATTAGTTTGGGAAGTTCAAAACGACTATTTGTTGTGGATATCGTGAATCCGGCAATGCTGTCAACGCCGTCCCGGATAACATAGCTGGCCCCTGCCGAAAAGGGCAAGGCAGGGATGAAGGTGTAGATGTTTTTGTCGCGGCTTATAATTCCAAGGATCGAAGTGGTGGTTTCTCCTGAAACAAATATATTATAAGGCCCCTTTTCCGGATCGGCCATAAAGGAAACGGCTACGGCCCTGCCATCTTTATAGCGTACCCCCAGGGTCTCGGTTTGCGGATCTTCCCGGCAGCCCGCTAACAGCAGCACACAAAAAAAGACCAGGAATCCCCTGATCTTTTTGGTTTGTATGAACCCAATAATTACATCCATTCCGTTTTCCTGCTTTGCAAT
>CAYSVQ010000004.1:0-28746 GCA_964434565.1 uncultured Flavobacteriaceae bacterium | reverse complement strand
TGAAAACACTCAGAGATTTTATTTTACAGGCAGGGACCGTCACCCTTGGGGCCTCCCTCCTCCCCTCCATGGGCTTTAGCGAACCTGCAAAACAGCAACTCGGGGTACAATTGTACACTTTCAGGGAGCAGATGGCTTCAGATCCGGAGGCCACCCTTGAAAAAATTGCCGCTATAGGAATCAAAAAAATAGAAACGGCACGCAGCCAGAAGGGGCATTATTACGGGCTGGGGCCAGAAGGAATGAAAAAGTCATGCAAGAGCCTGGGGATGAAGCTGGTAAGCGGTCATGTACATCTAGACGACCAATGGGAAAAAACCATGGACGAAGCTGTATTGTCAGGACAGGATTACCTGATCTGTTCCAGTATGCCTTCCAATGGCCAAACCGTGGATAATTATAAAAAAGTGGCAGAATCCTTTAATAAAGCAGGGGAATCCTGTAAAAAAGCGGGTCTGAAGTTTGGCTACCATAACCATGATTATGAATTTGAGGAAGCCCAGGGTGAAGTCCTGTACGATATCCTGCTTAAGGAAACCGAAGCTGATCTGGTGCATATGGAACTAGACCTCGGGTGGGTGGTTGTTGCCGGGAAAGACCCCTTAGACTATTTCAAGAGGTTTCCCGGCAGGTTTCCGCTATGGCACCTGAAAGATATGGACATGGTGAAAAAGGAGAGCACTGAATTCGGAAAAGGCGGACTTGATATTGCGGCCATGATGGCGCACACGAAAGAATCGGGCGTCAAACATATTTTCATTGAACAGGAAGAATATGCATCCACTCCCCTCGAGAGCATGAAGCACAACATGGACTTTATGAAAAAGTTCTGACGCCTGATGTCCAAAAACGAGGACCCTTATATCTTGTCCCCGGATATGATCCTGGAACCACCCGATACATTCAGGGGCAGGTTGCGTTTTCTGGGGCCCAGTTTTATCCTTTCCGCATCTATTGTGGGCAGCGGGGAGCTCATTGCCACCACTACTCTGGGGGCCGAGGCGGGGTTTATAACATTCTGGGTCATAATTGTTAGCTGCATAGTCAAAGTAGCCGTTCAACTCGAATTCGGAAAGCATACTATCCTTACCGGGGAAACAGCCATGCAGGCTTTTAACGCCTTGCCAGGTCCGCGCTTCGGGAAAGCGAAGTGGACGGTTTGGACGGTACTCGGAGTAATGGTGATTAAACTGCTCCAGGTTGGGGGAATTGTTGGTGGGGTAGCCATCATCCTTAATATTGTGGCCCCGGCCCTAGACGTACCCTATTATTGCTTTATTATTGCGGTGGTGGTTGCCCTGATGGTATACCGGGGGTATTATAAGTTTATAGAACGGCTTTCACTGATCATGATTGGCCTCTTCACCCTGTTTACCTTTGCTTCCCTGTATTTTCTGGGATATACCCCCTATCAGATCTCATGGGAAAATATCTGGAGCGGACTGCAGTTTGAGCTCCCGCCCACGATGGTGGCCGTAGCGATCGGGGCCTTTGGAATAACAGGGGTGGGTGGTGATGAGATCATCCATTACAATTATTGGTGCCTCGAAAAGGGTTATGCGGCATATACCGGTCGTAACGATGAATCTGACGCATGGAAGGCAAGAGCACGTGGCTGGATAAGGGTTATGAAACTCGACGCCATCATTGCCATGTGCGTCTATACCACGGTAACAGCGGCCTTTTACCTGCTTGGGGCTGCTGTATTGCATGTAAAAGGGAATGTTCCCGAAGGATATGCCATGGTAGAAACCTTATCCGCCATGTATACGGAGTCCCTCGGGCCGCACGCAAGGGTGGCCTTCCTGATCGGGGCTTTCATCACGCTATTTTCCACCCTCTTCGCCGCCCTTGCAGCCTGGACCAGGCAGGTTACTGACATTTTCGGGCAGTTGCAATGGATTCGGTTCACCGACCTTCGCGTCCGTAAAAGGACCATTGCAATCCTCGCATGGGTAATCCCCTTATTATGGGCCACGCTCTTTGTCTTTATCCGCCTGCCCGTTCTCATGGTAATTACAGGGGGGATCATAGGGTCTTTTTTACTGTTCCTTGTGGTCTTTGCCGTAATTCAGTTCCGTTATATAAGGCTCAACCCCTATTTTAAACCCGGATTCATGTACGACCTTGTCCTTTGGATAAGTATTCTTAGTATTTTAGGAGTCGGGGCACTGGGAATTTTTAAAATTCTCAGCTGACCTGCAACTGTAACGCCCGCAGCAGCATTATGAAATTACCCGCCGAATGTTTCCTTTATCTGACCATTACACTGTGCCTTATTAATTGCGGGGAGCCCACTACCTACGATGTAATTATCCGTGGCGGGCATATTCTTGATGGTTCCGGTGAAACCGCTTATATATCTGATCTTGCAATCAATGCAGATACTATTGCTGCCATCGGTGGGCTGACGGAAGCAAAGGGTAAGCTGGAAATTGATGCAGCCGGAATGGCGGTGGCACCTGGTTTTATAAATATGCTTAGCTGGGCAAATGTCGCCCTTATCGAAGACGGGCGTTCCCAGAGTGATATCAGGCAGGGGGTAACACTTGAAGTCATGGGGGAAGGTCATTCCATGGGGCCTTTAAATGAAGAAATGAAAGAGGAAATGCGGAGTACCCAACAGGATATCAAATTTGAAATCAACTGGACTACCCTGGGGGAATACCTCAACTTCCTTGAAAAGAAAGGTGTCTCAACCAATATTGCTTCCTTTATCGGTAACGGTACGGTAAGGCAGCATGTTATGGGCTATGAGAACCGGCCGCCCGGGCCGGAGGAACTTAAGGCCATGCAGGAGCTTGTCAGGCAGGCTATGGAAGAGGGCGCGGTTGGGATGTCGACCTCCCTGATCTATGTCCCCAGCGGTCATGCCGGTACGGATGAGATCATTGAACTTGCGAAAGTGGTCGCGGAATATAATGGTATGTATATCTCCCATATAAGGGATGAAGAAGGCAAATTACTACAAGCCGTACGCGAACTTATTACCATTTCAAAAGAAGCCGGACTTCCAGCCGAAATCTATCATTTTAAAGCATCAGGTACTGATAACTGGCCCCTTCTGGACAAGGCCATAACGCTTATAGACAGCGCCCGTGCGGAGGGGCTTCCCATTACCACGGATATGTACATGTATAACGCCAGTTCCACCGGTCTTAATATCGTCCTGCCCGCCTGGGCCAGGGAAGGTGGCCATAAAAGTACCATGGAACTGATGCGGCAGCCGGGGAAACGGCAACAAATGATCCGGGAGGTAGTATTCCATGTCCCCCCGGAAAAAATATTGCTTGTTGGATTCAGAAACGAATCCCTCAGGGGTCTTATTGGAAAAACCCTGGCCGAAGTTGCCAATGAACGGGACAAGAGCCCGGAAGAAACTGTTGCCGATCTAATTTACGAGGACAACAGCAGGATACAGGTGGTGTACTTCTCCATGTCGGAAGCGAACATCGTGAAAAAACTGGCGCTTCCGTATATGGCTGTTTGTTCTGATGCCGGTTCATACACGAATGAAGGGGTTTTTCTGAAACAAAGCACTCACCCGCGTGCTTACGGCTCTTTTGCGCGCTTGCTCGGGCATTATGTCCGGGATGAAAAGGTGATTACCCTGGAAGAAGCCATCCATAAACTAACATCCCTCCCGGCTACCAACCTGAAGTTGGTAAAACGAGGCGCCCTGAAGGAAGGTTATTATGCCGATGTGGTGGTCTTTGACCCCGGTTCGGTAAAAGATCATGCGACCTTTGAGGAACCACATCAATATGCCACGGGCATGAAGCATGTTTTTGTTAATGGCACCCGGGTGCTTGAGGATGGGGAACACACGGGCTCCTTTCCGGGCAGGGTAGTACGCGGACCGGGATGGAAAGAAGATTAAGAATTTCTCAATAACCGCCATCCTGCACTAAGCATGTAGATCTCAGGTAAGGAGAAAATAAGTTCAGGAAATCAATGCAGACACTAAAAAACTTTTATCTATGAAAACATTATTCACCGCATGCCTGCTTGGCATAAGTTTTTTTTATACGGCCTGCAGCGCGCAGGAAGAGCCGCTGGTTGCCGAGGGAGCCGTACTGATCCCAGTAGCCTCCGATTATTCATTCACGGAAGGCCCTGCAGTGAATGCAGATGGTGATGTGTATTTTACCGACCAACCCAACAACCGTATCCTGAAATGGAGTGCTTCTACAGGCGAGGTATCCGTTTATATGGAACCTGCCGGCAGGGCAAACGGGCTTTACTTCGACAATAAGGGCCATCTTCTGGCCTGTGCAGATGAAAAATTCCAGCTTTGGAGCATTTCTCCGGAAAAAGAAGTAACCGTTTTGGCAGACGGTTATCAGGGCAAGGAACTGAACGGGCCAAATGACCTTTGGATCGACCCAAAGGGGGGCGTATATTTTACTGACCCCTATTACCAGAGGCCATATTGGGATAGAAAGCAGCCGGAAATCAATGAACAACGGGTATATTACCTGGCGCCCGACGGTTCCGGGCTTCGCATTGTGGCCGATGACCTGGTTCAGCCCAACGGTATTATTGGCAGCCCGGACGGAAGCACCCTTTATGTGGCCGATATCGGCGATAAAAAAACATATGCTTACGGCATTAATATGGATGGCGACCTTATTCAGAAAACTCTGGTCACGGATATGGGATCAGACGGGATGACACTGGACAACCGGGGTAACCTCTACCTTACTGGTGATGGGGTTACCATTTTTAATAAAGATGGCAATAAAATCCTCCACATCCCGGTTCCCCAGAAGTGGACAGCCAACGTAACTTTCGGGGGGCCGGAGCAGAGGATTTTGTTTATAACCGCCATGAATTCAGTCTATACACTGGAAATGAATGTTCACGGGGTTCGCTGATTTTTTCCGGACTTTGAGGTATTTGGCATTTAGCCCCTATTGGCGTACCTTAATCCAAAGAGAAATCAGAAAGCATGCCTGCATATAATTTAGAAATCAATGGTGAACGCCATACGGTCGACGTAGCGGAAGGCACTACCCTGCTTTGGGTAATCCGGGAAGACCTCGGGCTAACGGGCACCAAATATGGATGTGGTATCGCCCAGTGCGGTGCCTGCACCCTGCACGTCGACGGAAAGCCAGCAAAGGCTTGTGTCATTCAGGTTGAACAAGTGGCTGATGGCCCGAAAATACAGACTATTGAAGGCCTCTCTGCCACCGGTGATCATCCGGTACAACAGGCATGGGTTGAAGCCCAGGTACCCCAGTGCGGATATTGCCAGTCTGGCCAGATTATGCAGGCGGTCGCCCTCCTCCGGGATAACCCCAAACCTTCCCGGGAAGAGATTAAATCCTTTATGAATGGAAATCTGTGCAGATGTGGTACATATTTGCGGATTCTGGAAGCCATAGAAATCGCATCGGCAAAAATACATACCCCTGATACTACCACCTGATAGATTATGAATTGGCAAACTGCCGGGCACACAAAAACATATAAGTCACAATTACTATGAAACCTATAAAGCACCCCATTCCCCGCAGGCAATTCCTTAAAACTTCAGGTGGCGTCGCTTTTTTTATAGGGGTATCGGGAATACTTCCCCAGCTGCTCTCCTGCGACGATAGCAGGGAGATTGAGAAGGCGGTAAGGAAACACCGCCTTACTGCCTGGGTACAACTCACAGAAGACGGGCGCATTATTATCTATAACCCTGCTGCGGAAATGGGGCAGGGTTCCATGACCTCCCTGCCCGCTATTTTCGCGGAAGAAATGGATGCTGACTGGAACCTGGTGGAAGTAGCGTTCTCACCTCAGGAAGCTGCAATATATGGATCTGACGGCTGGAGCGCAGACCGCAAGGTGATGCTCTCCGCAGGAAGCCGCATTACCAGTGGCTATTTTTCAGCCCTGCGTCTGGCTGGCGCCCAGGCAAGGCATATTATGCTAAGTTCTGCAGCTAACCTCTGGAAGCTTCCCTTGGTAGAACTCCGCACCGAAAAGGGGCAGGTTTTCCATGACGCCGGTGGCCATGTTATTACCTATGGCGAATTGGTTCCGCATTTGCACATTCCCGAAACCTTGCCGGAGATCCCCGAAGAAGCGTTAAAGGACCCTAAGGATTTCCAGCTGATCGGCAAGGACCTGCCGCGTACCGATATCCCCCATAAAACTAACGGAGCGGCTAAATTCGCAATTGATTTACGGCTGCCGGGAATGCTTTATGCCGTTCTGGAAAGGGGAACTATGCACGGGGCTTCGCCAGTCCTTAACAATGAGGAGGAGATCCTTGCAATGCAGGGTGTAGTGAAACTTGTACCTATGGATCATGCCATAGGGATTCTCGCTTCCCGGCTGGAAGAGGCTCTTGCTGCAAAAAAAGCCCTCGATATTTCATGGAGTACGGCAACTGCAGCGGGCTTTTATTCCAGCGATATATTTGAAACATACGCCAGCCTTGCTGCCAATGAACTAGGTGGTGAAGTTATTACAGATACCGGCGACTTCAGAGCCGCCAATCGGGTTGCATCAAAAACCTATACTGCGGACTATCTGAATGATTATGTATACCACGCACAAATGGAACCGCTGAACGCCGTTGTACAGGTAGCGGAGGATCTACAAGGAGCCAGGGTTTGGGTTGGCAGCCAGCAGGGGTTCGATGAGAAACTGGGTGTCCCTGAAATGCTGGGCATTGCGCCGGAAAATGTTCATATTGAATTACAATACCTGGGTGGAGGCTTTGGCAGGCGAAGCATGACCGATTTTGTAACGGAATGCGCAGCCCTGGCCAGGGAAGTGCCGGGCAATCCTGTGAAACTGATCTGGACACGGGAAGATGACCTTACCTATGGAGCATACAGGCCCCTTAGCCTGCAGCGCCTGAAGGCTTGTACCGATACCCGGGGGAATCTTACCGGCTTTTACCATTGCGTAGTAGGCGACGGGGGAAACCTGGTAGCCAGTGGGATTCGTAACGAGCATTACGACATCCCTAACCAGTTCGCCGAATGGAAAGAGGCAAGCCACGGCATCCGCCTGAAGCACTGGCGTGCAGTTGGGCATGGCCCTAACAAGTTTGCCATTGAAAGTATGATAGATGAAATTGCGGCCGGCCAGGGTGTAGACCCTGTTGAATTCCGCAGGAAGCTTATGGGAAAGTCACCGCGTGCACTGGCCACCCTTGATAAAGCTGCTGCCATGGCCAACTGGGGTGGAGCGGTGGATGATGGTCGCGCCAAGGGAGTTGCCTTCCTTGAGCGAAGCGGGTCGCTCTGTTCCGGGATCTGCGAAATCTCGGTTGACCGGGGTACCGGCCAAATTCGGGTGCACCATTTCTGGAGTGCCCTCGATGCCGGTATAGTGGTGCAACCCGACAATGTAAAGGCCCAGATGGAAGGTGGCATTATTATGGGGATCAGCAGTGCACTCAAAGAACAACTCACAATAGCAGACGGAAGGGTGCAGCAGTCTAATTTTCATGATTACCAGATCCTGCGAATGAATGAAATGCCGGACAGTGTGGAAACGGCTTTGATTGAATCAACTGAATCTCCGCAGGGCGTCGGGGAATCTGGAACACCACTTGTAGCGGGAGCCGTAGCCAATGCTTTTTTCAGGCTCACCGGGAAACGGCTGCGTCATCTGCCGTTCAGCAGGGAACGGGTACTGCAGGCGCTTAACAGCTGATCCGGCCTTCAGGTGCCCGATATTTATTTACACCTGCAATGGTGTATTAGGTTAATCTTTAAAACGCTTTCTATGGCGGGTCGAAATCTTTGCCTGGTTATTATGATGGCACTGGTAATTCAGTGCAAACCGGATAAAAAACAAAGCGGGGAAACCGCACTGCCGGCACCGGAGGTATTGGAATTTGCTTCCAATCCTGTTTTGGTGCCGGAGCAGGAGATCAGGACCCTGGAGCCGGGCGAGAGTGCCCCGGATTTCTATCTTCCCGGAACAGATGGTAAATACCATTCCCTTGACGATTATAAGGATGCGAAGACTTTGGTTGTAATTTTCACCTGCAATCACTGTCCGACTGCGCAGGCCTATGAGGATCGTATTATCAGTGTTGCAGCCGACTACCAGTCCAAAGGCGTGCAGCTTATCGCCATCTCGCCGAACAGCCCACTGGGCCTGCTGTATGAGGAATTGGGCTATTCAGACCTGGGCGACACCTATGAAGACATGGTCATACGGGCGGAGGACAAAGATTTTAATTTTCCCTACCTCTATGACGGGGATAACCAGAAAGTTTCACTGGCCTATGGACCTGTGGCAACACCTCATACCTTCGTCTTCGATACCCGCCGGATCCTGCGCTACACAGGGCGGATAGATGCGTCAGAAAAACCGGGAACGGCAAATGCGGAAGACCTGAGGAATGCCATTGATAAGGTGCTGGCCGGGACAGCTGTGCCGGAACCGGTCACCAAAACATTTGGCTGCTCAACCAAATGGGGCTGGAAGGTAGAAATGAAAAAGAAAATAGACACAGAATGGAAGGAAAAGGAAGTGGTTTTAAACCAATTGAACCCCGATGAGATCCGGAGGCTCTTCAGGAATGAAGGCGATAAGCTGCGGCTGATCAACATCTGGGCGACCTGGTGCGGGCCCTGCAGGCTGGAATATCCGGAATTTATTGTGCTGCAACGAATGTTCGGAGGGCGCGATTTTGAATTTGTTTCGCTCTCTGCTGATGCCTTGGATGCAAAGGTAAAAGCTCTGGAATTCCTTAAAAACGCCCAGTCTGCGGTGCCAAACTATATTTCTGCAACCGGGGATAAATATGCCCTTATTGAAGCCGTAGACCCTGAGTGGGCAGGCGCCCTGCCATATACCGTGCTCCTGGAACCGGGCGGCCGGGTTGTTTGGCGCTATCAGGGGGAGGCCGATTTCAGGGAACTGAAGAAAGTCATTGTGGAACATCCCATGATAGGGAGGGTCTATTGATTTCGATATGTGCTACGATATAAAGGCAAGTTTAAACGCCCAGATGAAACGGGCAAGACATTATGGCGATGCGAAGGCCATAAAGGAAATTGAAGAGCAGCTGCTCCCGCTTACTGACCTGCCCTTATTTCACAGCAGCGGATTCGGGCATCCCAGGTTACTAATCTATACAGGGTCCTCCCCCGGTTTTCCGGAAGTTGCTAGCTGGGGCCTGGTACCGCATTGGGTTAAAGATAACGGGCAGCGCAAAAAAATCTGGAACAATACCCTTAATGCCAGGGGTGAAACCATCTTTGAAAAACCCGCTTTCAGGGATGCTGCGCATAGTCACCGCTGCATTATTCCGGTAGACGGCTTTTATGAACACCACCATTACAAAGGCCAGACATATCCTTTCTTTATCCGCAGGAAAGACAAGGAGCCCATTTCTCTTGCCGGACTTTGGAACGAATGGTCTGACCCCGGGAGCGGCGAAATCCTGAACACGTTCACCATTGTCACCACAACCGGCAACCCGCTGCTGGCGAAAATCCACAACAACCCTAAAGCGGAAGGCCCCAGAATGCCGTTTATCCTTCCGGAAGGACTCGAAGAAAAATGGCTGTCAGCCGTTGATGACGAAGTGGATATCAGGGGAATCGAAGAACTTATTCAGGCTTATCCCGCCGAAGAAATGGAAGCCCATACGGTAGCTCGTCTGCGAGGAAAGGACTATAAGGGAAATGTAGAGGAAATTTCAGATGAGGTAAAATACCCTGAACTCACTTTTTGAATCCCGGCCATTGAATCATAATCAGTGGTTCCCAGACTAAATAACTTATTTAACAAGGTCGAACATCCGGGTGTATTTGATAATAAAACTCTGGTTTAAGGGATCTCCATCCCTGAGGTTGTGGTTATATACTACAAAAAGACCTGTGTTGGCACGCTGCAGCCATCCGAATCGTACATTGATTGCCCATAGGCCGTCGGCACTGTTGTTTTGCACAAGGCTTTGCAGGTAGATATCCGGACTAAAAGAATAGGCAATCTGGCTGCGGAATATGTTGGCAGTAAAATCCCCGGCAGGTAACTGAAAATTATTGTATTCATAGGTGAAGGCGGCATTGAACTTGTCGCCCCCCCTTAGCCTGAGGGTACCCGAATTAATATACCGGCTTCCCCCGAAGGAACCCCCTATTACTGAACGGATATTAACCGAGACAGGATTGCTTTGGTTGGTAAAAAATACGATTTGCGACTCGGCGTGCTTATAAGAGCCGGGCTGGACCATGATTCCTTCTGATATTTCGAAAGGATTGGTGACGCCTTCCGTGGTGAGGTTCAGCCCGGTATGGAATTCAAGGCCGCTTTTAAACTCCCAGTGGTTATCTATGTGCATAAAGCCCGTTTCCTGGAATCCTTCGAAATTCCAATAACCCCGGTAAGAAATATGTGGACGCAGCTCGAGGAGGGAAGACCCTCGGTTCTTTGGACGGTAGTGGTAGAGAACCAGCCCTTCCGGTTTGCGGTAAGCAGAGCGTACCAGGAAGCCCACTTCCGGATTGAAACCCTGCCCGACCTCGGTATAGGCCGCACGCATCTCCCAGTTGCTCCATACATAATCAGCCTGGTACTTGAAGGCATAGGCATTAATGGTGTCATTCGGGTCGGAGGTCATGGCATAAAAACCAGACATCCTGGCTTTCCTGCCAAGCCCAAGCTTTCCGTCCATTGCGAAAGTACGGTTGAACTGCCCATCCGTCTGCAGGCTGGCTTTGTTGACAAACAGGGCTCCCAGGGCAGACCTGCCTTTGAATTCATGGTTTATCCTACCTACAGTAAAATTGTGCTTTTCGATCCCTGCCGAGGCAACGTCCTCCGTAAACATGGAGAGCAGCCCGATATTGGTGCGGTTGAGTTTGCCCGAAAGTCGGGCACCCCCGATAATGGGAACAACACTCCCGCCTTCGCCAATTCCGATCCGTCGGCTGAAAAACAGGTCGACTTCGCCCGGACTGCCAACCGTAAAAAGTCCGGCATTCTCAAGAAAGAAAGGGCGTTTTTCAGGAAAAAAGAGGTTAAACCTGTCGAGGTTTACCTGCTGGTCGTCCACTTCAACCTGGGCAAAATCGGTATTGTAGGTAACATCCAGCGTAAGGCTGGGCGTGATACTATATTTGATATCCCCTCCGGCTTCCGGAGTAAAATCAAGTTCAGGATCGGGCTGGGTATAGTCCTTATCGACCCTGCCAAGGACATAGGGGATGACCTTGAGGTTGCCGGGACTTCGAAGTTCGAGCCCGCCAAGTGTTCCCGCCAGCGAAAGCCGGTTCAGGTTGATGCCTATTGGCAGAGGTGACCAATAAGCTATCTCATTTGATTTGCGGATATTCCTCCTGAAATTGAAACCCCAATCTTTGCCCGGCTGAAACCTTAGTGTACGGATGGGGATTGCAAATTCCGCAGACCAGCCATATTCGCCTACCTCTGTCCGGACTACCCAGGAAGCATCCCAGTTAAGGTTAAACCCTCCTATGGTCCCTCCCTGTTGCCTGTTCACATTGTTATTCCCTTGTCCTTCATTATCTACCTGCGCATCGTATTCCACCCCCAGCGAATTCGTGCCGAAGATAAAGCCGTTCTGCCCGTCTTTGTAGGTATCCAGAATAAAGATGACAGCGTCCGTATTGTCGAGGTTTGCGTCGCGCCTGGCATCGGAAACCACCAGTTCACCCGGTTGAGCATCAAAACAGACCACGGATACATAAAACGTATCATCTGTGTATGCGATGCGGATATCCGTTTTCTCACTGGCTGGCTGGCCGAAATTCGGCTGTGTCTGGATGAGATCACCAAAGGGAGGGATAAGGTTCCAGACCGGGTCATTCAAAACGTCACCGTCTATTTCAGGTGCCATGTCAATGGAAACCGCTTTTGCCGTAGGTCTGGCCTCCTGAGGGCGTTGTGCGTTCTCCTGGGCTGTCATGATAAAGCTAGAGCCCATAACGGCCACGACAGCCAGGGAGTTCCAAAGGGAACGAATACTCATTGTTACTCGATTTGCATTCCAAATGTACTTTTTTATTGCGAAAAAGGTTGACCGGAATTTGTAAGATGAACCGTGAAATATAAACTAAAATCAGTATCTTAACTCGTATCCTGAATATCCTTAAAACAACCACCTTTAGGGCAGTGCAAAACTGCTATCAAAAAAGCAGGTAAAAACCTCTCACCACTAAATGAAAAACGTTTTTATATTAAATTTCGGTTTGCTGATATGCTCTTACCTGTCGGCTCAGGACATAATAGAACTTCCCTACGAAGCCCCGGAAGGCATACGTTGGGAAGGCGAGAGCAGAAATTATTATTCCGATATCTGGGATACCCGGGTGGTTACCAATGTCTCGACCCCAAGCATGCAGGCATTCCTTCCATCAGAACCCAATGGCACGGCTGTGGTAGTCGCTCCGGGTGGAGGCTTGTACGCCCTGAGTATTAACAGCGAGGGAAATGATGTGGCCAGATGGCTTAATGGAAAAGGGATAGCCGCATTTGTACTTAAATACCGGCTGGTCCCGACCGGTCCCGACGGGGTTAAAGAACTATCAGATGCCGCTGAAGATGATCCTGCACTTATTTTAAAAAATGTACACCCTATAATTCCCTATTCGGTAAAGGATGGGTTGAATGCGGTAGCTTATATCAGGGAACACGCAATGGATCTGGGGGTCGACCCCAATAAGATTGGTTTTATGGGTTTCTCCGCCGGCGGGGCAGTCACCCTGGGAGTGGCATACAGCTATGACGCTGCTTCCCGCCCCGACTTCCTTGTTCCGGTATACCCCTGGACAACCGCATATCCAGTAGGCAATGTCCCCATGGATGCCCCTCCCTTGCTTGTTATTTGCGCCACAGATGATCCTTTGCAACTTGCACCCGGTAGTGTGGAGTTCTATTCATCCTGGCTGGAAGCCGGTAAGCAGGCAGGCATTCATATGTACTCCAGGGGCGGGCATGGGTTCGGAATGAAGGAGCAGGGTTTGCCTTCAGATAACTGGATACAAAGGTTTTATGAATGGGCCCTGGCAGAAGGTATTACAACTGCTTCGCCTTGATATTGAAGTTTTGTCAAATTAAGAGTATCTTGGGCTGCAATATTCCGGCTTCATGAAGCATTTGTATTTGGTTTTTATCCTGTTTGCAGGAATACTGCATGCCCAGGATCCTCTGCGTTTTGAGGAAGAGGTTGGGGCATTATTGCAAAAATATGATACCCTTTGGGATCCCGGCAGAAAAACAGTAGTCTTTACGGGTAGTTCCAGTATACGCCTGTGGAAGGATTTACCTGAACTTTTCCCCCAACACCAGATTATAAACACTGGGTTTGGAGGTTCCCTTACCTCTGATTTGTTGGCCTTTTCTGATGACCTGATTATCAAATACCGACCAAGTAAAGTATTCATCTACGAAGGCGACAATGACCTCCACCGGGATAAAAAACCCGGGTTGATAATGGAGGAAATCAAGGTGATTATAAAAAAAATAAGGACAGCTCATCCATCAGCCCGAATCGTTTTAATTGCAGCCAAGCCAAGCATTGTCCGATGGCATCTTAAACCCCGGTATAAAAGGTTTAACCGAAAGCTGAAACGTCTTTGCAGGAATGATGGCGGCCTTGATTATGCCAATACCTGGAACATAATGCTCGACAGGAATAAACCACGCGAAGATCTTTTTATAGCCGACGGACTCCATATGAATGAGGAAGGCTATAAGCTGTGGTACGATCTGATTAAAACATATCTCAATTAAATTCAGCCAAATATGCGACCTTCCATTTTTATCCGAACCTTTGCCATTGTTTTTACGGCGTTCCTGGCCATTGCCTGCAGTCAGCAAAAAAGCAAACCAATAGATTTTCCGCCAACAAACCTCAGCGAGGAAGCCCTGATCCCCAAACCATTTGAAATTAGTGCAACCGGGGGGGCATTCGGGCTAGACCAGTACAGTGGTATTATAACGGAGGGAGATGACGATGGCTTTGGCAGGGTAGGAAGCTTCCTGGCCGAAAAAATCCGCGAAAAAACTGGCCTGCACCTCCAGCTTAACCCCTCCGAAGATGCCATGGGAGATAGAAATATTTTTATACTGAAGGCCACCGACTCTGCCTGGCAGGGGCAGGAAGCATACCGGCTACGTATCAGCCCGGACTCCGTACTGCTAACCTCGGCTACCGCTGAAGGTGCATTCCGCGGGATTCAGTCCATCCGCCAGCTTATTCCTGACAGCTCCATAGATTCCCTGGCCCCGCAGCCCCTGTGGCCGATCCCGGCAGGTGCGATAAAAGACCGGCCGAACTTCGGCTACCGGGGCTCCATGCTCGATGTTTCACGTCATTTCTTCAGTGTGGAAGATGTAAAAAAATACATAGACCTGCTCGCCTATTACAAGATTAATGTACTGCATTTACACCTTACCGACGACCAGGGATGGCGTATCGAAATCAAATCGTGGCCCAAATTAACCGAAATTGGAGGCAGTACTGAAGTTGGCGGGGAGGGCGGAGGCTTTTATACTCAAGAAGAATATAAAGAGTTGGTGGCGTATGCCGCCGAAAGGCATATGATTATTGTTCCCGAGGTAGACATGCCCGGCCATACCAATGCCGCGTCCGTGTCTTACCCCTTCCTCAATGGTAACGGGAAGACCCCGGAACTTTATGAGGGTACCCAGGTAGGGTTCAGCACCTTCGACACCAGGAAAGATTCCGTTTATATCTTCATAGACGACGTTATACGTGAAATAACCGACATTTCCCCAGGGCCTTATTTCCACATCGGGGGAGACGAAAGCCATGTGACCAAAAAAAATGACTATATATATTTTGTTAACCGGGTTGAGAAGATCGTAAAGAAATATGGAAAGCGCATGATAGGCTGGGACGAAGTTGCCACTGCAGATGTTGACTCGACCTCCATTGCCCAGTTCTGGGCCAGTGAAGAAAATGCCAGGATGGCGGTCGAAAAAGGGATGAAGGTAATTATTTCCCCGGCCAAAAAAGCGTACCTGGATATGCAGTACGACAGCCTGTCTAAACATGGCCTGCATTGGGCGGCTTTCATTCCTGTTGATACCGCTTACATCTGGACACCGGAAAATTATAGCCAGGGGATCCCACCGGAACAGATACTCGGTGTGGAAGCCCCTTTATGGTCTGAAACCATCAGCAACATAGACGAGCTGGAATACCTTGCTTTCCCAAGGATTATCGGCTACTCCGAACTTAGCTGGAGCACAGCTGAAAACCGCAACTGGGAAGATTACAAAGTCCGGCTTGCCGCGCAGGCGCCTTTCCTTGACAGGATGAATGTAAAATACTACCCTTCGGAGTTAATAGACTGGGAAAAAAGCAGGTACACATACGAACCTATTGAAAAGGACTGAAACTGAAGCGGATCTGCGAGGTGAAATCCGTGCCCCCTCGCGCCGGGTATAACAGGCCCGTTGCGGGTTGTTGATTATCCGGAGGAGGGCTTATTCCTTTTCTCCGGATTCGGGTTTCTCTTCAGGCTTGGGAAAATCGTTAATACCGTGGTCGTGAAGCAAATTATACCACTGGATAACTTTACGTATATCGCTGGGATAAACCTTATCCTCGTCATAATTGGGCAGGAGTTCAAAAAAATACTCCTCGAGCATTAATTTGTCATCCTTATGGCCAACTGTGGTTTTCCCGCCATTTTCCTTTTCCTTAATCTTAAGGAAGACCTCGCGAAGGGGTAATTCCTCCTCCAGGGTGTAAATCGCGATCTCCGAAAGTACGCTGACATTGCTTGACATTCCAACCGTAAGGCGTTTCCCGTCGAGCAACGACTCGGCCACAAATCCGGTTCGGGTTTGTGTCAGCAACCGGTAAAGGCCCGGCTTTCCTCCTATAGCAAGTATTTTTTCTAAACTCATTTCTTGAAAATCTGCGCAAAGATGCTACTTTTCAACTTCATTCGGTGCCGGCTTACCTTAATTTTTTCTGAAGGGGGAACCGCATCCTGTAATCCACGGTTACCTTCCCTTTGGCAATGTTAGCCAGTCTCCCTTTAAGCAGGCGCTTCTTAAGAGAAGACAGTTTATCTGTAAATAGTATCCCTTCAATATGATCGTATTCATGCTGGATCACCCTGGCAAGGATCCCATCAAAACGCTCCTTCCGTTTATCAAAATTTTCGTCCAGATAGCTGATGGTTATCCGTTCCCTGCGGCTTACATCCTCCCTGATATCGGGTATACTAAGGCAACCCTCGTTAAAAAGCCATGGGTCTCCGCTCTCTTCTTCCATTTGTGCATTTATAAAAACCCTTTTAAAGTCCCTGAGGGCCTCCCGCTCATGGGTTTCAAGTTCATCATCCTCGCCGAAAGGGCTTGTATCTACTATAAACAAGCGGACAGCCAAACCAATTTGGGGAGCGGCGAGCCCTACACCACTGGCCTGATACATGGTTTCCCACATATTTGCGACCAATTCTTCGATTTCTGGGTAATCCTTGTTAATCGGATCAGCTTTCTTCCTCAATACGGGGTCGCCATAGGCTACAATCGGTAAAATCATGCGTCTATCTTCTGTTTAAATATGCCTGCAGGATCAGTGTTGCACTTATTTCATCCACCAATGCCTTATCCCGTCGTTTCTTTTTTCTGAGCCCGCCTTCTATCATGCTTTGTACCGCCATTTTGGATGTAAACCTTTCGTCCTGCCGCTCGACCGGAAGGGTGGGGAACTCTTTGCGAAGTGTCCTCAGGAACGGGGTGATAAGGGCTTCGGCTTCGGAAGGGGTATTGTTCATCTGCCTGGGCTCGCCCACCACAATAGCTGCTATTTCCTCCTTCGCCGCATATTCCTTCAGGAAACTGATCAGGTTAGGGGTAGCTACAGTGGTCAGGCCAGAGGCGATAAGCTGCAACTCATCAGTGACCGCGATCCCGGTTCGTATCCTGCCATAATCGAGCGCTATAATCCTGCCCACAATATTTTTTTGCAAAAATAATGGATAAATTATAATGGATGCAGGATTTGCGGGTTAATTACCATCGAGGATGTATCTTTGGCAAAATTTATTGAGGATGGAAGAAATACGGGAATACATCGAACGAGCATGGGAAAACAGGGACTTGTTGAAGGAAACCGATACACAGGTCGCTATCCGACAGGTGATCGATCTGATTGACGAAGGGAGTCTGCGATGTGCCGAGCCTACCGTTAACGGCTGGCAGATTAATGAATGGGTTAAAAAGGCTGTGGTCCTTTATTTCCCCATTCAGAAAATGGAAACCCTGGAAGCCGGGATTTTCGAATATCACGATAAGATACCGCTGAAGCGCGGCTATAAATCCAAGGGAATCCGGGTGGTTCCCCATGCGGTTGCCCGTCATGGAAGCTATATAGCGCCTGGCACCATTCTGATGCCCAGTTATGTGAACATTGGCGCTTATGTAGACGAGGGGACAATGGTAGACACCTGGGCTACCGTAGGCAGCTGCGCACAGATAGGAAAAAACGTCCACCTTAGCGGAGGTGTTGGTATTGGTGGGGTGCTCGAGCCCCTCCAGGCGTCGCCGGTGATCATCGAGGATAATGCATTTATCGGGAGCCGCTGTATTGTAGTTGAAGGGGTACGGGTGGAAACCGAGGCCGTCCTCGGTGCAAATGTAGTGCTCACGGCGAGTACAAAAATCATCGATGTGACCGGACGCAACCCTAAAGAAGAAAAAGGTAGGGTTCCTGCCCGTTCAGTTGTTATACCAGGTAGTTACACCAAGCAATTCCCCGCAGGGGAGTATCAGGTACCCTGTGCATTGATCATCGGGCAACGGAAGGAAAGCACCAATAAGAAAACCTCCCTGAACGATGCGTTGAGGGATTACAGCGTGGCAGTGTAATTGTAGGAAATTTACCATAGTGTATAATTTTTTGCTTTTTTTTGTGTTATAAAATAACCTAACCCATTAATACTGCCTGAAAAGATTTCTTAGTATGAGCAGACCTTCAGAAAAAATTTCTGCCCTTATCATTACCTACAATGAGATAGGTTATATTGAAAAATGTATCGATTCCCTTGCTTTTGCAGATGAGATAATTGTTGTGGATTCCTACAGCACCGACGGTACATATGAATACTTACTATCGCTGCCCCATGTCAGGGCCATACAACACCCTTTTACCAATTTTACACTTCAAAAATCATTTACCCTGCAGAAAGCCAGTCATGACTGGGTACTTTTCCTGGATGCAGACGAGGTGATCCCGGACGCCCTGAGGGAAGAGATTCTCGAAACGGTGCATAGCGGTACAGATAAAGCGGCATTCTGGTTTTACCGCAAGTTTATGTTCCAGGATGAGCCACTGAATTTCAGTGGGTGGCAGACTGATAAGAACTACAGGCTTTTCCGTAAGAGCATGGCACAGTTTTCCGACAAGAAACTCGTACACGAAACACTTGTTGTTAATGGTAAATCGGGGATATTGAAGGAAAAACTTATCCATTATTGCTATAAGAATTACGATGACTATAAATCCAAGATGCTT
Organism: uncultured Flavobacteriaceae bacterium; assembly: GCA_964434565.1. Taxonomy (GTDB): domain Bacteria; phylum Bacteroidota; class Bacteroidia; order Flavobacteriales; family Flavobacteriaceae; genus Zeaxanthinibacter. The sequence goes on along the minus strand of CAYSVQ010000004.1, from coordinate 10,253 downwards.
ACCTATGGCAGATTGAAAGCCAAAGAATCATTTTTCCGGGAAAGAAAGTTCAATTATTTTTCCCTGGTCATGAAACCTCTTTGGAAGTTTTTTAACCATTATATCCTGAGATTAGGCATCCTAGACGGGAAGAAAGGGTTGGTGATTTGTTACCTGAATGCCGTCAGTGACCTCGAGCGATATCGGGAACTGAAAAAACTTGAAAAGAAAAACGAGCTGGCGTATTATTTACTGATGCCGTGATAGGTCCACACGCTTTTATTCCTGCGAACTTCTCTTCGGATCACCATATTCCTGGCAATGGCTTCGGGCGTTCTGTAACTTCGTTCATGATCCAGGTGTATGCAAACTGCACTGTAGCGCAACTGCTTTGATTTTACGCCGAAATTAAATAATCGTTCCCCGAGTTCCCTGTCTTCCCCTCCGTATTGCATGCGTTCATCAAAACCGTTCACATTCAGGATATCCTTTCTCCAGCCCGAAGAATTATGACCGTTCCAACTGGCGTTGGTTGGGGTGAATGTATTAAAGAGCGTAGACATAAACCCCCTGGTAGTAAGTTTGGTATTCTTAAAGGTTTTTGGGATACCTTTTTCTTTAAGCCACTGTATATTGAAGCAATTTTGCTTCTCGATATCCTTCAGGGTAATGGCTTTTGAGATATTCATCGGTAGCATATAGTAGCCACCGGAAATAAAATACCCGGGTGTTTTATTAATATAATGCACCTGTACAAAATCCTCCCTGGGAATGCAATCCCCGTCCGTCATAATAAGGTAGTCATTATGCGACGCCTGGATGGCCTTGTTAAGAATTTTACATTTCTGAAAGCCGTCATCTTCCTGCCATACATGGATAATTTCATAGGAAACCTTATTCCTTATACCATCAATCAGTTCTCTGGTTTTATTATTGGAACCGTCATCGGCAATGATCAGCTCAAAATCCTTATACGTCTGGCAATTAAATCCCCATAGCACCTTTTCCAGCCATTCGGGCTTATTATAGGTACTTACAATGACACTTACCGTGTTCAACAGGGATAATTTAAAATTCACTAATTTTACAAAAGTAGTTTTTTGCATTCCATCTCCAGTATAATTCCCTGACTTTCTATGAAGCGAACCTACGTGGGATCGACTATCTACCATATATACTTGTCCCTTCTTCACCTGATCAGGGATTCGGGGTACGGCAGTGGCGACTACGGTGAAAACATCCTCTTCCTTGTAGAAAGTACACCACTTATAGAAAGTTTGCTGCCGGGGCTGAAAAAGGAATTCTTCAGGGACGTTTACCTGATTTCTGAACGGAAGGAACACGTAGCCGACCTGGGCAAGCTTAATTATTCTTTCAGGAGGAAAAGCACCCTTATCCCATATCTGGAAGAAAAACACCCTTCTTTGGCGAGAGAAAAAAAGTTTATCCGTCAATCGGATATTTACTTATGTGACACCGATTCGAGCAAAAGTTATTTCCTATATGAATTTGCAGGACACAACATTCAGATGATAGAAGATGGGGCCCGGACATATAGCAAGCGGCATACCTTTACCGAGCAGTTTATCAAATCGTATGTTACGCGGACCCCAATAGGTAGCGGTTATGATAAGGAAATTAAAACCATCTATGCGCAATACCCGGAAAGGTTACCTTTGCCGATCAGAAACAAGGCGAAAGAGCTGAATATTGGAAAAGAAGTGGCCAGGCTTGACGAAAGTACCAGAAATCAGCTCTTTGAAATCTTTTTACCTGAAGGCTCCCCCGGCATTATCGAAGGGCATAAAGCCCTTGTCCTCACCCAACCGCTTTCCGAAGATGGAGTAGTGGAAAATGAAGCGGTAAAAATTGGTATCTACCGCGACCTAATTTCAAAAATACCCGGCCGTTTGCAGGTAGTGATCAAAACACACCCCAGGGAACTTACCAGTTATAAGGAGCACTTTCCGCAGGTAACCGTCTTGCCGGCGCTTTTCCCTATAGAAATCCTGGGACTTAGGGAAGGTTTCCTGTTCGACCAGGGGTACACCTTGTTTTCTACAGCCTTATCCAATTTGGATATTGTAGGGGAACGCTTTTTTCTGGGAATGGATTATTTGGATAAATTTACCGTACGGGCAACGAGGGAGCTTATAAAAAACATGAAGCCCAAGGCTTAAAGAACCGCGGATTATGGAGCAACATTTTAAAAGTATTGGTTTTATACCCCTGAGAAAGAATTCCAAGGGTATCCCCAACAAGAATAAAAAGAAACTCCTGGGCCGTCCGTTGTTCAGTTGGGTTCTGGCTGAAGCGCAGTTCTCCAAACTGGATCATGTATTCGTTTTTACGGATGACGAGGATATTATTGATTATATAAACCGCAACTACCGCTGGTCAGACAAAATAAGTTGTTTAAAGCGATCAGATGAAAATGCCGGCGATACCTCTTCCACCGAATCGGCCATCATGGAATTCTGTGAAAACAAGGGGATTAGTTTTGAAGTGTTTTGCCTGTTACAGGCAACCTCGCCACTCACAAGGAGAGAGGACATCAATGCCGCTCTGGGTGTCCTGTCGGAGACAGGGGCCGATGCTGTTCTAAGCGTAGTAAACACGCACCGCTTTATATGGTCTAAAGAAGGTAAGAGCCTGAACTATGATTACCTTAAGCGGCCAAGAAGACAGGATTTTGAAGGTTTGCTGATCGAAAACGGGGCTATCTACTGTACCCGGCAGCAGGCGCTTCTTTCTTCAGCTAATCGGTTGAGTGGCAATATAACCCCGATAGAAATGGCGGAGGATACCCTTGTGGAAATTGATACCGATGAAGACTGGATCCTTGTTGAGCAACTCCTGATTAACCGGTTTAAACAAGGCAGGCTTCCCGCACCGATCAGCCATCTGGTACTGGACGTGGACGGAGTTTTTACGGATGGAAGGGTGGTTTTTGGTATCGAGGGAGAGTTTACAAAAACCTTCGATATGCGTGATGGCATGGGCCTGGAAATACTCAGGGAACACGGGGTGAATGTAATGGTGATGACTTCAGAGGATTCTGCTGTGGTAAGGCAGCGAATGAAAAAACTGAAAATTGCCGATACCTTCCTAGCCGTTAAAGATAAATTTTCCTTTTTGGAACATATATGCCTCGAGAGGGGTATTGGCCGGGCAAATATTGCATATATAGGAGACGATGTTAATGACCTGGCCAACCTGTTGAGCTGCGGATGGGCCATCTGCCCTGCCAATGCCACCAAAAATATACGATTCCTGTCAGACCTGGTACTTAATCATCAGGCAGCGGATGGCGCCATCAGGGAGGCAACGGAATTTATCATTAATTATAACAGAAGATTTAATGAACTATAAAGAACCCTATATCATCGCGGAAATCGGTTGCAACCATAAGGGTGATATGAAAATTGCCCGGGAGTTGATCAATATGGCCAGGATTTTTGGAAATGCCAATGCCGTGAAGTTCCAGAAGCGCGATAACCGGCAATTGTTAACCGAGGAACAATACAACAGCCCACACCCCAACCCTGTTAATGCCTACGGGGAAACCTACGGGGAACACCGCGAATTCCTGGAGTTTAGCGTAGAGCAGCATCACGAACTAAAATTATATTGCGAAGAACAGGGTATTACCTATTCCACCTCGGTATGGGAAACCACAAGCGCCAGGGAGATAGCAGCCCTGGAACCCGAATTCATAAAGATCCCTTCCGCCTGCAATAATAATTATGAAATGCTGGGCTGGCTATGCGACAATTACAAGGGTGAGATCCATATTTCGACCGGAATGACCACAAAGGCTGAAATCGGTACCTTGGTCGACTATTTTGAGGAAGCCGGCCGGAACATGGACCTGGTGGTCTATAGCTGCACCTCCGGGTACCCGGTTCCTTTTGTGGATATCTGCCTGCTGGAAATCCTTAACCTTAGGGAGACCTATGGCAAACGGGTTAAAAGCATAGGATTTTCAGGCCACCATCTGGGGATTGCAGTTGATGTGGCAGCTTATACCCTTGGGGCTCATATTATTGAAAGGCATTTTACACTTGACAGAACCTGGAAGGGAACAGACCACGCCGCTTCCCTGGAACCCATGGGGCTAAGAAAACTGTGTCGCGATTTACGGGCAACACATAAAGCCCTAAACTATAAGAAACAGGATATCCTGGAAATTGAACAGGTACAGCGCGACAAACTCAAATACAAGAAATAGATGCAGGAGGGCTTCCGAGAGGCCATAAATAAATGCCTGGCGGTTCTAAGGCAGGGGGGACTTATCCTCTACCCTACAGACACCGTCTGGGGCATAGGCTGCGACGCAACCAATGAATTGGCAGTAGCCAAAATATATGCGCTGAAGAAAAGACCGGACGCCAAGGCACTGATCTGCCTGGTGGCTGATGTAACTATGCTCGAAAGATATATACGGGAAGTACCGGATCTTGCATACGATATTATCGACTTTTCAGTTAAACCAACCACCATTGTATACGACCACCCCAGGGGGGTGGCACCCAACCTTGTCGCCGAAGATGATACCCTGGCAATCAGGGTGGCATCAGATCCGTTTTGCAGACAACTTATCAAAGCTTTCAAAAGGCCCCTTGTTTCAACATCTGCCAATCTTGCAAGTGATCCGACACCCGCTTCCTACAGGGAAATAAGCGGGGAGATTTTAAAAGGAGTAGACTATACAGTACCTTTGCTGCGTCATGAAAAAAATGCCACTCCTTCCGCCATTATCAGGCTGGGTACCGATGGAAGTGTAAAAGTGATTCGTGAATAAACCATGCAAAAGCAGTATAAAGAAGCTCTCAATAATCCTGTATTCATCATTATTGCGCAAGCTGCAAAGGAATTATCCGCAGAATGTTATGTAATTGGAGGGTATGTAAGGGATTTTTTACTGCAACGCGAGGCACCGACCGATATCGACATTGTGGCGGTGGGAAGCGGAATCGCCCTTGCAAATAAAGTTGCGGCGGCTCTCCCTGGTAAACCGGAAGTAACCGTTTTCAGGAATTTTGGTACCGCAATGGTAAAATACAAAGGATTGGCGCTTGAGTTTGTAGGTGCCCGGAAGGAAAGTTACCATCATGATAGCCGTAAGCCGGTGGTGGAAAACGGGACCCTGGAAGACGACCAGAAGCGACGGGATTTTACCATCAATTCCCTGGCGTTTTCCCTGAATGAAAGCGATTACGGCAGCCTGCTGGATCCCTTCAATGGGCGGGAAGACCTGCAAAACCGCTTGATCAGGACTCCTCTTGAACCCGGCATCACCTATTCAGATGACCCGCTGCGAATGATGCGCGCCATACGCTTTGCCGCCCAACTGGATTTTGAGATCCATCTGAAATCTCTTCAGGCCATTACCGAATATAAGGAGCGCATAAGGATAGTTTCCGGGGAACGCATTGTGGACGAATTACATAAAATCCTGGCCTGCAGAAAGCCTTCCCTTGGATTCGGCCTGTTGCACCAGACAGGCTTACTCGAAATTATCCTTCCCGAGCTTACGGCCCTGGAAGGTATAGAGGAAGTTGAAGGCCAGAGGCATAAAGACAATTTCTGGCATACCCTGGAGGTAGTGGATAATATATCGGAAGCTACGGACGATCTTTGGCTACGATGGGCTGCCCTTTTACACGATATTGGCAAGGCACCTACGAAAAGGTTTGACAATAAAATCGGCTGGACCTTCCATGGCCACGAGTTTAAAGGCTCTAAAATGGTTTATAAACTCTTTAAAAGATTGCGGATGCCGCTGAACGAAAAAATGAAATTCGTGCAGAAAATGGTGCTGATGAGTTCCCGCCCGATAGCCCTTACCCAGGAACACGTAACCGATTCTGCTGTACGGCGGCTTGTGTTTGATGCCGGGGATCACGTAGATGACCTGATGACGCTTTGCGAAGCGGACATCACCACCAAAAACTCCCGTAAACAAAAGAAATTCCGCAGCAATTTTCAGCTGGTAAGGCAAAAAATCGAGGAAGTGGAAGAAAGGGACCATATCCGTAACTTTCAACCCCCGGTAGACGGGCAGGAAATCATGGAAACTTTCGGCCTGAAACCCTCCAGGGAAATAGGGGTTATCAAGGAAGCTATCAAGGAAGCCATCCTCGAAGGTGAAATCCCCAACGAATATGAAGCGGCTAAACAATTTATGGTCCGGAAGGGAAATGAGATGGGGCTGAAAGTAAGAAATTCCTAATGGTTTTGATCCTGGCCGTTATCTAGCATGAAATGTTTAGCGCGTAAACACAGGGACATTAACCCGAGGAAGGGATTGAACAATGGATTAAACCAACAATCGGCACGAATGCCAATGGAAAATGTCTTACAGTAAGATCGCTAAAACCAGCCTGGTTCTGGTATACCTTGTAATTGCAGCCGGGGCCGTGGTACGGATGACAGGGAGCGGCATGGGATGCCCCGACTGGCCAAAGTGTTTTGGCTATTATATCCCCCCCGTCGAGGAAGCAGACCTGGAATGGCAACCGGGGCACGACTACAAAAGAGGTCAGGTTATCATTTGGAATGACGACTTACTTGTTGCGACGGCCAACTTCACAACTACAGGAATTTTTATCCCTGAAAACTGGACCCCTTATACCCGTCATGATTATGCCGTTTTTAACGCTTCCCATACCTGGACGGAGTTCATTAACAGGCTGATGGGTGCCATCGCGGGGCTGGCCACTCTTGTCCTTGCCATTGCTTCCTTTAGTTACCGAAGGAAAAGAAAGTCTGTTACTATCATTTCCTGCCTCGTTGTTTTAGCCATGGGTTTTCAGGCCTGGCTTGGCGCTACCGTGGTTTATTCTGTACTGGAGCCGGTTAAAATCACCATTCACATGCTAATGGCCCTGGTTATCGTAGCCATGTTGCTGTACCTTATTCAGCTCACGGGTAAGAATAACGATAGTGTACGATATGATAATCCCATGCATATGCTCCTGATTTTAAGCCTTGTGCTGACCCTGATGCAGGTGGTCCTCGGGACACAGGTGCGGCAATTTGTTGATGAGCAGGCAGACCTGGTAGGCGAACAAGTCAAAGCTCAGTGGCTCCAGGGAATCGGCCTGTCCTTTTATATCCACAGGTCCTTCTCCCTGCTGGTTTTATTTATAAATGGCTATCTGGCTATCAGGAATAGGGTGCTCAGGCTGGGTTATACTAAAATAAATTGGGTCATGGCACTTATAGGAGTAGAAATCCTGTCGGGCGTAGCAATGGTTTATATGGATTTTCCCTTTATTAGCCAGCCCCTCCACCTGCTCCTGGCCTCCCTGTTATTCGGGTTCCAGTTTTACCTTATTTTGGAGTCTATTAATGCCGCACGAATTCGCAAATCTTCGTAAATTTGCAGTTCGCTTTAATCAAAAGAAGGAGCAGATGATCTATAAGATACGCGTGATCCTGGATGCTGAGGATGATATTTTCAGGGATTTGGAAATAGAAGCAGGGGACACCCTTGAAGATTTTCACAATGCCATAACCCAGGCGTTTGGCTTCCCCGGGGATGAAATGGCCTCTTTCTACACCTGCGACGAATCATGGAATCAGTTGGAAGAGATTTCGCTCTTTGATGTTAATGAAGGGAGTTCAGACCATCGCCTGATGAATGAAACAATGCTCCTGGATGTCCTCTCCGAGGATAACCCGAAGTTAATTTATGTATACGATTTTCTCAGCATGTGGACCTTTTTTGTGGAACTTGCTGATATTTCAGAAAAATTGGATGGTCACTCCTACCCAGGCGTGCTCTTCAGCTTCGGCGAGCTGCCTGATTCTCCTCCCGAAAAAAGTTTCGAATCGGAACCTTCCATTGATTTTGATGATAATGTGGAAGGTTTTGAAGACCTGGATTTTGACGAAAACTGGAATTGAGTTTCAGCGACCGGCACCTGTCATTACCGTAGAAACACTACAGCATCTGAAAGCCAGGTTAATATTTCAAATGCCACCACTGATCCATCGCCGGACTGCCTCATAGAGATTTCAAATTACTATAAACTCTCATTAACTGTAATAATCACCCCACATATCATGATCAATTTATATCCATCCCAGATCGAAAGCGTGTCCCTCCACCGGGTAGGGAACAAAAGTAAAGGTGAATCAGTATTTCTTTCCGCTGACCCATATTTTCTCGACGATGAAACAAAAGGCTTACTCAAGGAATACTTTTTCAGGCCATTCCGGGAAAAGGAAGAGAATTATTACCATTTAAGCCACGAAACAGATCTGGAATTCAACCCGGTCTATACACTGGTTTCCGCAATTTTCGACAAGCCTTCATCCGCCCATCAGCATTCCTGCAAGCTTGCCGCGCATCTTCATGAGCAATCAGGCCATCCGCACATCAAGAGCGGGGAGCTTTATGTTGTCTATATTTCAGATGTTCTGCTTGACAACAGGAAAGTTGATGCCGTCGGGATCTTTAAAAGCGAGCTGAAGCATGATTTTCTGCAGTTTGAAGAGAAAGCGGAAAACCTTGTAATCCGGGTGGAACAGGGCGTAAATCTCCATAAACTCGATAAAGGCTGCCTGATTTTCAACACCATGAAGGAGGAGGGTTTTAAAGTGCTTTCCGTAGACAGTAACCGATACGACACCAAATACTGGTTAGACCATTTCCTTGGGGTAGACGCCCTGGCTGACGAAAACTTCTATACCAAAAACTACCTGAAATTCTGCCAGAATTTTGCAAGGGATGTTGTGTTGCCGGCCGAGGATAAACAACAGGAAGTGCTGTTTATGAACCGTGCCGTGAACCACTTTGCGAAAAACAGTGCTTTTGAAGAAAGTAACTTCCTGAATGAGGTGATGGAAAACCCGGACCTGATCCCGGAGTTCCGGCATTATAAGGTCGAAAAAGGCCCTAAGTACAGTATTGAGGACGTTTCGAACTTCGATATCGCCAACAAAGCTGTAACCGACGCCCGGAAGAAAATTAAAAATGTCATTAATCTTGATACTCACATCCAGATTCGCCTGGATTTTATTAACCCGGAATCGGCTGAGAAATTTGTTGAGAAAGGCTGGGATGAAGAGCGACAGATGTATTATTATCTTGTGTATTTTAATAAAGAACAGAAGAGTTAGTCAGAGGGCAGTAGCAGTGGGCAGTGGGAAGTAGCAAGTACGAACGAAAATGGACAGAGGTATAATATTTACCCTCTAATATCATTGAACTTTGAACATTGACCCCCCATCCCTGCTTGGTTTCTGCAGGCCAACAGCTTAACTTGAACCGGGGAGGGGATTGGTATCCCCCACTTTTTCCAGGATTTTCATTTTTTGACTCAGTACCCTGCAGATGAAGCACAAAGTACGAACAAAGATGTGGTTCATTTACTATCCGGTACCTTTTTTGAACCAGGAACCTGGAACCCTTGAACTTTGAACATTGAACCCCCCGTCCCTGCTTGTTTTCTGCAGGCGAACAGCTTAACTTGAACTGGGGAGGGGATCACAGCCCCCTACTCTATCTGCAATTTTAATTAGTATCCGATCCCTGTTAAGCGATGCGGAAATATAAGTACGCAGTAGCTGTACAGTTGGCAGAGATAGTTATATTGGTGACTCGGGGGAATCTGAGACAGTTTATTTGGAGATGCGAGTACTTGTTAATTTATGGAGTACTGTCCGTGTAAATACCCTCCCCAGTATTTAAAAGGAGCGTAGATTTAGCTCCGGCCTCATGAACTACTGTCACCTTCGTGGTATCATTTATGAGATATAATCAACAGTCAACCTAATCAACCCAACTGCAGCCAGCAAGCTGGCGCAATCGGGCAAGCAATTCAATAAATCAACGAATCAACCAACCCACTACTGAACCCGTATCTTTTTCTCAATTATCTGCTTCATGCTCACATCCTGATAATTGCGCTTGACAAAGTCGAGGGCCAGTTCCAGAATCTCACCCATCGACCTGCATTTCTTGAATTTCACATCCAGGGTAAGTTCGTAAATCTGCCTTCCCAGTAACTCAATATTCTCCGGAAGTGATATGGAATCCGCCTTACATATATTCACCAGTTTTTTTATCCGGTTTCCCGAACTGATGATCCGCTTGGCCACAATAGATCGTTCTTCAATCTTGTATTGGTCTACTGAATCATGAAGCAATTTGCTTCGTACAACCTCTACCATGAGGAAATTCTCCTTAAAAAACTGCGGACGGTACACTTTTAATTTCCCTTCAAAAGATTGCTGGTCGAAATCGATCGCCCGTATTTTGT
>CAYSVQ010000003.1:0-21310 GCA_964434565.1 uncultured Flavobacteriaceae bacterium | reverse complement strand
GTTTTTAACAGTTATCAGTGGGACCTGAACTATAGCAACCCTGAAGTTTTCAGGGAAATGCTTGCCAACCTCGTAGATAAAGTTAACCTGGGTGTTGATGTGATCCGGTTTGATGCCCTTGCATTCCTATGGAAAAAACCGGGCACCAACTCCCAGAATCTGCCGGAGGCCCACCGCTTGATATCCCTGTTCCGCCTATGCCTGCAGATTGTGGCACCCGGGGTGGTACTGCTTGCTGAAGCCATTGTAGCCCCGAGGGATATCATGCGATATTTCGGAGAGGGAATTATGGAAGGGAATGAATGCGAAATGGCATATAATGCCTCTCTGATGGCCCTGCTTTGGAACTCCATCGCAACCAAAAACACAGACTTGCTTTACCGCAGCCTTAAGAGCATCCCCGCCAAACCGGCAGCCTGTACCTGGATCAATTATATCCGCTGCCATGACGATATCGGCCTCGGATACGACGACGACCTGATACGCGAGCTCGGCTGGGATCCGCAGCACCACAGGAGGTTCCTGCTCGATTACTACTGCAGGCGCCTGGAATGGTCGCCAGCTACAGGCCTTGTTTTTATGCACAACCCCCGTACCGGCGACGGGCGTATTACCGGGAGTGCTGCTTCCCTCCTGGGTTTGGAAAAAGCCCTTTCACTAAACAAACCCGACCTCATAGCGCAAGCTATAGACAAAATTGTGATGATGCACGGGGTTATTCTGTCTATTGGAGGTATCCCGCTTATTTATGCCGGGGATGAGATAGCCAGCCTGAACGATTATAGCTTCCTGGATGATCCCCTTAAAAAGGACGACAGCCGATGGGTGAACCGGCCCAGGCACGATTGGGATACCGTAGCCACCCTGGAGACAGACATTTCTCCTGCCCATGTGGTCTTCAACCGATTGAAGAAGATGATAGCAATCCGTAAAAATCACACCTTGTTGGCAGACAACAACAACCTGCTGTTGCACTATGCCAATAATTCGCATATCCTTGCCTATGAAAGGATTGATGGCGAGCAGGGAATATTAGTGCTTTGTAATTTTGATGAAACCCGACAAGTAGTTGACGCCGGATGGGTGTCACGCCTGGGTTATTCAAATGGGTATTCTTTCAGGGACCTGCTTAGTGGCAAAGACCATGAACTTTCTAGCGGCCTCCTCCAATTGAAGCCATTTCAGATGCTTTGGCTCGCCCGGGCTTAGCTGTATTTGACCTTTCTTATGATTCTGAGGGACTCTTTCAGCGACCGGTAAATCGTATCGTTATATTCTTTCAGAAGTTCCCTTGCATTTTCCATATGGTCTCTGGCTTCCTCAAAGCCATTTAGGAAACAAATGAGATACGTGGCGGGAAGCTGTTTCATATCTTCCTTTTCGGAGGGTTTAAATTTGGTGCCCTTTTCCAGTTTACGCAACAGGGCATTGTTGGAATTAAAAATATGATGCAGGGTTTTCTTGTCGTATAAAGGTGGTTTAAAGATCAGATCGCTTTTAATCTGGTAGGTCCCGTTGTCTAAAAAAGTAATATTTACCTTTTCAAGAGGGTAGTATTTTTGTTCCCCAAGGCCAAGTTGCACGAATTCGATTATCCCGAAAGAATCGTCGTCAAAGCTGATGGAAATCTCATCAAGTGTCGAGTAAAACAATTTTACCTGCTCATTAATCAATTCAATATCGACCCTGGAGTAGTAAATCTCCCCTTTCACCTTCTTTTGATGCCCAGCCCAGCAAACCACGAACTGTTCCTTAAAAACCTTGTACCTGCTTGTGAGGTTTTTATGACGGTGGTTTAAAAAGTCGATCACTCCGTCAAGGGTTAGTTCTATATTATTGCGGGCGTGCTGTTCAATTGTGTTGACCACATGGGAGTTATTATCCTTGAGCCGGATATCGAAAGCCTTAGGCAGACTGATACTGCCTTCCCTGAAAAAAACCGCTCCCCCGTAGTATTTCCAGATATTCTTACGAAGCGCACAGACCTTTCCATTGGACCGAATGGTTACCAGGCCTACGACCTTACCTTCGGGCAGGTGCGGGAAGGGGATGTTTTCATAGGAAATAATTGGCGGGTTGTCCAGATAGGCATTGACCAGGTTTTGTATCTTGCTGTCGTCGAAGAAATCTACCCCGGTTATCTTGTTATCTTCATCCTCAACTCCTATTACGATAAAGGAGTTATTTGCGGGATTGCTGTTCGCCAGGGCGCAAACATGCTTCAGGAATTTTGCTTTTCCCTCGCGCTCGCCTATACTGATAAAACGTTTCTTGTCATAAAAACTGTTCTCGTCGTTATGTGCCAGAAGATTTTTTACCAGAAGGCGTTTGTTGATCATATTTCTTTATTAACTATGGTGCTGCTGGCCTGGGCAGTAGCCATTACAACGAGGTCGGCGATGTTTATATGTGGCTCACGGCTAATGACAAAATAGATGATCTCTGCCACATCCTCTGGCTTCAAAGGCTGAAACCCCGCATATACCTTTTTTGCCTTCTCCTTATCCCCTTTAAACCGGACTTCACTGAATTCGGTTTCCACCATCCCGGGGTTTACGGCCCCTACGCGGATACCATATTGATTCAGATCTATCCGCATTCCCTGGTTGATGGCATCTACGGCATGCTTGCTCGCACAGTATACATTGCCCCTGGGGTACACTTCCTTTCCGGCCGTTGACCCAATATGTATTATATGCCCGGCCCGGCGGGCAATCATCTGAGGTAAAACGGCCTTGGTTACATATAATAAACCCTTGACATTAATATCGAGCATGGCATCCCAGTCGTCCAGGTTGCCTTCTTCAATGGGGTCGAGGCCGTGGGCATTACCCGCGTTATTGATTAGTATATCCACAGCAGAGAAACCGCCGGGCAGGGAGCCGATTGCATGAAAAACCGCCTCTTTGTCACGGACATCAAAATCGAGGAGGAAGACTTCTGTTTGTCCTGTAAGCTCTTCCCTTAGTTGTTCGAGCCGGTGGCGTCTGCGCCCGCATAATATGAGGCGCAACCCACGTGCTGCAAAATATCGGGCAGTGGCCCTGCCGATGCCACTGCTGGCTCCTGTGATCAGTACTGTTTTCTTCATTAGCCGTATATTTTAATATCTCCCGGTTATCCTGGACGGTGGCAGGCAATTCAAAACCGGCTTCCTATTCAATAGCATTACTGCACATTCCATCTGGCTGGCACGCCGGGTTAAGTATCCCATACTCCTGCAATTTCCCATTGCCAGAGGGGGCAGCTCCTGGCTTAAAAATCAGGCTGGCTTTCAATTGGATAATTAAGGCTGCGCCCCTGGGATCAAAAATCCGGAAATATTTGCAGAATATTGTCGGAACAAGGTATATTTCCGACATTAAATTTAGTCGCGGCCACCGATGTGAAAATATAAAATAAATCCCTTAAATCCTTCATAAAACTTGGGGCTTTGGAGTTTTTTTAACCAATCATTAACAGCCATTAAGTGAATTAATTTTGAATTTCGCCATAACTAGAAACCAACCTATTGACACACAATTACTAAAAAAAATTTATGGAAGAGAATACAGCCGTAGATATTAGCGCGGTGAATGAGAAAATTGCCCAGGAAAGCGCTTTTATCGACCTACTTATGCTGGAGATGAACAAGGCCATAGTTGGCCAGAAACACATGCTGGAACGATTGCTGATAGGGCTGCTGGGGCGTGGGCATATTTTGCTTGAAGGCGTACCCGGCCTTGCAAAAACCCTGGCGATTACCACTCTGGCAAAAGCGCTCAAGGGTAGCTTCAGCAGGATTCAGTTCACTCCCGACCTTCTGCCAGCCGATGTAATAGGGACACTAATCTACAATATCAAAGAGAACGATTTTTCGATAAAGAAAGGTCCTATTTTTGCGAATTTCGTTCTTGCCGATGAGATCAACCGGGCGCCGGCCAAGGTGCAATCTGCCCTGCTCGAAGCTATGCAGGAGCGGCAGGTTACAATAGGTGACGAGACCTTTCCGCTAAACCCCCCTTTCCTGGTTCTTGCCACACAGAACCCGGTGGAACAGGAAGGAACTTACCCCCTCCCGGAAGCACAGATCGATCGGTTTATGCTGAAAACGGTGATCGACTATCCCAAGATGAATGAGGAACAACTCATTATCCGCCAGAACCTCAAGGGGGGCATCGAACAGGTAAAGCCTGTGGTTTCCATGGAACAGGTTCTGAGGGCCCAGGCGGCGGTCAGGGAGGTTTACATGGACGAGAAGATAGAAAAATACATCCTGGACCTGGTCTTTGCCACCCGATATCCTGAAAAATACGATCTGGGGAACCTGAAACCGCTAATCAGTTTCGGGGCTTCTCCAAGGGGAAGTATTAATATGGCACATGCCGCCAAATGTTATGCCTTTATCAAGCGGCGGGGCTATGTGGTGCCGGAAGACGTCAGGGCAGTGGTACATGATGTGCTGCGCCACAGGATTGGCATTACTTACGAGGCAGAAGCCGAAAACATTACTTCCGAAGAAATAATCAACCGGATCGTAAACGAGATTGAAGTCCCTTAGACCTTCAATTGGTGGTTGCTGAAGGTTCAAAGAATCCTTTGGGCTATAACTTTAACCCCTGAACCCGGATGGATACCAAGGAATTACTTAAGAAAGTTCGTAAAATAGAAATAAAGACCCGGCGTCTTTCCGATCACATTTTCGGCGGGGAGTATCATTCCACTTTTAAAGGTCGGGGAATGACTTTCAGCGAGGTTCGCCAGTATCAGTTCGGAGACGATGTACGGTCTATAGACTGGAACGTTACCGCACGTTATAACGAACCTTTTGTAAAGGTCTTCGAGGAAGAAAGGGAATTAACCATGATGCTCCTTGCCGATATCAGCGGTTCGGAACTGTTCGGAACAATGAACCAGTTTAAAAAGGACATTATAACAGAAATAGCAGCTACCCTCGCCTTCTCGGCCTTACAGAACAACGATAAGGTGGGGTTGATATTATTTTCAGACGAAGTGGAACTTTTCATACCGCCGAAAAAGGGGAAAAGCCATGTCTTAAGGATTATCAGGGAGTTGCTGGAATTTTCCCCGAAAAGCCGGGAAACCGATATTTCCGAGGCTTTGAAATTCCTCACCAACGTCATTAAAAAGAAGGCTATTGTTTTTGTGCTTTCCGATTTTTTTGCAGAGGATTACGGACATACACTCAAGATCACAGGCAACAAACACGACGTAACCGGCATCCGGGTTTATGATGCACGGGAGGAGGAAATCCCCAACCTGGGGGTTGTGCAGATGATGGATGCCGAAACGGGAAAACTCCGGTTGGTAAATACCCAATCAGCCAAGGTGCGGGTAGCTTATGAACGGTATCAGAGAGAGCGGCTGGAATATTTCAGAGACAGTTTCACCAAAGCCGGCTGTGGCATCCTGAATTGCAGGGTGGATGAAAGTTATGTAAAAAAGCTGCTGGGCTATTTTAAACAAAGAGGGTGAGCAAATGAAAAGGAGGATACAGGTAATAGAATTCAATGGTATGCAGCAGGCGGGCAGGATACTACCCGTCCTCTTACTTTTGTTTTGCCTGCCGCTCCGGGCACAGGACCTTCCCCGTGTTGTTTCCGAAGCAGACACAACCATTATTAAAATAGGCGAGCAAATTCGTTTTAAGGTAATAGTGGAAGCAGATACGACTTCCTCTGTGATTTTCCCCGAAGGGCAAACCTTCTCCCCCCTTGAAACCGTGGAGGCTTATAAAACAGATACCACCCTGCGGAACAACAGGATGACCCTTCAGAAAATATATGCCCTCACCCAATTTGATTCGGGCACCTACCAGCTTCCGACCCAAAGGATAGAGATCAATGGCAAGGGCTATTTCACCGATTCCCTTCAGGTGAGTGTTGCAACGGTTCCGGTGGATACGCTTACCCAAAAAATGTACGACATAAAGCCACTCATGGAAGTGGAACGCAGTTATGCCGATACGTGGAAGATTGTTTTTCTGGTATTGTCTGGCCTGCTTGTTATCGGCGGATTGGTATATTGGTTCCTTTTCAGGAAAAAACCGCTGACAGATGAAGAAAAGGCAGCCCTGCTGCCGCCCTACGATCGTGCGTTGATGGAGTTGAAACGACTTGAGCATTCCAAGTACCTGATTCAGGATGAATTTAAACAGTATTATACGGAACTTACTGGCATCGTACGTTCCTATCTGGAAGAGGATGTGCATGTCACCGCTTTGGAAAGTACTACAGCGCAGCTTATAGATAAGCTGCAATTGCTGAAGGATGTCGGGCAGCTTAAACTGGATGACCAGACTATTCAGCAGTTTAAAAAAATCCTTGAAACCGCAGACCTGGTAAAATTCGCCAAATCCAAACCTGCAACAACCGCAGCGGAACAGGACCGAAAGGCAGTTGAAGAACTTGTTATGAGGACCCATGAAGCCCTGCCCGAACCTACGGAGGAAGAATTGGAGCTACAGGAGGAAAACCTGGTAATAAAACGCCGGCAAAAACAAAAACGCAAATACGTCCTTGCCGCGGCTGCCGTACTTGGGCTTATTATGCTGGGCAGTGGGATGGCGGTTGCATATTACGGATTCGGATATGTACGCGACAGCGTATTAGGACATCCCAGTAAATCATTGCTCGAAGGCGAATGGGTGAATAGCAGTTATGGATATCCCCCCATTAACCTTGAGACTCCTGAAGTATTGCTGCGTGAGCAGACGAACCTTGCTGCCGCGGCACAGGCCGGGATTAAGGAAATGATGGAGTTTGAATATGTTAGCCCCGAAAATTGGTTTATGGTGGGCGCTGCCTCCATGACGCTGAGCCAGCAGGATGATCCGGACTACGACGCCGCTGTGGAAAATGTGCTCAGGGAGTTTGAGAAAAAGGGCGCCCGGAATATCATTACGAAACAGGAAGAGTTTACCACTCTCACAGGCATTTCGGGAATTAAAGTTTATGGGAGCGGTACCTTTTTTGCGGAGGGCTCCGAAGCCCCTGTTAAAGGCCAATATGCGATTTACCTGTTTGGCGGGAAAGGCTTCCAGCAACGGGTGGTAGTTTCCTGGGAAGAGGCAGACACATATGCGGCCGAGATGGCAGAGCGTATTACCAAATCAATAGATGTTAAAACACAGGTGTAGATGTTTGAGAATATCGAATTTGCAAATCCCCGGTTTTTCTGGTTGCTGCTTTTGCTGCCACTGGCTTTGCTTTGGTATTATCTGAAACATAAACAGGCAACCCCCTTCCTCAGGATTTCCAGTACCAGGGGATTTAAAAGTGATTCATTACTTCCCCGCCTGAAACCGGTGCTTTTTGCCTTGCGTATTCTGGCATTGGCAGCCATTATTGTAGCAATGGCACGGCCTCAGACTGAAGACATTTCAACGCGTACTAAAACAACCCGGGGGATCGACATAGTTATGGCCATCGACGTCTCCTCCAGTATGCTTGCCAGAGACCTGAAACCCAACCGTCTCTCAGCATTGAAGGAAGTGGCGGCCGATTTTATCCGCAAACGCCCCAATGACCGTATCGGCCTGGTAGCCTATGCAGGCGAGAGTTACACAAAAACGCCTATTACCAGCGATAAATCCATCGTCCTCAATGCCCTTAGGGAAATAACCTATGGTCAGCTGAATGATGGGACCGCCATTGGCATGGGGTTGGCCACTTCGGTAAATCGCCTTAAGGAAAGCAAGGCAATCAGCAAAGTGATCATCCTCCTGACCGACGGGGTAAACAATTCCGGATTTATCGAACCCCGTACTGCAGCTGATCTGGCAGTGGAATTTGGCATAAAAACATATACCATTGGGCTGGGGACCAATGGAAATGCACTCTCGCCCATTGCCTACAATCCCGATGGTTCCTTCCGTTACGGGATGAGGCAGGTGGAAATAGATGAAGATCTCCTAAAAGACATTGCAAACCAAACAGGCGGCGAGTATTTCAGGGCCACAGACAACGAAAAACTGGAAGCCATATATGACGAAATCAACAAGCTCGAAAAAACGGAAATAGAAGAATTCAAATATTACAGGTATGAGGAAAAATTCAGGACCTGGGTATTGCTGGCAGGCGTATTGCTGTTGCTGGAATGGTTATTGCGGCATACGCTTTACAGGAGTTTTATTTAAGTAAATGAAGGGCTAACAGCTATTGGCCCATAAAATATGATTCAGTTAGACGAAAAAATATATTTTTACCTGTTAGCTGTCATCCCCCTGATGATCGCGCTCTTTATTGCCCAACAGTTATGGAAAAAAAGAGTGCAGAGGCGGTTTGCGGATCCGGGATTGTTAAGGCGGCTCGCACCGGAAATGTCGCAATTTAAACCGGCGCTGAAATTACTGGTGTTGCTTACCGGGCTCTCTTTTCTGATCCTGGGACTGGTAAACCCAAAAATTGGAACCAGATTGGAAACCGTAAAACGGGAAGGGGTTGATATTGTTTTCGCAGTAGACGTGTCTAAAAGCATGCTTGCCGAAGATATTGCCCCAAACCGCCTGGAGAAGGCGAAACGCCTGGTCTCGGAGATTATAAACTCATTGGCAAGCGACCGGATCGGAATAATTGCCTATGCAGGGCAGGCATTTCCGCAATTGCCCATTACAACTGATTACGGGGCAGCAAAAATGTTTCTTCAAAGCATGAATACGGACATGCTGTCTTCTCAGGGAACGGCCATAGGGGATGCCATCGAACTTGCATCGACATATTATGACGATGAGGAACAGACCAACCGGGTTTTATTCATTGTTTCCGATGGGGAGGACCATTCGGAAAGCTCCGTGACAGATGCGGTGGAACTGGCTGTGGAAGAAGGCATAGAAATTTTTACCATTGGGGTGGGAACCTCAAAAGGAGGACCAATCCCTATAAAACGGAATGGTGTGGTTGAGCGGCTTAAAAAGGATTCGGAAGGGCAGGTGGTCATTACCAAGCTCGATGAGGCAATGCTCGAACAAATAGCAGAAGAGGGCAATGGACAATACATCAACGGTGAGATTACTGAAAAGGCCGTAGCGTATATCCGCGACCAATTGAACCAGATGGATAAGAAGGAATTCGAAGCCAAGCAATATGCGGAATACAAAGATCAGTTTCAGTGGTTCCTTGGAATAGGACTGCTATTGCTTTTCCTCGATATTTTCCTTCTTGAACGAAAAACACAATGGTTAAAGAAACTGAATCTCTTTAATGAGAAAGAAGAAATATAAGATGAGAAAGATAGTTCTGCTACTTATGGTATTCACCACCGCCCTGCAAGCTCAGGAACAGGGGCCCGAGCAGCAGGAAGCTTTGAAAAAATCCAGGGAAATAACCTGGGAGGCAAACAGGGAACTGGAAGAAGACCAGTTCGTTAACGCGGAAGCCAAATACCGGCGTGCCATCTCCAGGAGCAGTGAAAATTCCGTGGCACCCTATAACCTTGGGAATGCTTTATATGACCGGGAGAGCTATACCGAGGCTTTTGGCCGCTTTAAACAGGCCGGGGAAACGGCGCCCGACAAGAGCGGTAAACACAGTGCCTTTCATAATATGGGCAATGTTTTTATGAAAAACAAGGAATATGAAAAGGCAGTGGAGGCTTATAAAGAGGCCCTTAGGAATAACCCAACGGATGAGGAAACCCGGTATAACCTCGCTTTGGCCAAAGAAATGCTGAAAAAACAACAGAACGAAGACCAGAAGAACGAGGATCAGAAGAACGAGGATCAGAAAGAAGAAAACAAAGACCAGAAGGACGAGGGCGATAATGAAGACGAAAACAAGGATAAGCAAAAGCAGGACCAGCAAAAGGATCAGGGCGACCAGGGCGAGGAGGAGAAGGAAGAAAACAAGCAGGGACAGGGAGACGAACAGGAACAGCAGCCCCAATCTCAGGAGGATGGGGAAGCACAACCTCCGAGACCGAATCAGCTATCCCCTCAGCAGATTCAGAACCTGCTGGAAGCCATGCAGAACGAGGAGCGCAAGGTTCAGGAAAAGCTCGATGCACAGAAAGTAAAAGGTGTGCCAACAAAAAGTAAGAAGGATTGGTGAGACCACTGATAGTAACATATTTGTTTTGGGTTTTAAGCTGTCTTTTTCTTCAGCCCGCGGCATACGCGCAGGACAAAGAGACTGTAACCTTTGAGGTAATCCTTAGTAAAGACAGATTGGGGATCAATGAACGCCTCCGTGTGGATTTTACTATGAACAAGGACGGAGATAATTTCAGTCCGCCTAATTTTAACGGATTCCGCGTTGTTATGGGGCCTTCACAGTCTATAAGCTCCTCATGGGTCAACGGAGTCCGCAGTTACTCTAAAACCTATTCCTATACCCTGTCGCCCACTGCGAGAGGTACTTTCATTATAGAACAGGCAACCATTGTTATAAACGGGCAAACTTATAAATCCCTGCCAAAAGAAGTTGAAGTAACGGCAGCGGTAGACAAGCCCAGTGATGAATTGTCAGTTGACGATGTAGCTGAACAAAGTCTGCATCTGGTGGCCGAAGTATCAAAAACCAACCCCTTTCTGAATGAAGCAGTTAGCGTGGTCTATAAACTTTATGTCAGCCCGTCAATAACAGTTTCAAATTTCCGGCCACTCGACAATCCCACCTACAACAATTTCTGGAGCCAGGATATGCCGGTGACCAGGTACGACGTGCAGAACGGAACCTTTGAGGGAAAAAGTTACCGCTTTGTGGTGCTTAAACGCGTGGTGCTTTACCCACAGAAAGACGGCGAACTGGAAATTGAGCCGCTTTCCCTTGATGTAACGGTGGATGTCCCCACCAACAAACGCGATTTTTTTGGAGGCCGGGTATATACCCAGACGAACAAAACAGTATCTGCAGGACGGCGTACCATAAATGTGAAACCCCTGCCCGAAGAAGGAAAACCTTTAGGCTTTAGCGGGGCGGTAGGGGATTTTGAATTTTCGGTTGAGGCCACCAAAACCGAACTAAACGCCTCCGAATCCTTGCAGGCAATCGTTGAAGTGAGGGGTAAGGGAAACCTTAAATTATTCCAGTTACCGGAACCCAGCCTTCCCGGCTCACTGGAGGTCTATGACCCGGAGTTTAAGGAGAATGTGCGTACAAGCCTTTCCGGAATGCAGGGAGTTGTGAGCAACAGCTATACCATAATTCCTTCCTTCAGGGGGAAATACCCTATCCCGCAGGTCTCCTTCAGTTATTTTGACCCTGAGAAGGGAACGTACCATACCATCACTTCCGATGAGAAACTAATTAATGTTGTTGATGGACCGGTGGCCGGTATAGCCACCGGGACGCCGGGATCCGTTCTTCCAAATAGGAAGTCAGTGGTTTCTGCGGGCAGCCAGTTTCACTTTATTAAACTGCAACCCAACCTGACTGCAAAGGACAACAACAGATTTTTCGGAAGTCAGGTGTTTTACCTTTGGCTGCTTACCCCCTTATTACTTATCCCGCTGGCTATTCTTTTCGGAAAGAAAAGGGAAGCCATTGCCAGCGATGTGGCAGGAAACAGGATAAAAAAGGCCAACAGGCTGGCGCGCCGTTATCTTTCAAGGGCCAAACGAGAACTCGGTAATAAAGATGCCTTTTACATCGCCCTTGAAAAGGCGCTGCACAATTATCTTAAAGCAAAATTGAAAATTGAGACTTCAGAGTTCAGCAAGGATAAAATTGCATCTTTACTTTCTGAAAGACAGGTAGACCAGGCCACTTCGGAAGGTTTTCTCGGTTTACTTGCCAATTGTGAAATGGCGCGTTACAGTCCGTTTTCAAATGTACAGATGCAACAGGATTACGACAAGGCCAGTGAAGTGATTTCATCAATGGATAAACAGCTATAGGTATGAGAAAGTGGATTTGCTGCATCCTGATAGTTGTCTCATGGAACTTAAACGCCCAGGAGGAAACCCTTTTCGAAAATGCCACCACCGATTACAATAACGGCAGGTACGAAGATGCGGCGGCAAAATATGAGCAAATCCTGGAGAACGGAAAACATTCGGCAGCCCTGTACTATAACCTTGGCAATACCTACTACAAACTTAACCGCATAGCCCCCAGCATCTACTTCTACGAAAAAGCCCTGTTGCTGGATCCAGGCGACCCTGAAATAAAAAACAACCTGGCCTATGCCAGGAACATGACTCTCGATGATATAGAGGAGGTTCCCAAAACCGGTCTTTCCAGGATGCTTGAATACCTAACCGGGATGATGACTCTCGACCAGTGGGCATATGTGGCTATAGTGTTTATTTTCCTGTTTGTCTTTCTTTACATTGCTTACTATTATCTGCGCTACACCACCCAGAAACGCCTGGCATTTATAACCAGCCTGGTATGCCTCTTTCTTTCGATTTTTGCACTGATTTTTGCATATGCACAGTTCAACAATTTTAAGGCAGAGCAGCCGGCAATTATATTTGCATCGGAAGTGGCAGTAAAATCCGAACCTAATACGCGCAGCGAAGATGCATTTGTATTACACGAGGGCACTAAGGTACAGGTACTTGAACAGCTTAATGACTGGAGGCGAATAGAGTTGACCGACGGTTCAACAGGCTGGATTCCACAGGAGGCCCTGAAGGTGTTAAAGGATTTTTAATAATTCTTTAACCCTATTTCGGGAGAATCCTGCTATTTTTGTTCCCGCAGCTAACCGCGTATGAAATTAACTATTACACTTGGTTTACTGGCGTTCTGGGTATTTGCCCTCGTAACCCCTTCCATGATCACTCTGGTTGAGAAGAATGAAAATGTATTTGTTTTCAACCTCAATGAAGAGGAGCATAAGGAAAACATATGCCTGGATTCCTTCGCCAAACAGTTGCCGAGACAATCTCAGTTTGGACTTTACTTCCTGACTTTGCAAAACAAAAGTGCAGCTCTGTTCTACTTTATCTCAATTCCCCATCCACACCTGGATATTGTATTACCTCCTCCCGAATATTCTGCCTGAAACAGGCCCCATCTAAATTTATTTCTTTTATCCGATTTAAAACCCTGCCCTTTTTATAAATTGGGAATGGTGTAATTGAATTGGCGCTTATGCCGGCAACGCAATGCCGGCTGTAAAATATTCGATTTAACTAATAAGGACATAAGTATCATGAATTTAAATTCTGTTTTTGAAAATAACGAAAAGTGGATCAATCATAAATTAAGTGCCGACAAAGATTTCTTTGAAAATCTCGGGAAAGGGCAAAACCCTGAATTACTTTATATCGGTTGCTCAGACAGCCGGGTAACCGCTGAAGACCTTATGGGCCTCGGCCCTGGGGAAGTTTTTGTAACCAGGAACATTGCGAACATGGTGATCAGCATAGACCTTAATGTGATGTCTGTAGTCAACTATGCCGTAGAACATCTGAAGGTAAACCATATTGTTGTATGCGGGCACTACGGCTGCGGGGGGGTTAAGGCTGCCATGCAGTCTGCAGACCTGGGAATCCTCAATCCATGGTTAAGGAATATCCGTGATGTTTACAGGATACACCGCAACGAACTCAATGCCATCGGGGATGAAGAAAAGCGATATGACCGCCTCGTGGAATTGAATGTCCAGGAACAATGTGTAAACCTTATAAAAACTGCAGCCGTTCAGAAAGCCTACAGAGACAGGGGGTTAACCGTTCATGGCTGGGTCTTCGACGTCCACAGCGGGAAGCTTATCGATCTTCAGATCGATTTTGAACGCATCCTGAAAAACATAATGGAAATCTACCATCTGGATTGAGGCAAACCTATACAATAAGCCCTGAGGGGTACTTAAGGAACTATAATTATAAGATATTATGAAAGATCTTTTCAAGCACTTCAAAGGCGACCTTTTCGGTGGAATTACCGCCGGAATAGTGGCCCTGCCACTGGCCCTTGCCTTTGGTGTAAGTTCCGGCCTTGGCCCCACCGCCGGGCTTTACGGCGCTATATTCATCAGCTTCTTTGCCGCGCTCTTCGGCGGAACCAATACCCAGATTTCCGGACCGACCGCCCCAATGACAGCAGTAAGTATGGTGGTAGTTGCAGGAATTATTGCTATTTACGAGGGCGATCTCAGCAAGGCCTTACCAGCCATCCTAACGGTTTTCCTTCTTGCCGGTGTTATGCAGATAGGGCTTGGACTTTTAGGACTGGGAAAGTATATAAAATATATCCCCTATCCTGTGGTCTCCGGATTCATGACGGCCATTGGGGTAATTATCCTCGTTACCCAAATTCTGCCTGCCGTTGGGTATTATCCGAGGGAAGATGCAGAACTGGTAAATCAGTTCAGGCCACAGGCCGAGGAAGTTATTTTGGAGAACATCCTGAGGGAGGAAGCTGGGGAAGGTATCCTCGTCCTGGAAGATTTCGAGGAAACTATTGAACGGGCCGGTGAAATTTCGGAGGCAGATATAATAAAAGAATCAAAAACCCTGGCCGCCAGCGAAGCTTCCGGCGTAACGGGTACCCTCAAAGTACTCCCAAGGGCACTTCAAAACATCAACTGGCTCGAATTGATACTTGCCCTGGCCACTATTGCAATCATTTACGGATTTAAACGGATTACTTCAACAATCCCCAGTACCCTGGTGGCGCTGATCGTGGTATCAGGTGTAGCTTTTGGTTTTGGCCTCGATTACAGGCCCATTGAGAGAATCCCCGAAGGCCTGCCCATCCCAAACCTTGAAATAATAACCCAGTTCAGGCTGGATTCCGTTACGCCCTATATCTTCACTGCGTTTACCCTTGCACTGCTGGGTGCAATAGACTCATTGTTAACTTCGGTTGTGGCGGATAACATGACGAAGACCAAACATAATCCCAATAAGGAATTGGTAGGCCAGGGAATCGGTAACAGTATAGCCGCGGTCTTTGGAGGTCTCCCCGGGGCAGGAGCTACCATCAGAACAGTAGTTAACATTAAATCGGGAGGAAAAACCAGGCTCTCCGGCATGGTGGCAGGCATTTTATTGCTTATTATACTCCTGGCACTCGGGCCCGTAGCATCGCAGATCCCTGCGGCTGTCCTCGCGGGGATCCTGGTTACAGTGGGAATAGGGGTCATGGATTATAAAGGGTTGAAAGCTATTCCGTCTTTGCCAAAAGATTTGAAAATAGGGCCGCTGAAAGCCAGCTCCGAAGTCATTATCATGCTGGTGGTCCTTGTATTGTCATCAATCTGGAACCTGGTATACGCCGTTGGTGTCGGCCTGGTGATCGCATCCCTTATGTTCATGAAGAAAATGGGGGACCTTACTACAGAGCGGTCTGATGTGAAACCACTGTCAAAGGAAAAAGCCTGGGCCGATGAGCACGATTTTCCCAAAAAACTTAAGGAAGAGGTTTTTATCAAACATATTAAAGGACCCCTTTTCTTTGGTTCGACCAGTGATTTCGTCAATCTGGCCAAACAGATTCCCGAGACGGCCTTGGCGGTTATCATACGTATGGGCAGGATGCAATATATAGACCAGTCCGGCCTTTATGCGCTTGAAGATGTGCTGGTAGACCTTAAAAAATCCAATGGGATGAATGTCCTGCTGGTGAATGTGATGCCCCAGCCAAGGTATATGATGGAACGCATTGATATAATCCCGGACCTGATCCCCGAGGAGCACATCTTCGATTCCTTCAAGGCCTGTACGGAATGGGTCAAGAAAAATGTTCCCGACATACACGGTCCGGTGCCCGATGGTAATGTGCTGGCAGGTAAAAAATAAGCGTATCGCCCGATTATGTCTGGGTTTGTGTTCCATCATGCCTAAAAATCTTAAATTTGCCTCTCCCCCGTGAACCATAAGTTTACAGGAGGGGCTTTTTTATAAAAGAAATCCGGCAAGAACCAAATGATAGAACAGATTAAAAACCATATAGCGGAAGTTTCGGCATTTACCGCAGACAGCCCGGAATCCGTTGAAGCATTCCGCATAAAATACCTGGGGAAAAAGGGGTTGCTGAATACCTTCTTCAGCGAGTTTAAAAATGTTCCGGCCGAAGAAAAGAAGAACTTTGGCCAGGCTATAAATGAATTGAAAACGGCTGCTGCAGAGAAGGTGCAGACCCTCAAAAATGCCCTGGAGGCAAACAGAAGACAAAAAAAAATCTATGGAGACCTCACAAGGCCGGCAGAACCGCTGGAACTTGGAGCACGCCATCCGGTATCCATTGTTAAAAACCAGATTATAGACATCTTTTCCAGGATAGGTTTTAATGTTTCGGAAGGGCCGGAGATTGAAGATGACTGGCATAATTTTACGGCTCTTAATCTTCCGGAACACCATCCTGCCCGCGATATGCAGGACACTTTTTATATTCAAACGGACCCGGACATATTGCTTCGTACACATACTTCCTCGGTCCAGGTACGGTATATGGAACAAAACCAACCGCCCATACGAACAATTTCCCCCGGCAGGGTTTATCGGAATGAAGCTATCTCGGCCCGTTCACATTGTTTTTTCCACCAGGTGGAAGGCTTATATATAGATAAAGGCGTGTCCTTCGCAGACCTGAAGCAAACCTTACAATTCTTTACCACCGCCCTTTTCGGGAAATCCAGGATACGGTTAAGGCCTTCCTATTTTCCCTTTACAGAACCAAGTGCCGAAGTGGATGTTTACTGGGGCCTTGAAACCGAAACGGACTATCGTATGACAAAAGGTACAGGATGGCTTGAAATCATGGGCTGTGGCATGGTTGATCCAAATGTGCTGCTCAACTGCCATATAGACCCCACCCAATATTCGGGCTTCGCTTTCGGGATGGGGATCGACAGGATTGCCCTGCTGTTGCACCAGATTTCCGATATCCGCTTACTTAGCGAGAACAACATCAG
Source organism: uncultured Flavobacteriaceae bacterium (assembly GCA_964434565.1). Classification (GTDB taxonomy): domain Bacteria; phylum Bacteroidota; class Bacteroidia; order Flavobacteriales; family Flavobacteriaceae; genus Zeaxanthinibacter. Next base: position 4,504 of record CAYSVQ010000003.1, on the reverse strand, counting down.
GTTCCTGGAACAATTCAGAAGTGCTCTGTAATAAGGTCTGCACGGAATCGACTCTTCATCCCGCATCCCCTTTACAGCCCGATCTGAGATTGTTAATGCAGGCCCATGGTAAATAAAATTCTTTACTTTTATGCTGGGTTTGATTCTTTTTGAAAAATCCGGCAATACAGCTTCTATCCTATGAATTTTTTTAACGACATAGCGATACAGATCCGGATTCTGCGGGCATGTGAAAACCCTAAAACATATTAACTGTAATGAAAAGCATCCTGTTATCTTTAATTTACGGAACAACATGGGCCGGGGAAAAGATTCTTTCCCTTTTTTTTATTTGCTTCCTTATGAGCAGCTGCGCGGATGATAAGGACAAAGCCAGGCCCTCGGGCCCCGCTCCTTATCCTACGGTGGAAGTAGAAAAGAGGTCGGTTGAGCAAGTTGTAAGTTATCCTGCAGCGATAGAAGGAGTTGTCAACAGCCAGGTAAGGGCAAAGGTACCCGGTTATATACAAAAGGTGTTGATAGATGAAGGGGAGTATGTGAGACAGGGACAGCCCCTTTTTGATCTGGAGACGCAGAGCCTGTCCAGGGATGCGGATGCTGCGGAATCCAGGATCCGGCTGGCACAGGTTGAAGTAGACAAGCTGGAGCCCCTGGTAGCGCGGGACATTATCAGCCCGGTGCAACTTGAAACCGCGAAGGCGAACCTTGCACAGGCAGAAAGCAATTATCAGAGTATCCGGGCAAACATAGGTTATTCTAACATCCGCAGCCCGATAGATGGTGTTGTGGGGACCATCCCCTACAGGGCCGGCAATCTTGTAAGTGCCCAGGATGCGGTTCCCCTGACCACGATTTCGAGGATAGATAAAGTGTACGCCTATTTTTCGATGAATGAAAAGGACTTCATTACCTTTCTAAGGGAACGTGAAGTAGAAAGCCTTGATGCATTGGCGGCAAACATGCCGCCTGTACAACTGCAGCTGGCGGATGGTTCTTTATATGAATATGAAGGGATCATTGAGACAATAAGCGGATCGGTAGACCCCAATTCTGGTACAGTGCGTTTCAGGGCCACATTCCCGAATCCGGGTGGCCTGTTAAGAAATGGCAGCAGCGGTACCGTGAGGCTCACCCAGAGACTCGAAGATGTACTGATAGTGCCTGCAATGTCGACTTTTGAACAACAGGGGGAAACCTTTGTATACCTGGTGGTAAATGATTCGCTCAGGGCCAAAAGCATCGCTGTAATGGCTGAAACACAAGGGCTGACAGTACTTCAGGGGTTAAACGAAGGCGATGAAATCCTTGCCAAAGGGGTCGGGAAGGTAGGTCCCGGGACCAGGATCATTCCGGAGCCGACCTCAATTGACAGTATTGTGCAATCCTTCGATCAGGTATTTAAATAAGATGACGCTAAAAATATTTATCGAAAGGCCGGTTCTATCTACGGTAATATCCATAATTATCGTGCTTCTGGGTATCCTGGGTCTGGCAACCCTGCCAGTAACCCAATATCCCGATATTGCGCCGCCAACGGTACAGGTATCTGCCAACTACCCGGGAGCGAATGCAGAGACGATTCTGGAAAGTGTGGTCATCCCGATTGAGGAACAAATCAACGGCGTGGAAGGGATGACATATATCACGTCATCCGCCAGCAACAGCGGGAGCGCTAACATCAGCGTGTTTTTTGAACAGGGCGTGGATCCGGATATTGCCGCGGTGAATGTGCAGAACCGGGTAGCCCGCGCAAACGCACTCCTGCCAGCCGAAGTAATCAGAGCCGGGCTTACCACTCAAAAACAGCAGAGTTCCGCCTTGATGTATGTAGCTGTGTATTCTACGAATCCGGACTACGACGATACCTTCGTCCAGAATTATCTCAACATCAATGTAAAACCTGAAATCGAGCGGATCAAGGGAGTTGGAGCCGTGAATGTTTTTGGGGCCAAGGATTATTCCATGCGTATATGGATAGATCCAGTAAAACTTGCCGCTTACGGGCTGAATACCTCAGACGTGGTAAGCGCAATAGGTGAACAAAGCCAGGAGGCGGCTGCAGGTTCTCTGGGCCAGAATTCGGGCAATTCCTTCGAATATGTTATTAAGTACAAAGGCAGGTATAAAACCGAATCGGAATATGAGAATATTATCATTAAAGCCCTTGATAACGGGCAGTTTTTAAGTTTAAAGGACGTTGCCACGGTAGAACTCGACGCCTTCTCCTACAGCTCGCTCTCCAGGTCGCAGGGCAACCCAGGTGTAAACTTCGGTATCTTCCAGACACCCGGATCCAATGCCCAGGAAATCATCGAAAGGCTGTATGATGAACTGGACCGCCTTGAATCCCAGTTCCCCGAAGGAATTCACTACCTGATAAACTACGATACAAATAAATTCCTGACAGCTTCGATGAACAAGGTGCGTTCTACCCTGGTCGAGGCCTTCCTGCTGGTTTTCCTGGTGGTTTTCCTGTTCCTGCAGGACCTTAAATCTACCTTGATTCCAGCCATTGCGGTGCCCGTTTCCATTATCGGCACTTTCTTTTTTATGGGTTTGTTTGGGTATTCGATCAATTTGCTCACGCTTTTTGCCCTTGTGCTGGCCATTGGGATAGTGGTTGATGATGCGATTGTAGTAACCGAAGCCGTACATTCAAAGCTGGAGGAAGGATATACTTCCGCTAAATCGGCAACCCACGCTGCGATGAGCGAAATCAGCGGAGCCATCATTTCGATTACCCTCGTAATGGCCGCGGTTTTTATCCCAATTACCTTTATTCAAGGACCTTCCGGCGTATTTTACGAACAATTCGGGTTAACCCTTATAGTGGCTATCCTTATCTCGGCAGTAAATGCACTCACCCTTAGCCCGGCACTCTGTGCCCTTTTCCTGAAACCACATAAGGAGAAGGAAAGAAAACGCACATTGTTGCAGCGGTTTTACGACGCATTTAACGCGGCATTTGAAGCCACTACCAAAAAATATACGAACTCCCTCGGATTCCTGGTAAAAAAACGGTGGATCACCGCCCTTGTGCTGCTGATCGCCATAGCGGCGATCTTTTGGGCCGACAGGACAACCCCGTCCGGATTTGTTCCCAGTGAAGACCGCGGAGTGATATTTGTTAATATAGAGCTTCCCCAGGGTGCTTCCCTCGACCGAACATTTGCCTTTACCCAGGAACTATTCCAGATTACAAGTACAATTGAAGGCGTCCGGACCTCATCCCTTATCAGCGGGAGGAACTTTTTCTCCGGTGCGGGCAGTTCATATGCCCTGGGGTTCCTTAACCTTGAAGACTGGGAAGAAAGGGATACGGAAGCCACCTCCATTGAAGGTATCATTGAGAAGTTGAATGAGAAGACCGCTGGCCTGGCCGATGCCAGGATTACATTTTTTACCCCGCCCAGTATCCCAGGTTTCGGGGCGGTTGAAGGATTTGAAATGAATATCCTTGACCGGTCTTCAGGGGAGCTGAGCGATCTTGACGAAGCTGTGAACAATTTTGTGGCCGCTCTGGTGCAACGGCCCGAAGTTGCCTTTGTTTCCAATTCGTTCAGCACCAATTTTCCACAGCTACAAATGGATATAAATATTCCCAAGGCCAAGGAAGCCGGGGTTGCCATCAGCAGCATCCTCAGTACGCTCCAGGGTTACATCGGGGGGTTTTATGCGGCCGATTTCAGTCGTTTTGGTAAGCAATACAGGGTTTTTGTACAGGCAAAGCCCGAAGACAGAAATAGAGAAGAAAGCCTTAACAGTATGTTCGTAAGGAATGAAGACGGGGTTATGGCCCCCGTATCGGAATTTGTTACCCTGACTCGCGTTTATGGCCCACAGACGGTAAATCGCTTTAACCTGTTTAACTCTGTCAGTGTTAACGGATCCGCGGCCCCTGGATTTAGTTCAGGGGATGCCATTACAGCGGTAAATGAAGTAGCGGCAGAAGAACTTCCTGTAAACTACGAAGTGGCATTTTCAGGGATAACAAGGGAAGAAATAGCATCTGCAGGGCAGGCAGGTATCATTTTTCTCCTGAGTATAGTTTTGCATTGTCCATAATGGGCTTTTTTAGATCCAAAAAAACAATGTTAAATTAAATTAATCAACTGAAAAATGAGCAATTTGAAAAATTCCGGAATCAACCGAAGAGAGGTGTTAGGTTCCTTACTATTGGCTTCAGGTGCAGTTATGAGCGGATTGGGATTCCAAGCTAAGGGTAGTGGGTTAAAAGATAAAGCAAGAACCTATATTGACGGCTTACACCGCGTTCCCAAGGGTTTGGCGGAAGCGGTAAAATTCCCACTCATTGAAGCCTTATATGGAAGGAGGGCAAGGAGGTTTGCAAAAGGAAATGAAATTCCGGATGGTCCATTAAAGTTTAAATCTAAACATGCCCCAATGCCATTGGGGGAATTGGAGCAAATGATGGTCCTGGCTGCGGCCACCGGCAACACCGGTTTTCATCATATGATTTACCGCAGTGCTACCTATGCCCCTC
>CAYSVQ010000002.1:0-6960 GCA_964434565.1 uncultured Flavobacteriaceae bacterium | reverse complement strand
AAATAAGTATTAAAACCTGAACCCTATAGAGAGGCCACCGCGGTACATAAAGTTGTCCTGAAATTCTTCGGGATTGATATTCCGGCCCAACCCGCCGAAGAGTTCCAGCGAAAACTTTTCGCTACGGGTTACCCATTTGTTCCCCAAGCCCAGACCCACGGCCAGGGTGTTGTAATCCTGATTCCTGAGGCTGGCTACGTTGGGGTCCGGTTCCTCTTTCCCCGTATAATACAGGCCGAAGGCTTCCGCAAAGAAACCGCTTCGTGGGCGGTATCCGAAATAAGCCCTGAAGTTGGGGCCTATCCCGAAATTCCCATTGTAGTCTTCTGCATCATCATCAAAATATATCGTACCACCTATACTGGTATCTTCCCCCAGGAAATATTCGTAGGAACCTTCCACTGTCATTGTTGCAAGGAAGAGGCCAATATTGAATTTAATCTCATGACTGTTGTTAAATTGTGGATAAGCCTGGGCATGTGCCAGACTACCGTATAACAGAAAAAGCAGGGTAAATCTTTTCATAAGCTGAGTTTTATACCGGGTGGAGCAACAAATATCATTCCATTTGCCAAGCTATGCAAGCCTGGAATTACCATGCAGTCCTGCATTTTTATCAAAAGCTGCCAGAACATCTTTGCTCAAAACTTTCAGGGCGCGGTAAACATTGTTATTTTAGGCAAAAATTTGAGAACATTGAAGATTGTATCGTACAACGTAAACGGAATCAGGGCTGCACTGAATAAAGGGTTTCTCACCTGGCTGGGAACTGTAAATGCCGATGTGGTTTGCCTGCAGGAGATCAAGGCCATGGAAGATCAGATAGACCTCAGCCTTTTCGAGGCAGCAGGATTCCCCTACCTCTACTGGTTCAGCGCCAGCAAAAAAGGTTACAGTGGGGTAGCCGTACTGTCGAGACTAAAACCGGACCATGTGGAATTCGGCACCGGAATTGATTATATGGATTCAGAAGGCCGTAACCTCCGAGCCGATTTCAACGGGGTTTCCATTATGAGCCTATATCTCCCATCCGGCACCAATATTAACCGGCTCGACCACAAGTTACAGTATATGGCCGATTTCCAGAGATATATAGACCAACTCCGGAAAGATTTCCCGAAATTGCTCATCTGTGGGGATTACAACATCTGTCACCGGCCCATAGATATCCACGATCCCATCAGGAACAAGAATGTTTCCGGTTTTTTGCCGGTGGAGCGTGAATGGCTGGGTAATTTTATAGACAGCGGCTTTATAGACAGTTTCCGCCACTTTAATCAGGAACCCCATAACTATACCTGGTGGAGTTACCGTGCAAATGCAAGGGCGAATAATAAAGGATGGCGTCTTGATTACGGGATGGCAAGTGAACCTTTGGCACCTCAGCTGAAACGCTCTGTAATCCTGCCGGAGGCTTATCACAGCGATCATTGCCCCATCCTCGTAGAACTGGATGTTTAAACCCGGAATTGAAAGGCTTTTACTGCTTTTCTAACAAAACTTAATTACAATGCTTTATACAAAACTACCGCACACCAATATGGAGGTGAGTAAGATATGCCTGGGTACCATGACCTGGGGCCGTCAAAATACAGAAGCTCAAGCTTTTGAACAAATGGATTACGCCCTCGACCAGGGCATTAATTTTTTTGACACGGCAGAACTCTACCCTATTCCTGCTCACCCGGATCGTCATTCGCATACCGAGATCATTATAGGCAACTGGTTTAAAAAAACCGGGAAGCGGAAGGAAGTGGTGCTGGCCTCCAAGATTGTTGGCAAGGCCGATTTTACAAAATTTATCCGCACTACCGGTTTCAGCAGGGAATCGATAGTAGAAGCAGTTGAAGGGAGCCTTAAACGGCTGCAGACAGATCATATAGACCTCTACCAGTTGCACTGGCCGGAACGCAACACCAATTACTTTGGACAGAGGGGGTACAGGCATGAAATAACCGACCACTGGCAAGACAATATCCATCAGGTACTAGAAACCCTTCGTGACCTCATCTTGGAAGGAAAAATAGGGCAGGTCGGACTTTCAAATGAAACGCCCTGGGGGGTAATGCGCTTCCTGGAAGAGGGCAAAGTGCATGAGAGCCTGCCGAAGATGGTTGCCATACAGAACCCTTATAACCTGTTAAACCGACAGTTTGAAGTGGGGCTTTCCGAAATTTCCATACGTTCCAAAATAGGCCTGCTTGCCTATTCTCCTCTTGGCTTTGGCACTCTTAGCGGGAAATTTTTAGGGGGGATGAAACCTGCCAACTCCAGGATTATCCTCTTCCCCGGTTACAGTCGATACAGTAGCGAAAACGCCCGGGAAGCCACAGGGCGATATTGCGAACTGGCGAATTCCCACGGTCTGCATCCGGCACAAATGGCCCTTGCATTTGTTATTTCCAGGCCGTTTGTCACAAGTACCATTATTGGGGCGACCAGTATGAAGCAACTTAAGGAAAACATTGGAAGTATTGACGTTAAACTGAGTGAAGCCGTGCTGCAGGGAATAGAGGATATCCATAATGATATCCCCAACCCTTCTCCTTAATTTGCCTGTGCTAACCAAATAATTCCTTTACCAATGCCTCGATTTTCCCAAGGCGGCAGATACGGATATTAGTGTTTTTTACGGTGACGGTGCAGCTCCGGGACACTATAATAGTGGTGAAACCAAGTTTTTCGGCTTCCAGAATTCGCTGGTCTACCCTCTGTACAGGCCGTATCTCTCCTGCCAGGCCTACCTCCGCAGCAAAGCAGACACCTTTTTCCAATGCGATATCGGCATTGCTGGAGAGGATGGCTGCAACCACAGCCAGGTCAATGGCAGTATCATCTACTGTAATTCCGCCTGTAATATTAAGGAAAACGTCCTTGGCCGCGAGTCTGAAACCGGCCCGTTTTTCCATTACCGCCAGCAGCATGTTCAGGCGCTTGGCATTATAACCGGTAGAAGAGCGCTGGGGGGTTCCGTAAACGGCCGAACTTACCAGCGCCTGTATCTCTATCATCAAGGGACGCATCCCTTCAATCGTAGCGGCTATAGCGGTCCCGCTGAGACCTTCGTCAGTATTGGAGAGCAGCACTTCCGAGGGGTTGTTCACCTCTCTTAATCCGCTCCCCTGCATTTCGTAAATACCGAGTTCGGAGGTGGAACCAAAACGATTTTTAAGAGCCCTGAGGATACGGTAAACGTAATTGCGGTCGCCTTCAAACTGCAGCACGGTATCCACCATATGCTCCAGGATTTTCGGTCCGGCAATAGATCCATCTTTGGTAATGTGCCCTATAAGGATCACGGGAGTATTGGTCTCCTTGGCAAATTTGATAAGTTCTGCCGTACACTCCCGGATCTGGGATATGCTGCCTGCCGATGATTCGATATAGTCTGAGTGCAGGGTCTGTATGGAATCGATCACCACGATATCGGGCGCCAATTCTCCTATATGCTGGAAGATTGCCTGGGTACGGGTTTCGGTAAGGATAAAACAGCCGTCGCTTTCCGGATTTATACGGTCTGCACGCATGCGAATCTGCTTCTGGCTTTCCTCCCCTGAAACGTAGAGGGTGGAATAAGGGAGGTTGAGGGCAATCTGCAGCAAAAGGGTGCTTTTTCCAACCCCCGGTTCCCCGCCAAGCAACACCAGCGACCCCGGCACCAGGCCTCCCCCGAGTACCCTGTTAAACTCCTGGTCTTGTGTGTTAAGACGCAGTTCTTTATCGGTGCGGATTTCACTAACCTTAAGGGGGCGGCTTCCTTTTTTGGTGCTGTCCTGTATAGCTTCCCATCCGGCCTTCCCTTCCTTCTGCAGCACTTCTTCCACCAGGGTGTTCCATTCCCTGCAGGCACTGCACTGTCCCTGCCATTTAGAATATTGGGTACCGCAATTCTGACAGAACCATGCTGTTTTTATTTTAGCCATAACATACTTTCGCAATGCTTAAAGATATTGTGGCCGGCCGTAAAAACAAAGGAATGCCGGGGTTAATAAAAAGCGGGTTGGTAATGGAAAAATAAAAGGGGTGCTAAAAACCGAAATCGGCCTTCAGGGCATCCATCTTTTCAAGAGCCATCTCTTTGGTAAGGAAGTCTATTTCCTCCATTCCGAAAGCTTTTTCGAAGGTCCGCAGGGCTTTTTTGGGTTCGCCCATCTGCTCGTAGTATTCGCCCTCAAAGTAAAATCCCAGCATGGTATCGGGGAATTCCTGTTTGCAAAGGTCGGAGAGCGGTTTCAGGGATTCGGTGTCCTGTTTCTTACGGCAGGCTGCATAGATGGCCATGATATCGTTAAGAACTACTGGTTTGCGAAATCCGAATAGTGATTCTACCATATCGTACTTCTTTTGCAGGTACTGGAAGACCGGCTCTGTTGAGGTGAGGACCTCCTTTTGGTATTCCTCAGGGCTAATAGGTTTAAAGACCTGGAAGGTGCGGTCCCAGGCTTTTCCGATCCCATATGTGGCCACGGATATCTCGTTAGCTCCCGGGTATTCTTCGTAATAGTAATGGACGTTGTCTCTGCCAATGGTCTGCAGGTTCCGGTTAAGTTGTTGCATGGAATCCCAACCGGCCCCTTTGCCGGGTTCGGTGATTAGATGGTAAAATATCTGCTGTTCCATGTCATTCAGACGGGCCGCTATCCGGCTTTCCATTTCCGGCGCCAGCAGGGGGGAGATGCTGATAAAAGCATTAAAAAGAGATCGCTCTTTGAAGAGGAAGTAATTGCCGAAATTAGCGGTAATGTCGTAGCCAACAAAGACCTTAAACGGAGCGGTACTAAAAGTGGTCTCCAGATAGGGAATGATCTCCATCCCCAGGAATTCATAGAACAGTTTTCCTTTGTCAGTCGGGAGGCCGCTAACTTCTTCAAACGCACAATCATACCATCGCAGGTCGTTTTTACTCTGCTCGATCCCTACAACTATAACCTGGGGCATGCCCTGGAAACGACTGTAGAATTTGGATACGGCTACCACCTGCTCAAACAGGTATTCCGCGTCGAGCACTACTACGAGGGGATATTTCTTCTCCGGGGTATAATCTTCCGGGAAATAATATTTGACGTCTCTGCGTTCCTGCAGTTTAAAGGATTCAAAGATCTCCTCTTTTACCTGGGCAAAGAGCCCGCTGCATATAAACAGGGTAAGCATCAGGGGTAAATGGCGCGACATGTCTGGCAGTTTTGGTTTTGGTTACGCTTATCGGTTCCTGTTCCATAACGGTAAGACCAGAAAAGATATTGCACCGAATACCACGACCATAAGGGTTTGGGAGATCCACATAATCCAGCCGAAGGCATCGCCTGAGACTTCAGAAATGCCGTAGATGGCAAGCGAACTGCTTACGGCGATTGGGTAAAGCCCAATGCCACCGTTAGTTGTAGACATGGCGAATGCACCGGCAACGAAGGCTACCAGAATTTGCCCGAGAGAAAGGCTTACAGTTTCCGGCACCGTATATTTGATCACCCAGAACATGGCAATGTAGGCACTCCAGATAAAAATGGTGTGCCAGAGGAATGGCCATTTCTTCTTCATTTTAAAAATACTCATCACCCCGTCGAGCAGGCCTTTAATGATATTTTTCAGTTTGATGGCCAGGGGGTTCGCAGACCGGCGGAGGAATGCCAGGAATAGGAAAAGCCCGAAAATGCCAACGGCAAGAAATACCAGAAGCACAGCCAGACTTAACCCCCGGCCGTCGAGGAACTGCAGAAGGATATCGGTTTGCAGGATGAGGGTAATTATTACAACCAGTAACAACATAACCAAATCGACCACTCTTTCGGTAACGATGGTCCCGAAGCCTTTTTCGAAGGGAACCCCTTCATAAGTGGCAAGGGCAGTGGCTCTCACCACTTCGCCAGACCTTGGAATACCCAGGTTGGTAAAATAAGCGATGAGGATGAGCAGCACATTGTTCGTCACCCTGGGGTGGTAACCCATAGGCTGGAGGAGGTAATTCCAGCGAATGGCACGGGAAATATGGCTGAGGATCCCTATGAGTACGGAAACACCCACCCAGAATTTATCTGCCTCCCTGATGTATTTAATGATCTGTTGCCGTTCTTCCGGGGAAGTGATATTGTAGGACCACCATAACAGGAATATACCCAGGGTGATTGGGAGAAATAACTTGAGCGCTTTTTTGAGCCTTCGGTTCAAAATCAGTTCAGGCGGTTGGTCTCCTCGTTGGGGAAAACAAGGGCCGGATTGAACTTTTTGGCCTCTTCAATGTCCATCCGGGCATATGTGATCAGGATAAGGATATCCCCAACTGCCACCTTCCTGGCCGCAGCGCCGTTCAGTGTAAGCTCGCCCGTACCCCTGGGTCCGGGGATGGCATAGGTTTCCAAACGTTCCCCGTTGTTGTTGTTCACCACCTGAACCTTTTCCCCGTGGATTATATTGGCCGCGTCCATAAGGTCTTCATCTATCGTTATGCTGCCGATATAATTCAGATCGGCCCCCGTTACCCTTACGCGGTGAATCTTAGATTTTACAACTTCTACTTGCATGGTGCAAAGGTACGTAAATTAGTTAAGGGCGATATTGTCTATCAGCCTGACACCGTTGGCATAGGCTGCAATAAAAGCCCTGTATTTCCCGTCTTTTTTCTTTCGTAATACCGGCGTTAAGGTATCTTCGTCTGTAATCTCCACGTATTCAAGTTCCAGATGCGGATGTGCCCGGAATTGCATCCGCACCCAATTCATCACCCAGGATGCACTTTTCGTGCCAAATTTAGCCCTGGCAGCTTGCAGGGTTTTATAAATGAAGGAGGCTTCTTTCCTGACCCGTGCTGACAGCCTCTCGTTTCGGGAACTGAGGGCCAGGCCCCCTGTTTCCCTGACAATAGGGCAGCCTATGATTTCCACCGGGAGATTCATGGCGGCTACCAGTTTCCTGATGATCTGCAATTGCTGGAAATCCTTTTCCCCGAAATAGGCCCGCCGGGGT
>CAYSVQ010000001.1:0-4079 GCA_964434565.1 uncultured Flavobacteriaceae bacterium | reverse complement strand
TGGACTGAAACCAACTGGAAGGATGTTTATAACTTCAATTTCATGGAAGACGGATACGTAGTTATAAAATAAAAGGAGAATAGTAAAGTGGATTCGATAGAAATCAAGTTAAATGAAAGGATCAAGGAGCTCACATGCCTTTATGAGGTGAGTTCTATCCTTGTTAACTCGGATTATGACCACCTGGAGACTTCCATTGCGGCCATAGCCCACTGCCTTAAGAAAGCATGGCGTTTTCCGGATAAGGCCACAATATTAATAGAAGTTAACTCATATAATAGCATTGCCGGAAAAAGGGAAGGGAAGCTGGTAACGCTGCACTCTATCATTAAGGTATTCAATGAAGACGCCGGTAATATTGAAGTTGGCTACCCGGCCTCCTCCCATAGCGAAGATGATTTTCTGGAAGAGGAACAAAAATTGCTTGATAACGTGGGCCTTGCTATTGGGAATTTACTGGAAAGAAAACAAATCAGGGATAGTGAAGCGGCTATCAAGCGGCAGGTTGAAAGAGCAGACCGGCTGAACATTCTGGGAGAAATTACGGCAGGGATTGCACACGAGTTGAATACTCCCCTGGCAAATATCCTAGGGTTCGCCGAATTACTTCGTTCCTCGGTTGGCCAGGGCCAGATGTCAAGGGACCTGGAAAAGATTGTTGATAGTGCGATTTATTGCAGGGAAGTGGTGAAAAAACTCATGTTCTTTGCCTGTGAGATGCCCCAGCATATGGATAAGGTAGCCTTGCAACCCATAATTGAAGATGTTTTGAATCTGTTGGGGCCAGCTTTAAAGAAGAAAAACATTAAACTTGTACTTGCAGTTGATGATGAGTTGCCCGCCATAAAGGCTGATACCATTCAGTTAACCCAGGTGCTCTTTAACCTTATTATGAATGCCGTATATTTTTCACCCGATTCAGGAAAACTGCATTTATCGGTTAAAAGACGGCCATCGGGGATACGGATTAAGATTGCTGATGAAGGCCCGGGAATTGAAAAGGCGATAGAAGACAAAATTTACGAGCCGTTTTTTACAACAAAAGGGCTGGGCGAAGGATCCGGGCTTGGTTTGAGTGTGGTACACGGGATCATGAGCAGCCACAAAGGGGCCATATCCCATAAACCCAACAAGCCGAAGGGAACCGTATTTGTACTTGATTTTCCAATATAGGGGCTATGGCATACGAAAAGGAGAATATTCTTATTGTTGATGACGACATCCATATTCTGGAACTCCTCCAACGTCATCTTCATAGCCTTAACTATCATACCTTCAGAGCGATTTCGGTTGAACAGGCATTACAAATACTTAAGGAATCTGAAATTGATCTTTTAATTACCGATATACAGATGCCGGAAGTTGATGGGCTTCAGTTGCTGAAGTTTACGGCAGAACACTACCCGCAACTCCCAAAACTGGTGATTACCGGATTCCCTTCTGTTGAAGGAGCACTCGACGTTATCAAATCCGGAGCAACCGCTTATCTCACAAAGCCGTTTACAAAGGAAGAGCTCAAACAGGCCGTCCAAAAATCCTTTGGAAATCATCAAAGCCAGCCACCCCGCCCCGAATCCGGGCATGTGGGCAGCGCCATTAGTGGCGGGATGATTGGCTCTTCGGAGGCATTCACAAAAATATTGGATACGGTTGGTCGTCTGAAAGACAATCGTGCTACGGTCCTTATCCAGGGCGAGAGCGGTACAGGAAAGGAACTGGTAGCACGCGCCATTCATTATTCAGGGAAATATTCCAGGGCGCCGTGTATTGCCGTGAATTGTGCAGCAATCCCGCAAGAACTGCTTGAAGCGGAATTGTTCGGCTATACCAAGGGCGCTTTTACAGGTGCAGCGGAGCATAGGGAAGGCTTTTTTCAGGCTGCAAACGGGGGGACGCTTTTCCTGGATGAAATTGGAAATGCATCCCTGGCGGTACAAGCCAAACTCCTGAGGGCGCTGCAGGAAAAGGAGATCTTCCGGGTAGGTTCGCGGAAATCTGAAAAGGTGGAACTGCGTATTATAGCGGCCACCAACAGCGACCTCCTGGATAATGTATCGAAGCATACTTTCCGGGAAGACCTGTATTACCGGTTAAGCGTGGTAGGGATCAGAGTACCGCCATTGAGGGAACGAAAATCCGACATCCCGGAGCTTGTGGACCTCTTCCTCAGGAAGTATGGCCTGGAGTACAGGGATCGTTATATTAAAATAAATCCGGAAGCTCTGGAGATTCTGGACCGGTATGACTGGCCCGGGAATATACGGGAACTCGAAAGCGTCATACAGCGGGCGGTAATCATGTGTAACGAAAGGGTCACCCTTGATGACCTGCCCGAAAACCTAAAGTATAAAATCGATTTCCCGGAGAAACCTTATGTGTCATTAAAAGAACTGGAAAGGGATTATATCCTGAAGGTGCTTGCCTATACGGGAAACAATAAGTCAAAGGCAGCCACTATCCTGCAAATAGACCGCAAAACACTACGCGAAAAGTTAAAAAATTAAGCGGGGCATATCACCCCGGGCGGGGCGTTTCTCCCCACTTATCTAATTGCAATCCCTCCAAATAATTCAGTTATACATCTGTTTTACAGCACATTGACTAATTGGGACGACTACCGATTTAATTAAGGCACGCCCTTTGCCTAAGAGAAGCAGAAGGGAAGACCCCGGCGAAGTTCTGAATCATGGGAAATTATAAAAGAAGCATTTGTTCTACCTGCCGGCACCTGGCAGCTTGTGTACTCACGAACGACAAGAGGTTCATAACCTACTGTTGTGACTATATTCATGAAAAGCAAGGTCATTCAAGGCTAGTTGAAAGGGTTTCCGAAGAAGATAATTACGAAGAAATGATATTCATATAAAATGATAACAAAAGAAAAACATCAGCTTAGCCTAAAGCAGGGGATGCTGAACAATGTCATGCGGCAGTTTGATAATGCGGCAGACCTTATTAACCTGAACCCAAATATTCGGAAGATCCTCGAGATTACCAATAATGAGCTGGTGGTACATTTTCCTGTAAAAATGGATAACGGGCAGGTGGAAATTTTTACCGGCTACCGGGTACAGCACAATAACTCCCTGGGCCCCTATAAGGGTGGTCTGAGGTATCACCCCACAGTTGACCTGGATGCTGCCAGGGCACTGGCCATGTGGATGACCTGGAAAACTTCCCTTGCCGGGCTCCCTTTCGGAGGTGCCAAGGGCGGTATACAGCTTGATCCGGAAAAGTATTCCTCTTCCGAACTGGAGCGCATTACCAGGAGATTTACATATGCGCTTGGAGACAACATTGGCCCTGAACTCGACATCCCGGCCCCCGACGTTAACACGAATTCCCAAACCATGGCCTGGATTCTCGATACCTATATGTCTACCAAATCGCCAGCCGAACGTTCCAAAAACCTGCATGTGGTTACGGGCAAGCCGGTTGCGGTAGGCGGGTCGCAGGGCCGCGACCGTGCTACCGGATTTGGAGTGTTCCTGAACATCAGGTTTTGGGCGGAAACCAAAAATATCCGGTTACAGGGGAAGACTTTTATACTCCAGGGATTCGGGAATGTTGGATACTGGACAGCCCGTTTTCTTGAAGAAGCAGGCGCCGCGATGGTGGGAGTACAGGATGCCCATGGTTGTATTTATAATGAACTGGGCATCCCCGTGACGGAACTTTTCGATTATGCCAAAGCGAACGGGAACAGTATTCTGGGGTTTAGGGAGGCCACTCCAATAGATAATGGCCACTTTTTTGCATTGGACTGTGATATTTGTATTCCTGCGGCATTGGGCAACCAGATCACTTCACGGAATGCAGGGGATATCAAGGCCGATGTTATCGCCGAAGGCGCTAACGGGCCTACCGATGTGGAGGCCGAAAAAATCCTTACAGATATGGGGATTGACATTATCCCGGATATCCTATGTAATTCAGGCGGTGTCATCGGAAGCTATTTTGAGTGGTTGCAAAATCGAAATGGTGAAATTTGGACGCTTGAAGAAGTAATGGAAAAATTGGAAAAGAAAATGAAAGAATCCTATAACAGGGTTCAGGAGATGGCAATTCTTAAGGAGGTT